>JAJYLC010000007.1 GCA_021787935.1 Chloroflexota bacterium | reverse complement strand
CTCGGAAGGCATATCGAGGAAAGTCTTCTTTTTTTCGGCGACTATCTTTTCAGCTAGCTCCACCGGGTAGTAGCCTTGGTAGCCGTCGGCAGGCAATTCGCACTCCCTACCCAGAGCCTGCGAGTAGCGGCAGTAGAGGGAGCGAAAGAAGGCATCCATCTGGTTGCCGGCATCATTGACATAATATTCTCTCTCCACCTTGTAGCCGGCGGCGCTGAGCACATTGGCCAGGGTGCTGCCGAGGACAGCACCTCTCCCGTGCCCGACGTGGATGGGCCCGGTGGGATTGACACTGACGAATTCAATCTGGACCTTGCTGCCTTTGCCTAAAGCGAGGTTTCCGTAGCTCTTTCCTGCGCTCAAAATCTCTTCGACCTGCTCAGCAAGCCATTTATCGGTGAGGAAGAAGTTTAGAAAGCCCGGGGCCGCCACTGATACCCTCTCCACCTCTTTGGTCTCGGCCATCAGGTCTGCCAGGGTTTTGCCGATAGCCAGCGGGTCCATACGCGCTGCTTTCGCCAGCTTTAAGGGGAGGCTGGAGGAATAGTCACCGTGCTCAGGGTTCTGAGGGCGCTCTATAATAACCTCGGGTAAGGCTATGGCAGGAAGCAGCCCTTCCACTTGGGCAGCTTTAGCCGCTTGTTCTAGAAGTCGAGCGATTTTATATTTAAGCATAGCTAGCTTAGCTCCCCCTCGCTATTCCATAATCGGCTGACCTCCCTGGCAAGGAGCTTGTGCTCCGGCTGCTGAAGGTAAGGGTCGGCTTCGAAAAGACGGATCGCTTCCCTGCGGGCAAGCTCCAGAATTTCGATGTCGGAGAGCTTTGCCATCTTCAGGTCAGGGAGGCCGCTCTGGCGGGTGCCGAAGAACTCTCCCGGCCCTCGGAGCCTCAAATCTTCCTCGGCCAGTCTGAAGCCGTTGCGTATGCTTTCAAGGAGTTTAAGGCGCTCTTTAGCCTCTGCTGAGGGCGTCTCAGCAAGCAGCAGACAGTAGCTCTGATGTTGTCCCCTGCCCACGCGGCCGCGAAACTGGTGCAACTGCGCCAGGCCGAAGCGGTCAGCGCCTTCTATCAACATTACAGTGGCGTTGGGGACGTCCACGCCTACCTCTACTACCGGCGTCGATACCAGTATGTCAAGTTCGTTGCTGTGGAAATGCTGCATTACCTCGTCTTTATCTGCGCTGCTGAGGCGGCCGTGGAGCAATCCCAGCCGCAGGTCGGGGAATACACTTGTTGAAAGATACTCATATTCGGTGATTGCCGCCTTGGTCTGAATAGCCTCCGATTCCTCTATTAAGGGGCAAATAATGAAGGCCTGACGTCCCTCGGAGACCTGTTTGCGGACAAAATCGTAAGCCTTCTGCCGCTGCTCGGGGCTGAGGAACTTCGTCTTAATCTCAACTCTGCCGGGTGGAAGCTCGTCCAGCACTGAGAGGTCAAGGTCGCCGTACAGGGTGAGCGCAAGGGTGCGGGGAATAGGAGTAGCGCTCATCACCAGGACATGAGGAAAGGAGCCTTTAGCGCGCAGCGTAGCACGCTGCATGACTCCGAAGCGGTGTTGCTCGTCGACCACGCAGAGCCCCAGACTCTGGAAGTTGACTCCTTTCTGAATGAGCGCATGAGTGCCGATAACGAAATTTATCTCCCCTGCCGAAACAAGCTCCTGAAGCTCCTGTTTGGAGCTCTCTTTGAGTCCTCCTATTATAAGCCCCACGCTGATGGGGTGTGAAAATATCGATGCGAATTTGCGAACAGTGCTGCCATTGCCGGATTCACCGCCGGCTCTACTCAACAAGCTGCAAATAGTGTTGAAGTGCTGTTCTGCCAGGATCTCTGTCGGTGCCATGAGTGCAGCCTGATAGCCGTTGGCGGCAGCCAGCAGCATCGCTGCTGTAGCTACAACTGTCTTGCCGCTGCCGACCTCGCCTTGCAGCAACCTGCTCATAGGTTTGGGTCTGCTCAAGTCGCTCTGAATCTCGGCAAGGACGCGCATCTGGGCGGAGGTCAATTGGAAAGGCAGAGAGTTAAAAAATGGCTCAAGATAGCCGCTATCGACATCGAAGGCGTTTCCTATGCCCTCTTCCTGCCAGTCTCGCTTCTTGGCCAGCACTCCAAGCTGGATGAGGTAAAGCTCGTCGAAAGCCAACCGCTTCCTGGCCTGGTCTTTGCTGAGCTCGCTATCGGGGTAGTGAGCCTGCCCAATAGCTTCAGGAAGCGGCAGCAATCCTGCACTGTTTTTCACACTTTCAGGAAGGAAATCGGTCAGTTCAGGCAGCCAGCGGTCCAGTGCCCCTTTGACTATCCTGCGCACTGTCCGGGGATAAAGCCCTGCGGTCAGCGGATAGACAGGAACCAGCCTGCCCGTATGAATCAAGTCAGCGGATTCCAGGAGTTCCCACTCGGGGGATTGGAAGACTTTCTGCCCCCGGAATTCCGCCACCCTGCCGCTGAGCACAATCTGGCTGTTGGTGGTGAGCTTTTTAGCTAAATAGGGCTGGTTGAACCAGATAACCTTTATGTTGCCCGACTCGTCGCCAACTACGGCCTCGGTGTTGCGCATCCTATATCTAGGGCCCCTCTGGGCGGCTTCCCAGACGGTGGCCACGATAGTCTGTTCTTCACCCACCTCAAGCTCCGAGATGAGCTTTCTCCGGCTGTAGTCCATGTGGCGCCGGGGGAAGAAATAGAGCAAATCCCGAACTGTTTTTACGCCGAGCTTGCCGAATTTGCCGGCAAGACTTGAGTTGATGCCTCTAATTGATGTGATGGGAGCGTCCAGGGATTGTTCGTCGCGACGTTTGGCTGATGTGGTCAGATATTTCTGTAGAGGTAATATAGTCTCAGATTGTGGTTGCGTTCTTAGTTCTCCTGAGTCAAGCTGACCCAGTAAATTCTTAATCCATCTTTCCCGTGCTCCGGTGTCCAGAGCCGAGTAGTTAGGCGAGAGCAGGCGAGAGAGTTTCTTATCGGGGGGGGACAGGTTACGCAGGAACCTGTCCAGTCCTCCCATAACGGCTTTATCGCTGTACCCTTTGGCCTGCTCCAGCTTCAGCACTTTGCGCAAGCTCTCGATAGTCTGGTTCAAAGCAGTCTTTCCCTTACTAATAGATTGGGGATATATTGGAGGCCTTAGGACTCGTTTTATTCAACAGAAATGATGTAATTATAATAGGGCTGCCCGCCGGCAACCACTTCCACTTCCAAGGTGGGGTATTTCTCCCGGACCGATTCCCCTATGCGCTCGGCCTCGGCTTGCTCGGTATCAGCCCCATAGTAGATAGTGACCAATCCTGCCTTCTCAACATCTATCCTGTCCAAAAGCTTGTGGACAACCTGCGGCATGCTATCGTCCGCGACCACCAGTTCGCCATCGAGAAAGGCAATGGCCTGCCCTTCTTTCACAGTCATGCCGTCGAGACTCATCGATCTCACTGCGGTGGTGATCTCGCCGCTGTGAACAGTTGAAATAGCTGTCTTCATGGCAGTAACGTTTGTCGCAAGGTCAGCTTCGTAATTGAAGACCAGGAGCGCTGCTATCCCCTGCGGTATAGTCTCTGTGGGAACTACCTCGACCTGCTTTTTGGTCAACTCCGGGACCTGGCGCGCTGCCATAACGATATTAGCGTTGTTGGGCAGGATGATAACCTTGTCTGAGTAAACCGATTCCACTGCCTGCAGAAGCTCCTGGACGCTGGGGTTCATGGTCTGGCCGCCGGAGACGACTATCGTTGCTCCGACGCTGTAGAATACCTGGATAAGCCCCTCTCCCGAGGCTACAGCGATGGTGGAGACATCACCTATCGGCTGCTGTGGTTTGGCCGCGAGGAAGTCCTGATGCTGATCGTCCATATTCTCCACTTTCACCTGCTGCAGGTTACCTAAAGCAGAAGCGTAGCTCAAGGCAGTCCCGGGGTCAAAAGTATGGAGGTGGACTCTTATCATAGATTCATCCCCAACTACCAGAACCGATTCGCCGAGGGTGATTAGCTTCTCTCTTATAGCTTCGGGATTGAGGCCTTTGCCATGGAGCAGGAACTCCGTGCAGTATCCGTATTGGACCTCTTCCGCTTTCTTCGGGGTAGAGATAATCGGGGCCGCCAGCGGCGATGCAGTCTCTGTGGGCTCGGCCTCCACCGTATCGCCTCGCAGGTAGCGAAGGGCGCCTTCAAATACGATGTAAAGCCCTTGTCCTCCTGCATCCACCACCCCGGCCTGGCGCAACACCGGCAGCAAAGAAGGCGTCCTCGCCACGGAGGCTTTGGCCTCTTCGACAACCGACTCCATAACTGCCAACATGTCAGTGTTGTTTAAGGAACTCTTGGCCTGAGCAGCAGCCGCAGCTTCGCGTATGACGGTGAGGATGGTTCCTTCCACAGGCTTGGTTACCCCTTTATAGGCGAAGTCGGCTGACTTAGTAAGGGCATTGGCGAAATCATGGGCGGTGAAAGTGCGTTTACCGTCAAGACCGTGTGCCAGCCCCCGGAATATCTGGGATAAGATTACGCCGCTGTTCCCACGGGCTCCCATAAGGGAACCCCTGGCTATCGCTTGGGCGACCACTGTTGCACTCCCGTTATCGCTGCGGCCGGCCTCGTCTATAGCTGCCCGCATAGTCAGGAGCATATTGATGCCTGTATCGCCATCCGGCACGGGGAAAACATTAAGGGCATTTATAGACTGGGCGCTGCGTTCAAGCCAGCGGGTAGCAGAGTTGAACATGCCGTTCAGGTCATGTCCGTTGCAGCGAATCTTTTTATTAACAACGAGACTCTTCTTGATTTCCCGCCCTCTCTTCATTTTACTTGCTATCTCGGCTTGATTGTGTTATATTTTCAAGTGAATTCTACAAGAAAACAGAGCTTTAGTCAAAGGAGAAAGGCGTTGAAGTGCGAGTTGTGTGGAAAGGAACCAATGGTTGGAGATAATATATCGCATTCCAAGCGCCATACCCAGCGGCGCTGGTTGCCTAATATTAGCAAGACCACCATTGTCATAGACGGAAAAAGGAAGCGGGTTAACATCTGCACCAGATGCCTGCGCACCCAGCAAAAGGTTAGCGGCTAGCTCCCTTTCATCCATCATCAAGCCTGTCCAGGCTTTTTCTGAACTTCTCCAATGCTTGTGAGACACTTTCCTTTTTGTTGAATACGGCGGCGCCTGCCACCAACACTCGCGCACCTGCCTTGGCCACTCTGGGCGCTATCTCGGCATTAATGCCTCCGTCCACCTCCAGCTCAGTGTCCAGCCCTAGCTCATCCAGTTTGCGTCTGAGACGGGCGATTTTACTAACTGTGCTTTCGATAAACTGCTGTCCCCCGAAGCCGGGGTTGACAGACATCAACAACGCTAAGTCGAGAGCAGGCAGTACTTCATCGACTGCAGTCAAGGGAGTGCTCGGATTCAGAGAGACTCCTGCCTTGACTCCCAACTCTCTTATCGATTCTACCACTCTATGCAAATGGGGGCATACCTCAACATGAACAGTAATGATATTGGCACCAGCCTGAGCAAACTGCTGGATGTATTTCTCCGGTGATTCTATCATCAGGTGCACATCGAGAGGGAGCTGGGTATGAGGGCGGATAGCCGCCACTATCAGCGGGCCAATGGTGATATTGGGCACGAAGTGCCCGTCCATGACGTCTACGTGTATATAATCAGCGCCTGCCCTGGTAGCCTCTACCACCTGCTCGCCCAGCCGGCTGAAGTCGGCGGAGAGTATAGAGGGGGCCAGCTTGATTTTATTTGCCATTAAGCGTCTTTCTCGCTGCCGCCAGCGATATCCGGACTTGCTCCGGAGCAGTTCCCCCAGGAACATTGCGCGATACCAACGAGGACTCCACGGAGATAGACTTTACGTCGTCTTCAAACTTAGTGCTGAACGTTTTGTATTCTTTTATGTCAAGTTCGGACAAGGACTTCTTGTTTTCGATGGCGTAGCGCACAAGTTTGCCAACGGTGGCATGAGCCTGGCGGAAGGGTATGCCCTTCTTGACCAGGTAATCGGCAATGTCGGTGGCGAGGCTGTAGTTGCCCCCGGCGGCGCTGTGGGTACGGTCTGCATTTATGTGCAAACCAGCTATCATGGCGGTGAAGACCTCGAGCGTGGCGAGCACGGTATCTACAGAGTCAAAAAGACCCTCTTTGTCTTCCTGCAAATCGCGGTTATAGGACAGGGGCAAGCCTTTCATGGTGGTAAGGATGGCTAGGAGATGGCCATAAACCCTGCCCGCCTTACCGCGCGCCAGTTCAGCCACATCGGGGTTTTTCTTCTGGGGCATGATGCTTGAGCCTGTGGCGAAGGCATCGTCAATCTCGATGAAGCCAAACTCGGCTGTAGACCAGAGCACAATTTCCTCGGCCAGGCGCGAGAGGTGCATCATGATTATACTGGCTGCCGCCTGATACTCTATGACAAAGTCGCGGTCAGAAACAGCGTCCATACTGTTGGCACTCACCTTGCTGAAGCCCAGCTCCTTGGCCACAGAGCTGCGGTCTATGGGATAAGGCACACCGGCTAAAGCGCCGCTGCCCAAAGGCATGACATCGGTGCGTTCGAGGCATTGTTTGAGACGTTCGATGTCGCGCTGGAACATCTCGAAGTAAGCGAGTAGGTAATGTGCAAATAAAACCGGCTGTGCCTTTTGGAGATGGGTATACCCTGGTATGGACACACCAGTATTAGCTTCGGCAAGGTCTAAGAGCGCACTCTGGAAAGCCTTGAGACCATGGATGGTCTGGTTTATCGCTTCCTTGGTGAACAGCCTCATGTCCAGGGCGACCTGATCGTTCCGGGAACGGGCAGTATGAAGCATGCCTCCGGTATCGCCTATCTTCTCAATGAGGCGGGCCTCGATATTCATGTGGATGTCTTCAAGTTCCTCTTTGAACTTGAACTGGCCACTCTCGATCTCCTCCCTGATGGAAGTGAGCCCCATTATGATTAGCTCGGCGTCCTTATCAGGGATGATGCCCTGTTTCCAGAGCATGCGGGCATGAGCTATGGAGCCTGCAATGTCGTGGCGATACAGGCGTTTATCGAAGGGCACCGAGACGGTATAGCCCTTCGCCAGCTTATCGGGTTCTTTACTGAAACGGTCGCGCAAAGGTTTATCCATAAATCCTGGCCTCTGAGTTTATGATTTTAAACGAATTCGCCCTCTTCGATTTTTCGGAGGCTCTTGTCCAGCTTCCTCTGTACCTGCGCCTGTGTCTTCACCGGCAGGCCGAATATCTGAATAAAGCCCACCGAGGCGCTCTGGTCGAACTTGTCCTCTTTGTCATAGGTAGCAAGCTTATAGCTGTAGAGCGACTTGGGCGATTTGCGCCCGACCACGGTCGCCTTGCCTTTGAACAGCTTCACCCGGACTGTGCCATCTACATGAGTCTGGGTGCTCTTGACATAAGCTGTGAGGTCATCATGCATGGCTGAGAACCAGAGACCATTGTACACGATATCGGCGTATTCCTGAGCTACTCGCGCCTTAAAGCGAAGCTGGTCTTTGCCCAGGGTCATCTGCTCCAGGGCGAGGTGGGCTGCCAGGAGCACGGTAGCCGCCGGCGCCTCGTAAACCTCCCTCGACTTTATGCCCACCAGACGGTTCTCCAGGTGGTCTATCCTGCCCACGCCATGCTCTCCGGCGATGACGTTTAGCTTCTCCACCAGTTCGACGCCGCCCATTGTTTTTCCGTCCAGGCTGACGGGTATTCCCTGCTCGAAGCCTATCTCGACATACTGCGGTTTGTTGGGAGCCTTCTGCGGCGATTTGGTCCAGGTGAACACTTCCTCAGGTGGTTCTGCCCAGGGGTCTTCCAGTATGCCGCACTCTATGCTCTTGCCCCAGAGGTTCTCATCTATGGAATAGGGGCTCTTCACCGTGACCGGCACTGGTATGCCGTAGCGTTTAGCGTACTCAATGGTCTCTTCTCTGGTAAAGCCCCACTCGCGTGCCGGTGCTATTACGTCAAGCTGCGGGGCCAGGGCCAGTACAGATACATCGAACCTGACTTGGTCGTTGCCCTTGCCGGTGCAGCCGTGAGCCACGGCTGTCGCTTTATTTTTGAGAGCGGTTTGGACTAAGAGTTTGGCTATGAGAGGCCGTGCCAGTGCAGTAGCAAGGGTGTATTGTCCTTCGTATATGGCATCCGCCTGGAGGGCGGGAAAGACGTAATCATTGATGAACGTATCTTTGGCATCCACCACCAGCGCCTTGGCTGCTCCCACCTTGAGCGCCTTCTGGCGAATACCCTCGTAGTCCTTCTCAGCCCCGAGGTCTATGCTCAGGGCGATAACTTTCATCTGGTATTTCTCGCCGATCCACCTGATCGCTACAGAGGTATCGAGTCCGCCGCTATATGCCAGAACAACCTTGTCCTTCAATATTGTCCCTCGCTTTCGTTTTTACCTAAATGTTGGGCGAGGAAATCTCGCCCCTACGATTTTGCCAGGGCTTTATCCAGTATGGCTATTGCTTCATCTATTTCTTTCTTGGTGACAGTCAGCGGAGGCATGAAGCGAATTGCGTTCGGTTTTACCGGATTAAGCAGGAGTCCGCGCTCCATACATGCTTTAACTATATCCTGAGTAAGGTCGCTATTGAACTGGATGGCTGCCAGGAGCCCGCGACCCCGTACGTCTACGATGAAATCGTATTTAGCCTTGAGTTGTTTAAGCCGGGACAGCAGATAAGCTCCGTTCTTTTTCACCCTATCTGGTATATCATTTTCGATGATAAACTTCAAGGTTTCATAACCCACGGCGCAGGCCAGAGGGTTTCCGCCGAAGGTGGAGCCATGCTCCCCCAGCGCAAAGACGGCCGCTTTCTCTTTAGCCAGGAACGCCCCGATGGGTATGCCTCCACCCAGTCCTTTGGCCAGGGTGATGATATCGGGCTCGGCATTGAATTGCTCGTAGCCAAAGAGTGTCCCGATACGCCCTATGCCTGTCTGCACTTCGTCGAGTATCAGAAGGATGCCCTTCTGATTGCACCAGGTTCGCACGGCCTTGAGATAGCCGTCGTCTGGGATATTGACGCCCCCCTCGCCTTGTACTGGCTCCAGCATCACAGCGCAGGTCTGCGCAGAGGTTGCCTTCTTGATAGCGCCAATGTTGTTGTACTCTACGTTTATGAAGCCATCAGGGATGGGCAAATACGGCTCATGGAATTTGCGCTGTCCTGTGGCGGCGGTCATCGCCAGTGTGCGTCCGTGAAAAGAGTTCAGCGCGGTGACCACCTTGTAGGCACCATTTAAATGTAGCTTGCCATAGCGGCGTGCCAGTTTTACCGCGCCTTCATTGGCTTCGGCGCCGCTGTTGCAGAAAAAGGCTTTGTCAAAGCAACTATTCTCTATAAGCAGCCCGGCAAGCTGTAGCTGGGGTATGGTATAGAACTGGTTGGATGTCTGGATGAGCGTTTTGGCTTGCTCAGTGAGGGCTTTTACCACCGCGGGATGGCAGTGTCCCAGGCTGTTCACTCCCCAACCTGCGGTGAAGTCCAGGTATTCTCTGCCTTTGTCATCCCACACACTTACACCCTTGCCTTTGACCAGGGTCACAGGCATGCGTTTGATAGTGGGCATGAAGTATTTGCTTTCCAGTTTTTGCCAGTCTGTCATTTCTTTGTCCTAACCTTCTGCGCTGAATTCCCCTTCGCGTCCTTCGACAAGCTCAGGATGAACGGGTTACAGGGCGAGTTGACCTCACCCTTCATGTTTCAATCTTATGGCTCTATTCTTGTTCCTACGTTTTCCTTTTCGATAGCTGCAAGAAGCGCTCCCGCGGTGCGTCCATCAACAATCTGAGTCGAGGGCACGCGCGAGAGGGCGCTGAGACAGGCCTCCACCTTTGGTATCATCCCTCCCTGAATGACCCCCGAGGCTATCATCTCCTTAGCTTCAGAGGCGGATAGCCTGGGCAGGAATTTACCCTCGCTGTCACGTACCCCTGGTACATCGGTGAGGAAGATGAGTCTTTCCGTTTTGAGCGCGCCAGCGATCTCGCTGGCCACGGCATCTCCATTTATGTTAAGTAACATCACAGGGTCACTGTCTCGACCCGATACTTTTAATCCGCCGGGAGCGATCACAGGCAGATATCCGGCGCTGAGAATGGCTTTAACGGGTTCGGCATTGACTTTCACTACCTTGCCCACATAGCCCAGCTCGGGGTTCTCAATCTTGCCCTGAATCAGTCCACCATCTGCACCGCTCAGACCTATGGCTTGGCCACCCCTGGACACAATTGCGGCTACAAGCTCCTTGTTGACCAGCCCGGCGAGCACAGCGATGACCACCTCAAGAGTTGCGGCGTCGGTCACCCTCATGCCCCGCACGAAGTTCGTAGAGACCCCCATTTTCTTGAGCCACTCGGTGATTTTACTGCCGCCGCCGTGAACAACTACGGGCACGATGCCTTTCTTCTGAAGGGTTACCAGGTCATCTAACGTAGTGTCATGGCTGCCTAGCGTAGAGCCGCCGATCTTTATTACGATTGTTTTATTTGAACTATTCCTGCGTTGCATGGGCTTGTACCTTAGCTTGACACTTAATCATAGCACAAATTGAATACCAATATTATCACATCTGAGAGTACGGATACAACCTCTCTTCTGGGACAGCTAGCATTTCGTGTTTGGAAACATTAAAAACCCGCCAGGGGAAACATTATGTCTAACCACGTGCATAAACTTGAAATGTCACGGAAATTTAACATTTCATGCGTCAATTTTATAACTTCTTAATTACATGCTTGTTACTATTTCCACTACAAATAAATATTAAAGGAGGTATCTGTAAAATGAGAAAGACTCCGTTACATCGCAGCAAGCTCTGGCTGGGGGTGGTGATGGTGGTCATGGTAGCTCTATTAGGCTCTTTCGCCTGCAAGACGACGCCCACGGCAACTCCTACGCCGACGGTCGCTCCTACTCCCACCCCAACGGTTGCTGCAACGCCTACCCCTACTCCAGTCACATCGCCGATTGGCAGCGTTGAGGTGCTGGGGACCTGGGGTGGGGAAGAGCTAGCTAGTTTCAACGCTATGGTGGCACCATGGGAGCAGCAGACGGGCGGCAAGGTGAATTTCACCGGCACCCGAGACTTGAATGCTGAACTGATTACTCGCATACAGGCGGGCAATCCACCTGATGTCGCTATTCTTCCTAACCCGGGGCTGATGCAGCAGTTCGCCAAAGCCGGAAATCTGATACCATTGAGTAATTTTCTCAATATGACGACCATCAACGCCGATTATTCGAAAGGCTGGGTCGACCTCGGCACCGTAAATGGGAACCTCTATTCCATCTTCATGAAGGCCTCCAGCAAGGGGACTATATGGTACGACCCTAAAACGTTTACGGCCAATAACTGGACCACTCCGCAGACCTGGAACCAAATGATAGCGCTTTCCAATCAGATCGTGGCGGCTAAGACCACGCCTGCTTACCCCTGGTCTGTAGCCGTTTCAAGTGGTGCCGCAAGCGGCTGGCCGGGCGCTGACTGGATCGACCAGATTTTCCTGAGTTTGTACGGCGGTAATGTTAGCGATCAGTGGGTCAACCATCAGATTCCATGGACGGATTCCAGGGTCAAGAACGCCTTCCAGATGTTCGGCCAGATCGCCCTGACCCCAGGCTACGTTCCTGGCGGAGCTACTGCGATTCTAGCCACCAACTTCCAGGATGGTACCTACCTGCCCTTCGAGACGCCGCCCCAGGCAGCTATGGACTATCTGGGGGACTTCACCGCAGGGTTCATCTCCACCCAATTCCCCAGCCTGGTGGCAGGGCAGGACTACAACTTCTATCCCTTCCCCGTCATTAACGGTAATTACACTAGTGCTGTGACCGGCGGCGCAGACCTGGTGGTAGCGTTTAAGGATACGCCGGCCGTCCGTTCCCTGGTCACGTATCTATCTACTGCGGCCGCACAGGATATATGGGTCAAACGCGGTGGCTTCACTTCGGTCAACAACCAAGTACCCTTGAGCGACTACCCGGATGTTGTAACTCAGAATGCAGCCAGGCAACTGAGCACTGCTGCCATCTTCCGGTTCAGCCAGGATGATGCTATGCCGGCAGCGGTGGAAAATGCGTATTGGGCTGGCGTCCTGTCCTACCTGCAGAATCCTAGCCAACTGGACAGTATTTTGCAGAACATCGAGTCCGTGGCCAAAGCCAACTATTGATGAAATAGCGTAAGTCTAACGAATTGCTGCCCAAGAAAGCGCGGGGCAACCCTGTAAGATGATTAACGGGATTGCCCCGCAACAGTACTATGATATGGTTGTGCAATGAGCGATGACCGCCACCGTTCGTCCGTTTGGAGCCGCTTCGCTGGAAGAATTGAAATCAAATGGCGGGGCCGCCGCCGGGGTCGTCTATCCCCCTGGCTGTGGCTGCTGCCAGCGCTCCTCTTCGTCTCGGTATTTCTGATCTATCCTGTCATCGCCACCGTGCGACTGAGCTTCATGAATGCCAATTCCACGTCCTATGTCGGTTTTAACAACTACACCTACATCTTCACAAATCGAACCACACAAGACGTTTTGTTGAACAATGTACTCTGGATAGTGCTGTTCACACTTCTCACTGTCGGCCTTGGTCTGCTCTTTGCCATCCTGACCGGACGGGTCAGATACGAGGCTGTAGCGAAGGCGGTCATTTTTATCCCCATGGCCATCTCTTTCGTAGCTGCATCGGTCATCTGGAAGTTTATGTACTCCTATGCACCACAGGGGTTCACTCAGATCGGACTTGTTAACGAAGTCGCCACAAAGGTTGGCCTCCAGCCGCAAGCCTGGCTTGTGCAGCAGGCGGTTCCTTACACGAACCATGTCCTACCCACGCCATTTCACACCAACAACGTCGCCATCATATTGGTGGGCGTTTGGATGTGGACGGGCTTTGCCATGGTGGTTCTCTCGGCTGGCTTAAAGGGTATATCCACAGAGGTACTAGAGGCGGCCCGAGTAGATGGAGCGACCGAATGGCAGGCAGTGCGACGAATCATTATCCCGATGCTGACTCCCACGATTGCACTTGTCGTCACCACGCTGGTCATCCAGGCCTTGAAGATCTTCGATGTTGTATGGGTAATGACGTCGGGCAACTTCAACACCGATGTCATTGCCACCATGATGTACAAGGAGATGTTCAATTATCAGGATTTTGGTAAGGCAGGCGCTCTCGCTGTGATACTTTTTTTGGCGATCCTACCCATCATGTTCATCAGTATCCGTCGTGTCAGATTTCAAGGAGGGGGCTAGATGGCCGCCGTCCCAGAAGCGTCAGGTATAAGGCCCATCCTCTTGAAAATATTAGCGCGTCTGAGAAGATTCTTCTCAAGATTGCCTCTGCATGTCATTCTGATCGTCATAGCCTTGTTGTGGCTGACCCCGACCGTTGGCCTGCTTGTGAGCTCCTTCCGGCCTTCGACCGAGGTCTCCACTACGGGATGGTGGACGGCATTTCAAACGCCCTTCAAGTTCACTCTGGACAACTATAGCTCTGTAATTTCACAGAACGGGATGGGGCGCAGCTTCCTCAATAGCTTGATAATCTCTATACCCGGAACGGTGATACCTATCCTGGTGGCCAGCTTCGCCGGGTTCGCATTCGCCTGGATGAAATTCCCCGGACGCAATATACTCTTTATCTTTCTGGTCGCCTTGATTGTGGTACCGATTCAGGCGACCCTGATTCCGGTATTGCGCCTTTTTGCTGACACCCATTTAGTCGGTACTTTCCCGGGAATATGGCTGGCGCACACTGCCTACGGTCTGCCCTTCGCCATTTTCTTGCTGACGAGTTTCTTTGGCACCCTGCCAAAAGAGCTGCTGGAATCGGCGTATCTCGACGGGGCCTCAAATATGCGCGTGTTCTTCCGGTTGATTTTACCGTTATCTGTTCCGGCAATAGCTTCGCTGGCTATTTTCCAGTTCCTCTGGGTGTGGAACGACCTGCTGGTTGCGCTGGTCTACCTGCAGGTTCCGAGCAAGGCGCCGATGACCCTGACCATCAACAACCTGGTTAGCTCTTTCGGCACTCAGTGGCAACTGCTCACAGCGGCTGCGTTCATTTCAATGATATTGCCTCTGATTGTTTTTTTCGCGCTGCAGCGCTACTTCGTCGAGGGCATCACTGCCGGAGCGGTTAAGGGATAGCAGCGGTTTACTAACGATTGGGATAAGGATAGAATTGAAGTTGGAACACCTAGGGTCGGACAAATATCAGTCTTCGCCCGGAAGTAGTCATGGCTGAAGTACGTTTTGAGAATGTAAACAAGCGTTTCGGGCAAACTATTGCAGTTAGCGACTTCAGCCTGGAGATCCCGGATAAAGAGTTTGTAGTTCTGGTCGGCCCCTCCGGCTGTGGCAAGACGACAGTGCTGCGGCTGCTGTCCGGTTTGGAAGAGCCCGACGAGGGCAAAATCTTCATCGGGCACCGCCTGGTCAACGATGTGCCTCCTAGAGATCGCGACATAGCTATGGTATTCCAGTCCTACGCGCTGTACCCTCACATGTCGGTACATGATAACATGGCGTTCGGCCTCAGCCTGCGGAAGACACCAAAACCCGAGATAGAGCGCAGAGTAAAAGAAGCGGCGCGCATCCTGGGCATAGAGGATTTGCTCAAGCGAAAGCCCCGTCAGCTCTCAGGTGGACAGCGGCAAAGAGTGGCGCTGGGGCGAGCTATTGTGCGGGAGCCAGCGGCGTTTTTGCTTGATGAACCTCTATCTAATCTCGATGCCAAACTCAGAGTGCAGACTCGTGCTGAGCTGAGCAAACTCCACCAGCGGCTGGGCACTACGTTTATCTATGTAACTCACGACCAGGTGGAAGCCATGACTATGGCTACGGTCATCGCCGTAATGAACAAAGGCGTCTTGCAGCAGGTCGGCAAACCTCAGGACCTCTACGAGAAGCCGGGCAACGTGTTCGTGGCGGGCTTCATTGGAAGTCCGGCGATGAACTTCTTCGATGTCATTGTGAAAAGCGCCAGCGACGGCATTTATCTGGATGCGGGGTCATTCCAGGTTCCCGTGCCTGAGGAAAGAGCAGGCATATTGCATGAATACCTGGATAAGAAGATTATTTTCGGCATCCGGCCCGAGGATATTTATTCCCCGCGGTACATAACGCCGGGTATTGTCGCTTCGCCAATCCGCGCCACGGTGGATGTTACCGAGCTCATGGGGAATGAGTTTTACCTTCATATGGTGAGTGGCGATAAACAGTTCTTAGCCAGAGTGGACGCACGTACGGCGGCAAGGCCCGGGCAGGAGATCGAGCTTGTCCTCAATATGGCTAAAATGCATGTCTTCGATTCGGAGACGCAGATAACTCTACTGAGCTAATTATATCACTGCCTCGTGACATTACCTGTCGCACTTATCATTGCAGTTTTATACAAAAATGCTGTCATGCCATTGAAAAGAGGGTAACATACATGGAGATACCGTTTTCCCGGTGGCATGCTGCCATACGGCTCAGAAGGTCAAGACGCAGATACGACTCCATTCCTTTGGATCCGTCTCAACTGGGCCAACTTCAAGAGGTCTGCACGAGATTCCGACCTTACCCTGAGGCTCGTGCCGAGATAATCCCCGAATCACCTGACAGGGTACTCAGGGGCGTTGCCGGCTCGTATGGCAAGGTCAAAGGCTCTCCATCGCTCATTGCATTCATCGGCGATATTAACGAACGTTATGTAAACGAGAAGATCGGCTATACGGGCGAGGGCGTTATACTCGAAGCTACGGCTATGGGCCTGGGCACATGCTGGGTGGGTGGTTCTATGTTTTTCCGCCGTGGGCGCGCCGAGTCCATCGTCGGCACAAGTAAGAACGAGAGGGTGTTTGCCGTAACTCCCGTGGGCTATGCCGTGAAGGACTTCTCCGCGGAGGAAAGGGTTCAGACCGCCTTCGGAATGTTCCACCGGCGCAAACCACTGTCAGAGATGGTTTATGGGCTGGCTAAGAAGGAATGGCCTGATTGGATTAAGGCCGCTCTGGAGGCTGCGAGGCTAGCTCCTTCGGCGATAAACAGGCAGCCGTGGCAATTCTACGTGGAGCCCGACAACATAACCATCTCTGTAGATAGCCCGCTTCTGGAATGGGGCATATCCAAACGCCTGGACTGCGGGATCGCTATGCTGCACATTGAGGTGGCTGCGCTGGACTGCGGCGTAAAAGGCAGATGGGAGTTATTAAAGGCACCGCATGTCGCCAGGTTCACAGTATGAGCAACTAAATAATCATTCAGAGGGGAGATTTTTTCAGATGCCATAGCTTGTTAACTAATACCTGTCCCCGGTTTTTTCCACCGTTATTCTGGAGGGCATGGACAAACCCCTGGACAGTGCGCATCTGATATGTTTAAATTGAATTAGGAGAGAGGGGCTGCAACGTGGTCATATCCCCGTCTAACAAGGACGTTTTTAAGGAGCAGGCCATGGTTGAGCACTAGTTTTATGTCAACTAATTTATTTTAGGAGATTTGCTATGAAGGAAAACGAGTTCAAGAAAAAATGGGAAGAATGGTATGGAGACATGCTGAGCGGGTATCAATGGAATGAGCTGGAACATAAGGGGAAGAAGCTCATTTATGTGTGCGGAAGATTCACGTTGAGCGACGATGGCAGCAGGTTTGCCTCGAATTTCACGCAGGTCATAGGCTATTCGGATTTCAAGAAACCGCTTACTGAAGAGGAGCAGAATGAAATAAAGGAGCTTTTCAGATGCCAGCAGGGGATTGAGAATCTCTCTTTCTGGATGGAGCCGTTCTCAGAAGCCTAAAGCTACCTTAGCTATTGTGCCTGGCTATGGCGCGGAACATTGCGAGATAGTGAAACTGACCAACCTCGACGATTTTATTCCTTTTGAAGCCGTATTCGGATATCAGGGCTTCGAGTTCCTCGGGGGTCATCCTTATCGATATGGGAGGCCCCGGAGGCCCGTTGATTTTCTTGAATTCCACCACAGCGAGCGTGCTTCCCTTCTTCATGACTCTGGCTGCCTCTGCCATAACGGCCGGAACCTCTCCGTTTGCAAGGAAGCCGTGCATCACATTTGCCATCAGACACACGTCTATAATGGCATCGGGCAGCGGCATCTTTTTGGTCGCATCGGCTACGATTGATTCGATATTGCCGATATTATCTCGCCCTGTCTGTTCTTTTAGGGTTTTAATGGATTCTTCGTAGCTATCGATAGCATACACCTTACCCTGATTGCCGATGAGCTTCGAAGCAGCAATCGAGAAACGTCCTTCTCCGCATCCGACATCCAGGAACTTATCGCCGTTCTTCAGTCCGATTTCCTGGATTACGCGTTCTGCGTCGAGAAACGCTTTGCTGGACATACCGGCGTGGTAATGTCCCTGCCGGGGATTATCTGCCAATTTTTCCTCCCTATATTTTCGCTTGTATTGTAATACCTTAAGCCGAATTATGTGCTCTATTTCTGCTCATACCGGTTGTAGCTGAATATCTGCTCAAGGCTCTTTCTTGTAGTGGCAATTGCTTCCTCAGAAGGGTAGCCCAGAGGGGTGCTAGCGACAACACGCATGTTCTCGGGTACGCCTAGCGCCTCCTTTATTTTGGCCTCGTCGAACCAACCTATCCAGCACGTGCCGAGGCCGCGCTCCGCTGCTGCGAGCATTAGATGCTCCATAGCAATACCTATATCCAGCATATAGTAGTGCTGGTCCCCTTTGACTCCAGGCTGTGTCGGCTCGGCGCAGGCGACTATTATCACAGGGGCTTTGGCAATCCATCTATTCCCCGCCGCACCAACTTTATTTTTGACATCCTGGTCAGTGACCACTACGAAGTGCCAGCACTGGGTATTAGCCCATGACGGCGCTAATCTGGCAGCTTCGAGAATATATTTTATCTCTTCTTCAGGGACAGGGTCAGGCTTGAATCGCCTGACGCTCTTCCTTTTTCTGATGACATCCATGAATTCCATTTTCCAACCCCCTAAAGTACAGGCAGAGGGGCTCTGCCCCCTCTGCCCTTCTCAGGTGTCAAATGAGCTCTTGGCTAGTCTTTGTGGATGCAGTAGTAGGTCTTATCACCGATCGACCTCTTATCCACCATACCTTTCTGCACCAGGTCTACCAGGAAGAACTCCATTCTTTTCGCTTTGGCCAGCATTTCAGGTGAACTAGGGGCGGCCTGCTTTGAACCAGGTGCTGGGGCGAATACCCCCTCCGCCACCTCGCTGACCTCGAAAGCCTCTTTGGAATGTGCCTTGAGGAAATCAATCACCTTATAACTGGTATCATCCAGACCTTCGTCGAACTGGTCTCTAGGTATGGGCATGGGTGTCCTCCTTTACCAGGCTAAGCTTTGCCCAATTTTAGCACCTGGGGGTGTGGTGGGCAAGGTGTGCCTGGCAAGTTTCTTTTTGATAAATTGGAGCGGTTTGGAGCATTTGCTCCAAACTATCAAAATTTTGGCGTTACGCACGAAAAGCTAGGTTGTATACTCGCTGTTGATGGTGACATACTCCTCGGAGAGGTCGCAGCCCCATGCGGTGGCTGAGGCTTCACCGAGGTTGAGGCATATTCTAATAGGCACACCTGCTCTGTCCAGGATGGACTTAGCCTGAGTCTGGTCAAAGGGCAGTGGGCAGCCTTCTTTCATCAAGCAGAGGCTGTCCAGGTAGAGGTCTACCCTGGCCTCCTCCATGTCCACCCCGCTCCTCCCCAGCGCAGCGATGATGCGCCCCCAGTTGGGGTCGGAGCCGTGCACTGCCGATTTCACCAGCGATGAGCCCGCGACTATGCGAGCGCCGCTGCGCGCCTGGGCGATGTTGAGCGCGCCTTCAACGGTGATTTGAATGAGCTTGGTAGCACCTTCTCCGTCTCTAGCGATAGACTTGGCCAGGAAAAGGCAGACCTCGGTCAGAGCCTCTTCAAACTCCTTCGCTCTGGCGCTCCCATCCTTGAGTATCTTGTTCCCGGCGAGTCCGTTGGCCAGTATGATTACTGAGTCATTTGGGCTGGTATCGCCGTCCACGGTAATCATATTGAAAGAGCCATCAACAGCCCTCTGAAGTGCTTTTTTGAGGAAAGGAGGCGAGACGGCAGCATCTGTGGTTAGGAAGCAGAGCAAAGTAGCCATGTCGGGGTGGATCATGCCCGCTCCCTTGGCAATGCCACCGATGGTAATATCGCTCTCATGCCGCCCCAAATTGACTTTTACTGCGATTTCTTTAGGGAAGGTATCGGTCGTGATGATAGCCTTCGCCAGAGCATGTCCGCCTTCCGCGGATAGTGCAATATTTTCTATGCCATCTCTAATTTGCTTCATCTGGAGTTGCTTACCGATAACGCCGGTGCTGGCGACCAGTACCTCTTCAGGCAGCAACCCCAGGTTTTTGGCGGTTAAGGCTGCCATCTGCTCGGCATCCGCGAAGCCCTGCTGGCCGGTGCACGCGTTGGCGCAGCCGCTATTGACCACGATTGCTTGAGCCTGGCTACCCTGGAGATTGCGCTGGCACAGCAGTACGGAAGCAGCTTTGATCTTATTCGTGGTGAATACTCCGGCAGCAATGCAGGGCACCTCTGAGCAGAGAATACCCAGGTCTAAAAGATTTTCGCCCTTGCTCTTGATGCCAGCGTAGGTGGCACCTGCGATAAAACCCTGTGGCGAGGTGATTGTGCCACCGCGTATAACTTCAACACTCATGTTTCAAACTATATCATACTGAGTGAAGCAAGGCAATTAAGGGGACACACAACAATCCTCGCCCGCTCCAGGGTAGGAAGGAGAGGACCCATCCCGAGCGAGCGAGGCTGGCTGGGAGTTTTTACCCAGTCTTAGTTTATTCTATTCGAACAGCTTGAATTGTCTGTAGCAAAAGTCTCAACCCGTCAACTTAGGTTGTGTCCTGATTGAAAAAACTAAAGTATGGCGAATAAAGGTACTTCCGTAACATTGTCAGCATGTCCCCCCTTTTCGACCTCAAACTTGATGTCCAACATTATTCGGGATGGTCTGACTAAAGTACAGCGCGGGAAAGTACCTGAGAGGGATTGTTAGCTTCTTCCATATCGACCACAATAGTTGCCAAGGAGGTACACTCCCATGGAAACCGCAACAGTTGGTGCTGAGAAGGAGCTTGCTGACAAGGACCGGTCAGGCCCAATGCCGATGGTAAACAAGGTGAAGAAGTATATCTACAGACTGCCATCCGGACGAAGGCTTAAGGTCATTGTGGACGATGAGAAAGAGATGGCGGCTGAACTAGCAAAACTCCGACCCTATCTAATTGCTTGAATTATTTATAGTTTATATTTTATTCCTCACAAATAGAAAAAAGACCGTGACGGCTTCGAAAGGCTGCACCACGGTCTGTTTATTTTATTGAGATAAGCTGATCGCCTCCTTCTGAAATGCACATCAACAGCCAGCTTTCCGATTGACATTAAAGACTGGAGATGTGAAAATCGTAATGACGAGACACGAAAGGAAGCTAAGGCGATAGCCTACAAAATCATCACCGAAAAATGCACTACAGTCCCCTGGCTATGCGGAGACTGCCGTCCAGAGTGCCCTAATAAAGCCATCGGCACTGCACACTCTATTGACCCCAACAGGTGCACCGAGTGCGTAGGAGCCTACGAAACACCTCATTGTGCCGGGATATGCCCCGCGGATGCCTGTATGCCTGACCCGGCGCATCGTGAGACGAAGAAACAACTGCTGGCAAAATGGCGCAGGCTGCATCCGGGCGAAAAGCCCGCGCCTGGGACATATTAGACAAGGGAGAGACAGAAGTCGGTGAAGAAGGTTGCCTTCGTGCTCAGCGGCGGGGCGAACCGCGGTGCCCTGGAGGTCGGAGTCCTGCTGGCCCTCATGGAGCACAATATCCAACCTCAAATTCTGGTGGGGACCTCCGTGGGTGCTATAAACGCTGCGCTTCTTGCTATCAATCCTACCGCGGAAGGAGCGCGCCATCTTGAGAAGATATGGAGAGAGGCTTCAAAGAAAGTCGGTGTACGCAGGGACTACATATCGGCTATGTGGCGGCTGATCACCGGTAAGAGCAGTCTCTACGATAGTAAAAAGCTAAGAGAACTGCTGGAGTCCTTTTTCCCCCAAGACGTGCGCCAGTTCTCCGATATAAAATCCGTTGAACTTTACATAACGTCAGTTGACCTCAGCAGCGGCGAACTTTACGTGTTCGGCAGGGACCGTTCGGAGTCGATTCTCGATGCTATCATGGCGAGCGCCGCATTGCCCATTCTTCTCGTCCCCTGGAAATACGAAGGCCGTCAATATGTGGATGGCGGCGTGGTCAGCGACCTTCCGATGAGGGTGGCTGTTGATGCGGGCGCTACGGAACTCTATGCCATTGATATAGGACCTCTCCAGTTCGCTAAGCGAGTACCCAGAGGCATGCTGCGCGTTGTGGCACAGACGATTGATGCTGTGATAAGCCATCAGTTGGTTAACGAGTACAACTGGACAAGCAAGTTGCCTCGGGACGCTATCCATCATATCTACATTGAGGCCTTTGAGAATGTCAGGATCTGGGACTTCGGGCATACCGCCGATATGATTGCCAAGGGCAGAGAGGTAGGGCTGGAATATCTAAGGCAGCACGGCCTCATTTGAAAAACCTGCGCTGTGATGCGCAGGTGTGAATCTCATATCTGGGCACGGAGGGCAGCTCGAATCATGTTTTCCGCAGAGACGTCTCCTTCTGAAATCCCGGCGAGAACCGTTTCTCTGCCGAAAATCTTGTCCCGAATAGCGCCTGCCGAAAGCCCTTGTTTCTCGAGCTGTTTTGCTTTCTGCGAAAGGTCTTTAAAGTACGCTATGCATGATTGCAGGGCTTCGCGCCCATCTTGAATCACATTGCCCAGAGAGGTAAACAGAATAAGTCGCTCGGTCTTCAGATTCACCAGCTTCTGCATAGACTTAGCCATCTCGGCTATATTCTCCTCGGGACGGATTGCCTTGGGCTCCTGTGAAACGAAAAGGTCTCCAGAAAAGCACCAGCCTTGGGCAGGCTCCACTAATGCGACATGGCCCTTGCAGTGGCCGGGCGTGGGCACTACCTTGAAGTGGAAATGCTCGGTCTCAATTTTTTCGGGCAGGAGTTCGACTTTAGTCGGCACAGGATAACCCCAGATTAACTCCTGATATTTGTGTATCTCAGGGACCTTATAGATGAGCGGGATAGATTCACGTGAAGCCATTATCTTAAGACCGAATTTCTGCTGCAGAAGATAATTGGCGCCAATGTGGTCTTCATGATAGTGCGTGTTCACGACGGCCTTGATAGAACGGCCTTCTAGGGCATGCACAAACTCCTCTGCGGTATGGGGGCAGCCGGTGTCTATGAGCAGCCCCTCCACAAGGTATGCTGAGGTCCAGTAGAAAACCTGCCCCGGAGGGTTCCAGGGCGCCTGCCCTCGGGACTCGCGTCCCATCCTGAACTGCGTGATCTCTTCGAACTGGTTAATCTGAATCATATCTATCTCTTATATTTCGCCCGGATACTTTTGTCAAGCTGAGCCCTGGTGTTAGTTTTAGCCAAATGTGGTAAAAAACGTGTTTTGGGGGCAATTTGTGGCTGGAAACCCCTTGACGAAAGCTAATGTTGGGTATAGCCTATTGCGCATGGATGTACCTGAACAGGGCGTAACTATTGCGCAGGCTGCTAAAACCCTCGGAGTATCCCCCAAAACCATACGCCGTCACATCAAGGACGGCAAAATCCCCCACGTGCTTGTCCAGGGTAAGTTCGGCGAGGAGTACCGCATCCTCGACCTGCCGAGCATAAAAGTGGAAAACCTGGATACCTCAGGCGAAGAAAAGGGCAAACTGGAAGAGGAACCCTCTGCAGACAATGCTGCTCAAGCGGACAGCAGCACCAATTGGGCTATAGACCTCATCAACGACCTGCAGAAGACAAACCTCCAGCTTGCAGGCCAGCTCGGGGCTGCCCAGGAGCGTATACGTGAACTGGAGAGCCAGGTGATGCTGCTCAACGCGCCCCGGGAGCCGTGGTGGAAGAAGACCCTTAAGAAGCTAGGGATAAAGTAGACAGCAAGCCTGCGGTAAAATAGGTGTAATAAACCCCACTGAGATGGGGACAGGCAAATTTTCCCCTGCGGAGTCTTTCCGATTTCCTTTAAGAAATGCGAATAATGATTTTTATGAGGCTGTGTACAGCGTAGGCAGGAGTTTGTCTATGGCCTGGAATAGCTCTTTTTCGGTGCCGTCGTTGACTATGGTGTAGTCCGCCATGGCAATGGGCCCGCCTTTTTCCACGTTCTCGATCTCAGCGTAGTCTCGCCGTTCGGCTTGTTCCACTGATAAAGGACGGTCAGGCCTTTGAGATAGCCGGGCATAACGCATAGAGCGCGTCGTGTACATAGCGACGAACTTCATTTGCTCCCCGAAATGTCTCTTAAGGAACTTATACTCAGCCCAGGAATAGAGGCCGTCTATGACTGTGGGGCAGACCGCCAGGCTTTCTTTTATGTTGGGAAGCAGCAATTTGGCATAAGCGTCCATACCATGCGTTGCCCTCAGCTCCTCGCGGACAGCCTTCTCGTTAGCTTCATTGATAGGCAGACCCCTTTTCCCCAGTTCCTGCATGGTTAGTGCGCCGAAGCGAATCACTTGCCAGCCTTTTTTTTCGAGATGGCGTGCTACTGTGGACTTTCCTGAGCCGGCCATACCTACAATCACAAGGAGGGGATATTTATTCTGGTGCATTGTAGCTCACTATATTAACCTGGAAAAGGCACGATGGCAATCATGTATTTTGAGGTCGTTTAGTAATGAGTCTATCATACCGACGAAAGTCGGTATCCAGATACCTTCACCGTAATTTTGAATCTGGGTTTTCTGGATTCCGTGTCAAGCACGGAATGGTAATTGTGTTTCTAAACGACCTCTTTATTTTCCCGTCTTATTTGCTTAGCCTTTGCCTAAGTCCCTTATCCGCGAGAACTGCTCGTTGACTCTGGCAAAGGTCTCTGCCCTATCTTGTCGGACCATCCTCCTGCTTTGTCTCTGCTTTGCCCAGTTGTCGAAATTGGCCAGGATGGTGTAACGAATACGGCCTGACGCATCGGGAATAATTTCGCGCTCTAGTGGCAGACCCAGCACCTTCATGCCGCGCTCCAGAGGCGTATCCCGTGCAGGATCGCAGTTTTGCCATTTACCGAGCCAGACCTGACAGTCAACATGGTCTTGCTGACTGGGGGCAGCACCCATACGCTGCGCTAGGGCGCTCTCTGCGGTAACTTCTATCCACAGGTTCACCTCAGCCCTTATGCGGTATATGCGGTATCTTGATGGAATGCCCTGAGACCTGAGCAGTGCTACCAGAAGGTTGGCTTTGCCTGAGCACATCCCCCAGCCTTTGGCCAGGGTCTCCGATGCGGGCACATCCCAGTCCTCAAGACCATAAGGCAGCTCCTTGACATAATCGAAAAGGTGGTCGAACTTCTGCCTCCGGGTTCGGCAGCCTTTTGTCAGTTCCTTGGCTTTTCCCCTGATTTCAGGGCTGCGGTCAAAGTCGCAGAGCTTGCCCGGCTGCAGGTATTGTTCCAGAGCGGAGGCGTTCATAAGGTCTATTTTAGCCGGAGCAGCAAGAAATGCCAAAGTATCCGCCGGAGTTACAATTGCAACGTTTGCTGCTATGGATGCGAATATTATGTCATTCTGAGGAGTCCCGATGGTTCGGGACGACCGAAGAATCTCGGATAATAAACCGAGCTTAGTAGCGAGATTCTTCGCTAAAGCTCAGAATGACATTGGGGCTTTCGTTGTTTGGCGTGAATAGAACGGGTTATGTTATACCTGGAATGGTACTGCTGGAGATCGAGTCCTTGTAGGATGTTGTACTAATGGGTATAATTCAAGCTATCGAAATTTAGAAGGAGTCTTATGAGTTCCTCCAGCGCAGAGCGTAAAAGACCTGACAAATTCGAGCATTTTCTGAACAGGGCAAGGGTGGCGGCAGAGATGAGCACCTGCCTGAGGAGGAGAATCGGAGCCATTATAGTCAAGGATGGCGTAGAGGTTGCCTCCGGCTATGTGGGTTCTCCGCGAGGTACGGAGCACTGCATTGACACAGGGAAGTGCCTCCGCAAAGAGCTGGGTATACCCCCTGGGGAGAGGTATGAGCTGTGCCGGAGCGTCCATGCGGAGCAGAACGCCATCATCAATGCGGCGAGGACAGGGATGAACATAGCAGGCGGTGAGATGTACCTGCACAGCGAGAGGGTCAAGGGGCAGTACAATGAGAAGAGCGGGGAAACACGCAAGATATATGGCCCCTGCATGATTTGCGCTAAGATGATAATCAATGCGGGTCTGGCGGTAGTGCACATGAGAGAGGATGGGGTGGGTATCAAGACCTACACGATTGACGACCTCAAACAAATGCTGCGTGAACAGGAAGAATCGCTGAAAAAAACTTTTAGAAAATCACGAGGCTAGGAGCCGGTTCGAGATTGGCTATTGGCCTGGCGTGAGGAGGGTAATCCGCATGATCAAAGCGATATCGCTGCTGAAGAGAAAGCCCGGCATTTCATTGGAGGAGTTCTCTAAGCACTATGAGGAAGTGCATGTGCCCTTGGCGATGAAGCATTTCCCGTTCAAGAGATATGCCAGGAACTATGTGACAGGTGGTGCCGAAGAGCTGGGATTCGACTGTGTTACCGAGGTCTGGTTTGAAACTATGGAAGACTGCGAGGCGGCTGCTGCCTTCTCGGCATCGGAAGCCTATAAGGTAATCAGCGATGACGAAGAGAAATTTATGGATAGAGCCAAGATTGTTGCTTTCATCGTTGAAGAGAGAGTAACAGAGAGAAAGAAACGACGATAAATCTCAAAAGTACCGGGAGGCGCACAGAGCTATCTTGGTCAGACTAGACTAATATCATTTCTATGAGATGGGGCCCTGGCTCGGAAAGCGCCCTGGCAAGCTCGCGCGATAAACCCTCGGCGGTATTCACGGATGCTGCGGGAACGCCCAGTCCTTCAGCAATCCTCACCCAATTAATATAGGGTTGATCAAGGTCTGTGAGAGATAAGGCTTTGGGGCCTATTGATTCGATGCCGGCGCGGATGAGCTCTATTTTTAAAATGTTGTAGCTTCGGTTTGCGCAAATCAGCGTAGTTACGTTCAGCGATTCGCGGGCTTGTGTCCACAATGCCTGGACTGTGTACATAGCGCTTCCGTCTGCCTCAAAGTTAATCACCTGTCTGTCGGGGCATGCCAGGGCTGCTCCCACTGCACAGGGCATACCGTAGCCGAGGGCTCCTCCGGTGAGGGTGAGATAGCTGTGAGGCGCCAGGCCTGCAGTGAGCGGATAATAGCCGACTGATGTGGTAAGTCCCTCATCCACAATGATGACATTCTCCGGCTGAACTGCTGCCAGGGTGAGGCAAGCCTTTTCCGCCGTCAGCTCTCCTGAAGGAACCGTAGGGCGAGCAAGCTCTGAAAGAACAGTGGCCGAAATCTTTGAATACGGGGGCGCATGTAAAGCGTCCGCCAGGGCCTCCAGAACCTCGACAACATTCTGGCTGTCGGTATCTATACGGAACTTCTCGCATTTCTCGGGCAGCAGCTTGCTGGCAATGCCTTTGTAACCGAAAAAGGCCACAGGTTCCTTCACACCGGCTAGTACGGCGACTTCGTACGCGGATAAAAGGTCAATGGCAGGCTCAGGGAAATAGGGTACACGCATTATATCGGGGAAACCAGCGCCCCTTTCTATATATGGAGGAAAGCCATCGGTGAGAAGGTCACAACCCGTGATCGCTTTAATCCGGGCAGCGGCAAGCAGTCCCCGCCTGCGCAAAGCCCTGCCTCCTATCATAAGAGCTGCCTTCCGGTGAGCTCGCATCAGCCGTGAAGCCTGCTCTATCCGTTCGGGGTCAATAGGAGCAAAGGAGAATTGAGGAGCTGCTATATGGTCAACGGCAGATTCTGCCCACTGATAGTCGTTGGGCACTATCAGGTTTGCTACCTGACCGTACATGGAGGCGGCAACTGCCTCGGCCAGGTCCAGGGACAATGCTATGGGGGATTTGTTGGTTCTCTGCCAGCCCGATACGGCACTGGCGAGCTTTTCAATATCCATTGCCAGCGGAGGATCAGCAGCCCGGTGCCATGTAGCATGTTCGCCGATTATATTTACAATCGGTGTCTTTGCTCTGCGGGCATTATGCAAGTTGACGATTCCGTCCGCGAGTCCTGGCCCCAGATGAAGCAGTGTCATCGCCGGTTTATCCAGCATTCTGCCGTAACCATCGGCTGCTCCGGTGCATACGCCTTCGAATAGACCCAGAACGGGCTTTATGCCTGGCTCTGAATCAAGCGCTATGACTATAGGCATCTCGGTGGTCCCGGGGTTGGCAAAGCAAATCTCAATGCCGGCTTTAGCGGCGGTTTTGACAAGCAGTTCAGCGCCGTTCACAACCTTCTCCTTTTCGACCTCACGTCTTTAACCCCTGAGGGCAGCCCAGATAATGGCCGGGACTTTCCATATATATGGCGATGCCTCGAACTGTACCAGTTTCGGGAAAACCTTCCATCCCCTTTTAGCGCGGGTCTCGAACCAGATTGGTACAGGCCTGGTGCGGAAAGGCGCTCGCAACACCGTTTTCTGCGGCCGAGAGAACATAAACGTATTGTGAACCATGCCAATGCCCGATTGGATATTGTCGATAGTGTGCCCCGGGAAAGCACCCCAGGGGGTTACGGCCATGGAGTATGCAGCTGCCGCCCAGTAGTTTACGCCTATTGTCCCGTAACGCAAGTCGGCAATGGCGCGTTCGACCGCAGCGGCCACCGCGGGGTCCTTAAGCGATGATGGATGGACTATAAGTGTAGCAGCCAGTGTACCCCAGAGGTTCTTATTGGCGAATTCGACAGCGCGCTCGATATATTCCGGGACAGTCTTGGCCTCGATAGGGGTTTCGGCAAAGAGACTGCAAAATGCCTCAGTGGTGAAGGTGATATCGCCCTTGTTTTTGGGGTCGACACCCGGGATAAGTGTCCAGGGAAGCTGCTCATCGGTGGGCTTACCATACATCTCAGCCTCCGGATGTGCCGAGACAAATGCCCTGTGCCGGTCACGAGCCCCCGGGTAATAAGCAGTGCGCAAGGGTGCTCGGGACAATAGCCGCCGTATCTTCTCCAATAGCTGACCCCGCTGCGTCCAGGATGCGTGCTGCAGAATCACCCTGGTAGTTACGCAGTTAAAGCCGGCATTTTCGGTGAGCATTGTAACTATGTGTTCAGCCTGGTAGGTGAGGTCATTGAAGCTCCAGGGGCCGGGCACTACGATCGCCGGGGTGACATTTCCCAGCTCTGCTGTGATGGGCTTGGTCAGCAATGGATTGCGTTCTCTCTTACGCCTGGCGCCCTCCGATCCCGTCCCGAAGACAATGGCGTCGAAGCTCTTGTCCGATCCGGTGATATGAATCTCATCCACCCCTGCGTGGCTGCAGAGATAAGCTCCCTCGGCCGCTCCTCCGTACACGATGCGCAGAAACCCCTGCTCTATCAGAGCTCGAAAACAATCTTCTATTAATGAGCCAAGCTGCGCGTTCACCGGGTTTGGCTTGAGCAGCACCACGTGGTCTTCCACAAACAGCTTGTACAGTATGTCCATGGCCGGAATGGCCAGGTAGTTTCCTGCCCCGAGCACCAGTGCCACTTTGCCTTCGTGGTGCTTGTCCTGATAAGCCAGGGCCAGAGTTTTAGGGAGATCTACTGGGGTCACCCCGGGCTGCATCCAGACTTCCGCCGTAAGGCTGCCGAGAAAGATGCGATCATATATATTTTTGGGGAATACACGCGCGACAACCTGGCCGTCAGGCCTGGTTACGATGGGGCCTGGAATTCTGGGGCTTCCATAACGGTTGATGTCGGCCAGAGACCGGCGCAGTCCGCGCAAGTTCCTGAGCAAGGCATAAGGACCCACGCTCCATTCGTCGGCCGTGGCAGCATTTGCCAGCATCCCCTTGGCCTCCCGGGACCTATCAACCCAGCGGCAGGCAATAGCAGCAGAGTCCTTCATCATCCTGTCCAGCAGTTTGAGGCGCTCGCTTATGGGGGTGTTCACCCATGTGTCCTTCCGTGACTGTAGAGTCTGCACCGAAGCATCCATTGCCTCCCTGGTAGACGATGGAATGCTAGTCGGAGCCACGGGGAATTGCGGCGAACCTAATAAAGTATCTGTGGTCATATCCACCTCCAGGCAGCGCACCCTAATTTGCATATTAACTGGATTCCATCAAATAGTCATAAAATTGAGACGTCAAAAAATTAAAAAGTTGTCACATTCTTGCGAGCGGCTTGAAAGTGACGCTATCTGGCTGCGAAGGGTGGGAGGATAGTGGGAGGGTCTTGCCAGTCGAAAGGGATATGAGACAGCATGAAGCACTGCAGGGGGTGGTGGTTACCTAGTGTAAGCCTTGTCTGTATATAAAGCGTCGTAATGAACAGAAGGGATGGAGATAGATAATTATAGGCTTCCCCGCCGATAAAATGCGATCTCTTCTTCTAGTGCTACCCGTATTGGAGTATAGGAAATGCCAAGTTCTCTTTCCACTTTGCTCCCGTCTCCCTTTACATCGTTGTTTGCAGTACGCAAGGCATCAATTGCCAATCCCCACATAGGTTGTTTCTTAGTGAGGTTTGCTATGAATGTCATAAACTGCCCATTAATCACTGTGAGGCTGTTAGGAAGACTGAATCTAGGCAACGGCACTTTAGAGATCTCACTAATCATTTGATAGAAATCTCCCATTGAAATCTGCTGACCAACCAAATATTTCTCACCTAAATTGCCTTCCTTTACTAATGCTCTGACGATTACATCTGCCACATCTCCCACATAGGCCATAAAGTTCGTTCTGTCAGCAAATGCCAAGACCGGCATACGCCGTTCGACCAAATTCCTGACTAATTGAGCTCCATATTTAGGATTGCCAGGGCCTACAACCATCCCTGGATAGACAACAACCAATGGCAGTTTTTTCTTGTTGAAGAGCTCCCAGGCAATCAGGTCGCCTTCATACTTAGTCCGGGCATATTCACTAAATCGAGCAGGACCAACTTCGCTTTGTCCAGTGAATGGAATATCCGCTGGCTTACCATAAATGAGAACAGTACTGACGTGCAGAACCTTTGAAATACGGTTTTCCAGCGCGCTCTCCATTACGTTTCTCGTGCCTGCTATATTTACGTCTGTGTAGATTCGTCTATTGGGTTCCCAGAAGGTATAGATGTTGGCCAGATTAACCACCCAATCGCATCCTTTCATACCCTCAAGCAGGGACCTCTTGTCGGTTACGTCCCCTGGCACAATGGTAGCCCCTGCCTCTTTAAGATGCTGGGTATTACTGTTTTTCCTGGCCAGGCAATACAGCTGGTGACTTGTTTGGCTCAATCGCTTAAGTAAATGAGTTCCGATGAATCCTGTAGCACCCGTGATAAACATTTTCATTTCCATCCTCTTTCACTAGATTTTATCGGGTTACTGAAATAAATAGGGGATTACATCTTGGAAGAACGCAAACAAAGAGAACTGAAAAAGGCAAGTGTGTGAGAGAAGTTCGCCTGAGACCTTATAGCACTTTCTAGCTAAGATGTCAATGCGCATATAGGATCAACATCCGGGGTGTCGCTCCCGCTTATCGGGGGATAGGAGCCACATATTAAGAGATTGAGACTAAAGTCATATTCAGCATAAAATATCGAGCTTAGAATGGCGTGAAAAGTAAGGAAAGGAGGTGCTGAGATGTTATTAGTTTTGATGTTGCTATTAATTTTCGGTGGATTGATTCTGGGTGTATTGGCTATTCCGGCATTAGTAGTATTAGCCGGTCTGGCTGCTGCAGCGCTCGGAACTCTCGCCTTAATTGTCGTTCCGCCAGTGGTGGCGTTAGCCGGGCTTGTTGGTTCAGGAATAGCGGAAGCGGTTTTGGCAGTGGTTACAGGTTTAGGCTACGCTGGAAGCTATGCGTCCTCAAGGGTTCGTGTACTGGCAACCGGGCGCAGGGAGGAACCGGTCAGCGTTACGGAGCAGAATATACCTGAGAGGCAGTTACAGCCGACGGTCAGCACGGTCGACCAGCTACCATATAACGTAGCTGGGCAATGCCAGGAACAAAAACTGATACCATGCCCCATATAAGCAAATTGACAACCTTGTGCGCTGAGGCACGAGGTTGTCAACCCTCTCAAAAGATGCTAACCTAGAGCCGACACCTGGGCTTAAGGGAAAAGGCCAGATGAATGTAAAAACCTGGCTATCCAAGAGGGCAAGAGCACCCGCCGCTTTTATAAATGAAGCCAGACGTATCGTAGGGAAAGACAACGTCTCGGCTAAAGAATGTGTCCTCATTGCGTACAGCCTGGACTACTGGATGTACGGCATCTTTCTGTCGCAGTACGGAGACCTGCCCGCGCTGCCCTCTGCAGTAATTTCTCCCGGCAATCCCCGGGAGATACAAGGTATCCTCAAGTGCGCCAACAAGTACAAGGTGCAGATTACGCCGTTCGGCGGCGGTTCTGGCGTCCTGGGCGGGGCGATACCGACGAACGGAAGCGCTATCCTGAATTTGCAGCGAATGAACAGTTTTATTTCTCTGGATGAAAAGTCACTCGTTGCCGAGTTCCAATCAGGGATAATAGGAGGAAACCTGGAGCTCGAGCTGAATCACCGAGGCTACTCCATGGGAAATATCCCCCAATCGCTATATTGCTCCACGCTGGGGGGATGGATTTCAACGCGCGCCGTGGGCCAGTTCTCGACCAAGTACGGAAAAATCGAGGACATGTTGCTCGGTATGGAGGTTGTGCTGCCCGACGGAAGCTTGCTCAATATAAGGCCGGTGCCAAGAAAGTCTACAGGCCCTTCCTTGAAGGACCTGTTTTTGGGTGGGGAAGGGACTCTCGGGATTGTGACAAAGGCAGCGGTATCGGTTCATCCTTTACCGGCGCTGACCTCCAAACAATCTTTCGCATTCCCCTCTATCGAGATGGCCCTGGAGGCAGTGCGGAAAATCCTCAGAGCTGATGCCAGGCCCGCCGTGGTAAGGATATTCGATGAGCTCGAAGCCGAAAGGTATTTCGGAGCAAAAGAAGTTATAGCTATCTTTATCTCCGAGGGCGAGCCGGATTTCGTCCGCCCTGAGAAAAAATTAATTTCAAACGTTGCAGGGCAACACGGTGGTACGCCGCGGGGAGAAAATCCGGTCGAGATATGGCTCAAGAAGCGTTTCGACATCGGATTAGGGCCCGTCATAATGCAGCAGGGTGGCATCGTAGACACAATCGAAGTGGTATCGCTGCATATCGATGCCCTGAGTCTCTATAACGACATGATAAAGTCGATGAGGGCCGTAGAGGGGTCGCTGCTTGTCTCAGGGCACTTCTCACATTTCTACAGGGAAGGGGCTTGCCTGTACATTACCTTTGTCGGTTTCCCCAAGGATCCCTATCGCTATTATGACGACACATGGAAAGCAGCTATGGAAGCGACTCTGAGAAACAACGGCTCCATCAGCCATCATCATGGTATTGGAATATGGCGTATGCGTTTCATGGAGCAGGAGCTTGGCGCTCAAGGGGTAGAGCTGCTGCGGAGAATCAGGTCAGCCTTCGATCCCAACGGCATTCTGAACCGAGGAAAGCTCGTCGAGAATGAAAGATAAGAAAGAGTTGCAGCAGGTTACTAACTGCGCGCTGTGCGCAGACATGTGTAAGTATAGCTGCCCCACCTATCTGGCCTCAGGTAATGAGACAATCAGCCCTCAGAAGATAGCCCGTCTCTTTGTATACGAGGACAAGGGGCTTCTTAAGGACAGAAAGGGCTTCTCCGACGTTATGTTCCAGAGCTGCATGTGCGGGGCCTGCAAGCGGCACTGCGTCTACAGCGACTATGACCTGAGGAAATTCATCCAGATGGGGCGAAGTATAGCTTTCAAAGAGGGCCTTCTGCCCGATGAGACCAAGAAACGCGTGAAAACCTTTACTAAGTATGGCAACCCGAATGGCGAGCGCCAGCTTATTCAAAAGGGCACGGGAACGGTAGGGTATTTCATTTCGTGTTCCGCCTATAAGGACGAAGCCCTGCTCAAGGCTATGGACAGGGTATTGACAGCAAGCAAGATGAAGGTGCAGCAGTTCGGCGGCGCCGATATCTGCTGCGGCGCGCCCCTCTATTATGCCGGAGATCCCGAAGGATTCACTAAAGCGGCACAAAAGATGAAAAAACAGATCGAGCGCAGGGGACTGGACAGGGTAGTCACGATGTGCCCCAACTGCCTGAAAATGATGGGAGAGCTTTATCCCCAGGTAGGAGTTAAACTGAACGTGCAGTTGGCTCATACCAGTGAGTTCCTGGGCTCTCTTCTTAGTGAAAGGAAGATAAAGGTTAAGAAGGCAAAAGGTACGGCAACCTATCACGACCCCTGCCTGCTGGCGAACGATATGGATATTACGGTGGCGCCAAGGCAAATCATTACGGCGCTGGGGTATGAAATAAAAGAGCCGGTCTATACGAAAGACCACACACACTGTTGCGGAGCACCGCCGGGTGCGAGGTTGGGATTCAGCAAGCTGGCTGACCAGGTGAAGTCGATGCGCCTTAGTGAGCTCAAACAGACCGGTGCGGATATCTACGTCTCGTCGTGCCCGAGCTGCAAGGCTGTTCTGTCCAATCTGGGTGTTAAAGACATCGCCGAACTTATTTCTGAGCAGATAGTCCATGGATAATGAGAAACTGGCGCAAACAATTCAGGGCGAGATAGTGCAGGCGACCGGCGAGAAGGTGGCGGTTTCGGTTAGAGACGGCATTGCCGAATTGACCGGACAGGCTGGCTCTCTGCAAAACGCTGTGGACGCCGGACACATAGCCGCTGGGCTGGAACAGGTCCGGCAGGTGGTAAACGATGTCGATTACCCCGGCAAGATGCCAGTTGTCCTGCCGCCCAAGATATCCGATGAGTTGACTGGGAAAGAGTTCGACGTTGTAATCGTGGGAGGCGGTGTGATAGGCCTGGCAATTACCAGGGAGCTGTCACGGTTCGACCTGAGGATAGCACTCATCGAGAGGCATCACGACCTGGGGATGGACCAGACGGCGCACTGCAACGCCATGATACATCCTGCGCTGCTCACTGAACGCGGCACGCTGAAATGGGAGATGAACTACAAGGGAAATGCGATGTGGGACGAGGTTGCCGGTCAGCTTGATGTCGATTTCAAACGCATAGGGACGCTTGTTGTGGCTGAGAACTCCGACGAAGAGCTGTTCCTCCCCGGTGTGGTAGACCTGGCTAAAAGTCAGAACGACCCCGAGCCGAAGGTGCTGGACAGGGCAGGCCTGGACAGAATCGAGCCGGGGCTTGCCCCAAATATCAAAAAAGGCGTTCTGGTTTGGAACACTGGAGTCATCGGCGTGTTCGAGCTTATCATAGCTTACGCCGAAAACGCCTTGATAAATGGGGTGAAGTTCTTTTTGAATACCAGCGCAACAGGCGTTCAGGTGGAGGATGGAAGCATCAGGGCAGTGGAAACAACAAGGGGCACGATCAAGACGCGCATCCTGGTCAATGCCGCAGGGCTTTACAGCGATAAGATTGCAGAGTTGGCCGGAGACAGGTTCTTCTCACTTCACCCTAGGAAAGGGGAGACGATTATCTTCGACAAATCATACCAGCCGGTGCGGACTGTCCTGGCTACGTTCAGCATGGTTGGGGAAAGAAGCGCATATTCCAAAGGGGGAGGCATCATCCCTACGGTGGACGGCAACCTTCAGTTCGGGCCCACAGCCGAAGAGGTATTCGACAGAGGGGATGTCGCCACCACCTCAGTGGCGCGGGAGACGCTGTTCAGCAGGTTTGCTCCGTCGCTGCAGCGGGCCAAGCCTCACTACACGAAACCCGACCGGGGCACTATTATCACGCAGTTCGCCGGATGCAGGGCGGCGACATACAAGGAGGACTTCATTATCGAGCCTTCGAAGAAGGTGAGAGGCCTTGTGCATGTTGCCGGAATCCAGTCCCCAGGGCTGGCAGCGGCGCCGGCCGTTGCCGAGAGGGCGAAGGAAATCATTGTCGAGGACCGGCACCCTGCCGAGAATATGAAGTTCGAACCCAGGAGAGTAAGGAGCAAGCATTTCAGCGAGCTGGACCAGAGGGAGAGGATGGAGCTTATCCGCAGCAACCCTCTTTACGGGCACATCGTTTGCCGCTGTGAGCACGTGAGCGAAGGTGAGATTGTAACAGCGCTGCATGGAGGCATTGCCGCGTACAGCGTCGATGCCATCAAGCGGAGGACGAGGGCAGGTGCGGGGAGATGCCAGGGCGGGTTCTGTATGCCCAGGGTACTGGACATAATCAGCAGAGAGTCGAACATCGACAAACAGTTGGCGACGAAGAACGGCGGTAAGTCCTTTATCCTGAGGGGTAAAGTGAAGCAGGTGAAAAAATGAGATATTTTGTTGTCATCGACGGTGGGACGCAGAATATCAAGGCATTCATCTTCGATGAAAAGGGGAATGAGGTATGCGGCGAAGGAGTCCCTGTAAACCCTTACTCTGCCCCCCAGCCTAATTTCGCCGAGCAGGATGCCGAAGCATATCTGAAAATTTCCCAGGAAGTGACGCGTAGTGTAGTTGAAAAGTCAGGCATTCCCAAAGAGCAGTTTGTCGCCCTGGCCATTACCAGCCACAGAAGCACGATTGTGCCTGTGGACAAAGAGGGTAGACCTATACGGCCTGCCATCACGTGGCTCGATGAGCGCAAGACAGAGGGACTCAGCCTCCCGGGAAGCCTGCCTATGAAGCTGGCTTTTCGTGCCTCCGGGATGACGACAAAGCTGAAAGAGTATCAACGAAGGTCGAAGTTCAACTGGCTGAAAAAGTACGAGCCGGAAAGCTACAACCGGACCCACGTATTTCTTACCATCTCGTCGCATATCTTTCACGCGCTGACCGGCGAGTTCAAGGACTGTTCCTCGATGATAGTGGGGCTTTTCCCCATCGACCTGAAGGGACTTCAATGGCATCCCTGGAAAGTGGTGTACCAGGTCTTCGGCGTGGAGAGAGAGAAGCTTCCGTCACTCGTTTCACCAACTGAGATTGCGGGGAGGGTTTCGCAGGAGGGCGCAAAGCGTTTCGGTGTTCCGCAGGGGCTGCCGGTAATCATAGGCGCCGGAGACAAGCAGTCCGAACTGCTGGGAGCCGGCGTGGTTGGTCCCGATATCGCTGAAATCAGCTACGGGACTGCCGCTGTTATAGAAATGCTCTCCGGGAAGTACGTTACAGATCCCAAGATGGATTTCTTCACCTGGGGCGCGGCCATTCCCAAACAATGGGCACTGGAAGGTTTTATCGGCAGGGGATACTGGATGGTCTCCTGGTTCAAGAGAGAGTTCGCCAAGCGTGAGGAGGAAGAGGCTAAGAAGCTGGGCATATCGCCTGAGGAGCTAATGGACAGGGAGATGGCAGAGATACCTGCTGGTTCGATGGGCTTGATTCTTCAACCTTTCTGGCACCCGGTGGAAAATGACCCGCTCTCCAAAGGCGCGATTACTGGGTTCTCGGGAGAGCACACCAGGGCGCATATCTACAGGGCGATTATCGAAGGTATTGCGTACGAACTGCGCAGGCTGGGGGAGATAATTCAAAAGCGTTCGGGAAAAAAGGCCAAGGAGCTGAGGGTCGGCGGTGGAGGCTCGAAGAGCGACGAAGTTATGCAAATTACTGCGGACGTCTTCAACATACCGGCTTGCAGAATGCACACCAGCAACCTGTCTGCGCTGGGTGCAGCCATGGATGCAGCCGTTGCCCAGAACGTCTATAGCAACTTCTCCGAGGCTGCCTCCAACATGGTGAAAGTGACGAAAACATTCACGCCGCGACAGAAGAACATAGTAATCTATGACAGGCTGTTCAATGAGGTATACAAGAAGCTCTATCCTGCCCTCACCCCGCTGCACTATAAAATTGCGGAGATCACAGGATATCCGAAGGTGAAGTAGTCGCATGAATGTCATTCTGAGCTTTGGCGAAGAATCTCGTGCCCAGCCATACAATTGTATTTTTCATCTTTCGTGGTGTCCCTAATCATCGGGAAATGGAAGATTGTTATGAAAATGAATCCATTACCGTTCGCCCTGAGCGTGTCGAAGGGTGAAGGGCCCGTTCATGGTTCGACAGGCTCACCACGAACGGGATTATATACTCAACCTGGGGATGCGAATGCAGGCTGACGTAACTGTAATAGGCAGCGGGCCCGCCGGACTGGTTGCTGCTATCGAGGCCAGTCGAAGCGGTGCCAAGGATGTCATTCTTCTGGAAAGAGAAGAGGAACTCGGCGGTATCCTGAAGCAGTGCATACACAATGGCTTTGGCCTGGAGCAGTTCAAGAAGGACTATACCGGGCCTGAGTATGCGGAGCGCTTAATTGATGAGATAAGGAAAACAGAGGTTCGCTGCTTCCTGAATACGATGGTGACTGGCGTCTCGGCGAACAGAACGGTCACGGCGGTGAATTCTGAAGATGGCGTATTTCAGGTCGAGGCAAAGAGCGTTGTGCTGGCTATGGGGTGCCGGGAACGTGCCCGCGGCAGCATCAACATTCCGGGCACGCGTCCTGCGGGGGTTCTCACTGCGGGAACGGCGCAAAGGCTGGTAAATATCGAAGGCTTCCTACCAGGGAAAGAGGTTGTTATCCTGGGCTCGGGTGACATCGGCCTGATAATGGCGAGAAGGCTTACCCTGGAAGGGGCCCGGGTCAGGGGCGTGTATGAGATTATGAATTACCCCGGAGGGTTGAAAAGAAACATCGTTCAATGCCTCAATGATTTCAACATACCACTCTATCTATCTCACACGGTCACGGAGATACAGGGCAGAGAGCGCGTAGAAGGAGTTGTGGTATCTCAAGTGGATGAAAAGATGCAGCCCATCCAGGGCAGCGAGAAATTCCTGCAGTGCGACACCCTGCTTCTCTCAGTCGGGCTGATACCCGAGAACGAGCTGTCGAAAGGTGCGGGTGTAGAGCTAAGCCGGGCCACGAACGGGCCTGTTACGGCCGAGACCATGGAGACGTCGGTGCCGGGCATATTCTCATGTGGCAACGTCTCCACCGTATTCGACCTGGTAGATTATGTCGCCCAGACTGGAATGTCCGCAGGCAGGAACGCCGCCCGATTCGTCGCAGGCGACTGGAAGGAGAATGGAGGGTCGGTCGAAGTGCTTGCAGGAGAGAATGTGAGAGTTGTTTTTCCGCAGAGGTACTGTTTCCGGGACGAGCTGACTCTTTACGTAAGGCCGGCAAAGCCGATTGAGAAGCCGGTGACATTAAGTATCGCGCCGATTGAAATGAATATAAAGAGGCTATACGCCAGGCCCAATGAGATGATAAGGTTGAAAGTGGACAGAAAGAAGCTGGAAAAGGTTACCGAGCCAATTCAGGTAAGTATCAAGGAAAGATAAGCATGAACGTCGAGAAAAGACACTTTACCTGCGTTACCTGTCCCGTAGGATGTGAGGTCGACGTTGAGCTGCGCGGCGGCAATATCGTCTCCATAAAAGGCAACAGGTGCGAAAAGATAAAGGAATTCGTGGTGCAGGAATTGAAGGAGCCTATGCGTGTGCTGACCACAACGGTTCGGATAGAGGGGGCGAAGTGGGCCATGCTTCCGGTCCGCAGCGATAAGCCCATTCCAAAGCGGTTGTTTTTGCAGGCAGTGGGGGAGCTGGCAAATATCGACCTGAAGGCACCGGTGCACATCTCCGACGTGATAATCAAAGACATAGCGGGCAGCGGGGCAAATATCGTAGCCACGAGAACTATGGAGCGCAGCTAACCGCCATTCCAGATTCAAGTACATTCATTGTCTATGGTCTGTCCTGAGCCCGCCGAAGGATTGCCGAAGGGCCTGTCCTGAGCCTACCGAAGGGCCTGTCCAGGGGTTGAACAAGCGATAACTCTCCATCTGACAGTTGTCCTATAACCAGCTAGTTAGTTAACATAACGTTATTATGGAATCTATTTAGGGCAGACTCATGGGTCTGCCCCTACGGCGGCCTGGACGTGCTCAAAGGGCACACTCAATACGTATGGTCATTCTTCGGTCGCCCTTCCCACTCGGGAAGGGCGACCGAAGAATCTCGGATAATAAACAGGGCTTTGTCCCGAGATTCTTCGCTAAAGCCCAGAATGACACAGATCTCAAGCATCTATTTTCAAGGTAGTAACTACGGAAACCCTTTTCTTCAGCGTTCTCTGCGGTGAGCTACACCCGCGACATTTTCTCCTTGACAAAAGAAGAACTTATGTTCTATTATTGTCCCATATCATCGGGACTGAATGTACACAGTGCCCGACCCAATTCAAGAGCCGCAGCCGGCATCTACTGAGCCTCACTATTGTGGGCTGATGGCTTTAAGCCAATGGCTGGTTGCACCAAGCTCTTGGCATTCCCTGGAAAATTGAATATGTGGGATTTTGTTTTGGGGATGTCGCCCTTAAAGGGAGGTTTTTTACCTGAACAGTCCCCGCTGCGTTCAGCCGAAGCTGAAGACGGCTTGCGAAATCCCGGCGTCCGGCGACCCCAAAATTGAATAATTCATGCGACATAAAACTGGGGCCGTGCTATGCCAAAAATCTTTAACAGATTGCGCAGGTCTACTGGATTCCCCTTTGCGCAGCTACACTGTAAAAAACGTAAGCCTTTTTTAACACTTTTCACCCAAATTTTGTGACTTTTTTATGCGCCGGATATTACTATGATTACGGGTTCAGAGCTCATGTTGCGAAAGTGGTTTCCAGGGTTGGAGCCATGAACAAAACTTCTTTGACTAAATTGGAGCGAGCTGCGTACCACGAGGCCGGTCACGCCGTGGCCTCTTACCTGGTTCACAGGAGGTTGGCTTGCGTTTCTATAATACCGAATCCTATTGACCATACTCTGGGTCACTGCGAATACAGAAATCTGGCAACCTTCAAACCCGATGCTCCGGTTACGAACAGGCTTCGCGCCCAGATTGAGAAGCTGATTATCGTTTTGCTTGCCGGCGCTACGGCAGAACGTTTGAAATTAGGCAGCGTATACCCGAACGGCAGCGGCGATGATATGACGCTGGCTCATAATACGGCTATGTATTTATCCGGTGACGATAAAGAGGCCAAAGCCTACGTAAACTGGCTCTCGGCACGCGCCAGGAATTTACTGGCTTCCGAATCTCATTGGAATGCCGTCGAAATCTTCGCCAAGGAACTGACCAAGCGTAGATTTATCGGGGAACGCCTGGCTCGCCAGATTATCCGAGAAGCCATTGTCGGCTAGCTGAGCACCCTTCTGTAAAAGCCCCTGACGCCGAGCCAGAGGAATAGAACGCAGAACCCAACCAGCACCGGGTAAATCACGTACAGCGGCATGTGTGCTGCGGGAGTTAACGCGGCCCGGAACCCTTCAGTCACGTAAATTAGCGGGTTGATGCAGACCAGGGCCTGCAGCCAGGGGAAGCCTCCGACCTTAATCGCTGACAGCGTTTCCCAAGGGTAATAAGTACCGCCCAGAAATGTTAGGGGCAGCACGATAAACCCGAACATAAGTCCTATGTTGCGCGGCGAGATGCGAGTTCCCAGCACCAGACCAAGGCTGGAGGTCATAATGGAGGTGAGCGGGATGAGCGTAATCAGTAGAACCCAGTGCACTGATAAGTGCACCTCCACGCCCCTGGCGTGTATGGCATACGCGATAGGGAAGACGATAGCTGCAGCGATCAGACCTTGTATGGCTCCGGCCAGCACCTTGCCGATAGCTACTAAAGATACCGGCAGGGGCGCCAGCACCCTGTCCTCGATCTCTTTAGTATAGCCGAACTCGTTAGCCAGGGGCAGAGCTACGGCCTGAATCCCCTGGAACATAATCGACAACCCTACTACGCCAGACACCAGGACGGCAGCGAACGCGGATTCGCCGGCAAGCCCCGAACCTCCGCCGATGCCCTGGCCGATTTTAGGGAAAACGAATAGGAAAACGAATACCAAAAGGAAGGGCTGGATTAGCGTGCGCGCGATGAATATGCCCAAATTCTTTTTCAACACAGTCAGGTCACGTAACAACAGTGCTCCGAAGGCGATGCGGCTGGCAACCCCTTGTGAGCGCATACGTATAGTTGTGCGGCCTGTAGATGAAGTGGTAGTAGCCATCAGTCTCGCAGCTCCTTTCCCGTCAGATTGATGAAGACTGTCTCCAGGGTGGGCTCGGCTATGGAGAGGTCAGTGATGTTATAACCTCCCTGCTCGGCGACAGTGACAACCCTGGGCAGCACGCCGGTTGTGCCTTTGACATGGAGTTGGATGGTGGTATCGAGTCGCTGGCTCCTGGTCGCTCCCTCAACTTGTTCCTGAAGGAGCCTGGCGAGGGCATCGAGGTCGCCAGTGGCTGATACAGTTACGATGGTGTCCGCAGCCACCGACTCTTTCAACTTCTTCGGTGTGTCCAGAGCCAGTATGCGGCCGTGGTCCATTATTGCCAGTCGGTTGCAGAGTGCATCAGCCTCCTCCATATAATGTGTCGTCAGCAGGATAGTCTGCCCCTCGGCATGCAGCTTATCGAGTATCTCCCAGAGGGCGATGCGTGCCTGAGGGTCGAGGCCTGCCGTGGGCTCGTCGAGGAAGAGGACCGACGGATGGTGCAGAAGCGCTCTCGCCACCATGAGCCGTTTTGCCATGCCGCCCGAAATAGCCATCACTTCCGCTTTAGCTCGTTCGGCAAGTCGAAACCTTACTAGGTACTCATCGGCTGCCGCGCGGGCCTCTTTGCGATTCATCCCGAAGAAGCGGCCGTGGTAGTACAGGTTCTCCCAGACCGTCAGAGCCCGGTCCAGGTTATTGGTCTGAGCCACCACGCCTATCATCTGCTTGACCAGCGCTGGCTGTGCCACCACGTCGACGCCGGCCACAATGGCCTTGCCGCCGGTCGGGATGACCAGGGTAGTGAGCATTCCAACGGTTGTTGTCTTGCCCGCGCCGTTCGGTCCCAGCAGTCCGAAGATCTCCCCGTGGTACACCGACAAATCGAGTTGATCCACGGCCAGGATATCCCCGTCCGCGTAGCGTTTGGTCAGTTTATCGCAGCGAATAACCTCGTCAGCTGCGGTATTGCTGTCGTTGCCAGGATTGTGCGTAAACATGTGCCTCCTCAAGTGGCCTTAATATGGTGATATTGAGCCATGTCCTTTGTCATATAACCCAGTCCTAGTTCCTCCAGCTTTTCAGACGAGGGTATGCCCTCCGGCGTCCATCCCCGTAGCTCGTAGTAGCGGTCCAGGAATTTGTCCAGATTTCTGATCATCTGCCCCTCGCCTGGCGATCCCCTCGTGTGCAGGGGCTCTGTGAGCATCCTCTGCGGTAGCGTATCCTGTTTCCGTCCGAAACCTTCGCGCACAATGAAGGCCCGTTCCAGGTTAACAATCTTCTCGCCAACGTGCATGAGGTAACCTCGCTCGGCAATCTTATCGATGCCCGTAGCGGCGATCAACAGCTTATCGTAGACCTGAGGGAACCAGCCCCGGGAAAAGGCGCAGGCAATGCCCACCTCGCCCACGGCTACGTTGTTCTGATTAAATATTACAATATCTGCGTTTTCCTCTTCGGCGAAACGGTCCACTCTCCTGGGAAAAGAAGCGCCGAGGACCTCCTGAGTAGCGTAGCCGTAGCTGTGGCTACCCCCGATATTGCTGGTGGCGTAATTAAAGCCCAGGCTCTTGGAACCTCTCGGCTCATACGCCGGCAGCTCGAGGCCCTTGGCGTTGATAGCGAAGGCTTCGGCCCCTTTGCCAATCTTCTCAGCGACTCGCATTGTCCCTTCGGCCAGCAGGTCGCCGATTCCTTCCCGTCTGGCTATCTTCTTGACCAGCTCCACCATCGCCTTATGGTTACCGTATTTTAGCTCCAGCCCGTCGGTGTCCTTTTTGGTTAGCAGCCCCTTCTCATAAAGCTCATAGGCGAAGCCGATGGTGTTTCCTGTGCTGATGGTATCGATGCCCAGGTCATCGCACAACTGGTCTGCAGCTATGGTAGCTTCCAGAGAAGAGTTCTCTATAGGACCGGAGAAAGCCCAGATGCTTTCATACTCAGGGCCTTCACTCTGAGCTCCCGCATAAAGTCCCTTTGTAACATGGTGAATTTTACCACACCGGGCGGCGCAGCTGTAGCAGCCGAACTGTCCTATTCGGTGTTTTAAATATTCGTCACCTGTTATTTTTTCGTAGTCATCCAGCCGTCCGTAGCGGAAGTTTTTGGTCGGGAATATCCCAAGCTCGCTGGTATTTTCCGGGTTGCCGGTGGTGCCCATTTCTCTATGGTACTGAAAAGCCTTGTTCGCCATCATAGTTTGAATCTGCTGTTTCACCAGTTTCTTGAAGCCTTCCGGGTCATAGAGCTGTAGATTGCGTTCCGCATTAATGGCTATCGCCTTGAGGTTCTTGGAACCCATTACCGCACCGACGCCGCATCGGGAAGCGGTCCTCCGGTGTGTGACGATGGCGGCATACTTCACTAGGTTCTCTCCGCCCGGGCCAATGCAGGCCGCTCGAGTGTTCAATCCGTGGCGCCGGGTCAGCCATTCCTGAGTTGCTGCAGTATCCTTTCCCCACAGCTCGTCAGCGGGCTCGATCCGGCATGTATCTCTGGTCAAATGTATGTAGGCCGGCCTTTCTGCTTTGCCTTCGACCAGGATGAATTCGTACCCGGCAAACTTTATCCAGGCTCCGAAGTCCGCCCCGGACACCGAACGGGCCAAGGCGCCGGTAAGGGGGCTTTTTGTGTACACCATCCAGCGAGACACCGCCTGGGCGGTGGTCCCGGCCAGTGGCCCGGCCACGAATATCAGCTTATTATGCTCACCCAGGGGATCGGATTTGGGGACTAATTCGCGGTAGAGATAATGGATGCCGAAGCCCCTGCCGCCTATGAAATCTGTCTCAACCTGCTCGGGTATAGCTTCTTCTCCTATTTTCCCGTTTGAGAGATTCACCCTCAGAAATTTTCTGGTTATTCCTTTCATTTTACCCATCAACCTCCGCTTATTAAATACACTATGGAGATCTCATCCCCATCATTTACCTGCCTGGCCAGTTCTTTAGGATAGCTAGTCTCACCATTAACATAGATTTCAACATAACGCAGCAATTTGCCGTTCTTATCGAACAGCCGTTTCCTGGTGCCGGGGTATTGTTTGGCAAAAGAGTTAAGGCATTCGCCGACAGTGCTGCCCTTTACCTCGGCTGTGATCACGCCGTTGGTATGATGCCGTAAAAGAGGCGGAATTTCAATTCGCACACTCACGTTTTCATTACCTTGAGCAGTGGTGTCCGTAGCATTCCCATATTAACCAGCTTTACGTCAAGAAGTTATAAAAAGAAACGGCAAAAAATTAAAAAGTCATCACATTTTTAGAAGCAGCAAATAGACAGCGCTCGTAATTTGGCAGTTTTTGTAAGATTTCATCGTCTCGAACTCACGGGCGCCTGGATTCCTGCTTTCGCAGGAATGATATAGGGTTGAAGAGTTGCAAAAGCCTCAAACCTCCAAGTAATATAATGCTGGAACCGGGGAGGGGAAATAGTGCCGGAATCGGTTGAGAAGAAGCTGAAGCTCCCCAAGCTGGGGCAGATTGGCTACGTGGTGAAGGACGTAGATAAAGCTGTGTCGTATTACAGGGATACTCTGGGTATAAGGCCATGGATGCTTCTGGATGAGAGACCCGAGCCCTGTATCGAGAAAGGCAAAGAAGTACACCCGCTGCTGAGGATAGCTCTGGCTTACACAGGATCTATACAATTGGAACTGATTCAAGTGGTGGAGGGCGAAAGCATCCACCTCAATCACCCTGCGGAATCTCCCTGGAGGGTGCACCACCTCGGTTTCATGGTTCAGGATATTGAGAGAAGATTGAATACCTGCCGGAAGCTGGGAATAGGTGTGCTGCAAAGAGGTACGATAAAGGACATCGGCTTTACGGTGGATTATGCTTACCTGGATACTGTTAATGAAGCAGGCGTCGTAATTGAGTTCATTCAATGGCGCATGGGTGCAATGCCTCTCCCCGTGAATCGGCTTGTTTTCAACACCTTATGCCTGGCAGGCTCGGGGAATTTCCTCAAAGGGCGAGTTGTAAAGTAATTACATCATTTGAGCAGCTTGCCTAGGTTGCCGTTATGACTTAGGATTTCTTCGGCTTCGCTAATAATAGTATCTATCAACTCTTTTACGGTTATGACTTTGTCAATGACACCCACTGCTAGCGAACCACCTGCTATCCTCAGCGCCATCTCTTCGTCGAAGTCTCTTTCCCAATCTATTTCTTTGCCCTTCGGCGCTTGACTGAGAAAGACCTGCTCCAGACGTTGCAGCCAGAGCTCCTGGGGTATGCTTCCCCTCTCGGCCATCACTTTCTGGTATTCCTCGGCCTTCGGCGGGGCCAGGCAGCGGTCTCTGAATTCGGGGTCCCACGGTTGAGCCTGTACCAGCTTCTGCTTGTACCGTTCGGAAACAGGGCACTCCTTTGTAGCCAGAAACCGCGTGCCCATGTAGACTCCCTCGGCTCCCATGGCCAGGGCGGCCAGAAAGCCTCTAGCGTCACCGATGCCGCCCGCAGCAATCACAGGGATCTTCATTGTCCTGACCGCGGTGGTAATGCCCACGAGCGTGGGAATCTGGTTGATATTCTTAAAAGCAGTGCCCTCCATGCCCACCAGGACTACAGCGTCAGCCCCCTGCTGCTCGGCAGCCAGGGCATGTTTCACCGTGACCACTTTGTGTACCCACTTCAGGCCTGCCTCGTGTATGCGCCGGCCGTGGTTGTCGGCGCGAAAAGCAGCGGTGAAGATAACAGGCACTTTCTCCTCGATGGCTACCTCTCGCATCTCATCGATGCTGGGGCAAAGACCCACGGAGAGGTTGATCCCGAAGGGTTTGTCAGTAATCGAGCGCGCTTTCCTGATGTCTTCCCTCAGGCCTTCGGGGGTGTGCAGGGCGCTGGCGGTGATGATGCCGAAGCCTCCTGCCTGGGAAACGGGGGCTGCTATGGCCGAGGTGCCAAAGCCGCCGAAAGCTCCCTGAATTATGGGGTACTTGCTGCCCAGCAGCTCGGTAACCCTTGTTTTCCAGTTCATGGACTCACCTCAAAAGAACGAGAGCGAAATACCGGAGACAAGGTCACATTTTATCACTTCGTGCTGTTTATGTCATTTCAAGGTTGAATAATAAGGGGATGCTGGCAGGGAGGTATTCCTCCCT
>JAJYLC010000094.1 GCA_021787935.1 Chloroflexota bacterium | reverse complement strand
CAGTTGATGCTAAGGACCATTATACTTATGGCCATTCGAAGAAGGTGAGCAAGTATGCTACAGACATAGCTGAGGCTCTTGGCTACTCTCAAGAGAGGATAGCCACACTGCGTGCTGCTGCACTGTTGCACGACATAGGGAAGATCGGCGTATCTGATAGAGTGCTTATGAAAGCCGGACCACTGAATGATGAGGACTGGGAGCCAATTCGTGCTCACCCTAAGCTGGGTGTCGCCATACTTAAACACGTTGAGAGTTTGAGCGGTTGCCTGGCGGCAATTCAGTATCATCATGAGCGCTACGATGGCACTGGCTACCCTTCTGGTTTAAAAGGCGAGAATATCCCTCTTGATGCTCGAATTATGGCTGTGGCTGATTCTTATGACGCTATGACCTCGCTCCGTCCTTATAGGCAGGGTAAATTCACACCTGAGCAGGCACTGGCGGAATTAAAGCGATGTGCTGGAGCACAATTCGACCCTAAAATTATAGATGTTTTCGTTTCTCTCAGCGAACGGCAATTAGTCAAGAAAGCTAATCTAAAGGAGTCTAAAACTAAGTCAAGCCTGTCAACGAATCCCCAAGAGGCATGAAACGGGAAGATTACGTTTTTCGATGTATGGCCTGAGTTTCTTGCATTGCTATGTTATAATTTGTTAAAGGTATAATAGGCTGATTATAGTCTTGTAGACCGAGGCAGATACGGTTCGAAGGAGAGGCTGGAATTGGCAGAGAAGAACTCTATTGACAATGGCGGTGACCTGGGCGCAACGCTGCTGAACGGAGCTTTCATCAGCGAGGCGGAATTAAAGAGTGCCCAGGAGATTGCCGCTAAGTCAAATAAGAAATTGACCGAAGTGCTATTAGAGGAAGGCCTGATAGATACTGAGGTATTGGCCTCTGTCCTCAGTTTGAAATACGGTGTTCCCGTCGTCAACCTGGCTCGTTTTGAAGTCCAGCCTCAAGCCATCGCTTTGGTTCCAGAGCAAATGGCCAGGGAGCACCACATTCTCCCGGTTTCATTAGATGGCGATACTCTGACTATAGCTACGGACGACCCGCATGATTTTCGGGCTGTTAATACTATAGCTTCCGTAACACGGAAACGTATCGTAACTGTCATTCCCGTCGGGATGAAGCTGGATAAGGCCATAGACGGCAACTATAAATTGACTTCACAGATAGAGCAGCAGGTCAGCCAGATAGTAAATCTAAAGGTAGACACAGAAGCCCCTGCTGATGTTTCTGATGCTGAGGCGCTCAAGCAGGCCCCGGTCGTGCAAGCGGTAGACATGATGCTTACTCAGGCGGTAAGAGACCGAGCCTCAGATATACACATCGAGCCCCAGGAGGATTGCCTTCTGATACGGAACAGAATAGACGGCGTGCTGCATGATGCTGTCCGTCTTCCCTTGGGAGTGCACAGCGCTATTCTAACCAGAATTAAAGTCCTGTCTAACCTGAACATCGCGGAGCGGCGCCGTCCTCAAGACGGACAGTTCAGTGCTACAGTGGGTAATAAGCGGGTAGACTTCCGGGTGGCCACTGTCGAAAGCGCTCACGGTGAGATGGCGGTGTTGAGGGTATTGGACAAATCGATGCTTCTGATAAAACTCCCTGAGCTGGGAATGACCCCCACGGTTTTGCAGCCATTCGAGAAACTTCTGGCATCGCCCTTTGGCATGATTCTGGTCAACGGGCCTACCGGTTCAGGCAAAACCACTACGCTCTACTCTGCATTGCAGAAGCTGGATGCCAAAGAGCGCAACATAATGACCATCGAAGACCCTATTGAGTACGGCTTCAGGGGCATCAGCCAGATTCAGGTCAACCGTCAGGCGGGTATTACCTTCCCGGTGGGCTTGCGAGCCATCATGAGGCTTGACCCGGATGTTATCCTGGTCGGCGAGATCAGAGACGCCGAGACTGCCACTACTGCCGTTCAAGCAGCTATCACCGGCCACCTTGTGCTGAGTTCAATACATGCTAATGACGCGGTAAGCGCCTTGATTCGCTTGATAGATATGGGCGTGGAGCCTTTCCTGGTTACCTCCGCAGTGATAGGGAGCCTCTCTCAGAGGCTGGTGAGGAAGGTCTGTCCCTACTGCCGCCAGATGGTGGAGGTCCCTCCGGCTGAAGCTATGGCTTATGCCACAGCGATGAACGAGACGAAGGACAAATTCTCAGTGGGCCGGGGGTGTAACTTCTGCTCGCGCAGCGGGTTCCTGGGCAGGGTAGGCGTATATGAGCTGCTTACACTGACCGATTCTATGAGGAAATCATTGATGAAGGGGGAATCGGCGAGCGAGCTCAAAGAGCAAGCGATCAAGGAAGGCATGACTCCTATGGGGCGGGATGGGATGCAGAAGGTGAAGGATGGAATCACAGCTCCCGGGGAAGTCATGCGCAACGTGTTCACTATCCTCTAATAGTCCTGTGTGGTTACTTTTCTTGGCGGAAGATAGTAGATTTAGCCAGATAACTAAACTACTATGCCATTTTCACTAAAGTACTATGGACAGTGTGCATATTAGTGCCTAACATGATGCTATGTCGGAGGTGATCTATGGAGTTTAGATATATTGCCAGCACAACCGACGGCGGGCTGATTAAAGGCGTCGTTGAAGCTGATTCAGAGACGGTCGCTGAAGAGGTGTTATGGAAGTCGGGACTTATAATTGTCGATTTGAAAAAGAGCCTGAAATTGCCCTCTTTACAAGAGGCGCTGCCCTCAATCTTCGGAGTTAAGCGGCATGACGTGATTGTGTTCAGCCGCAACCTGGCCAGCCTTCTTGAGGCCGGTATCCCCATATTACGGGCACTCACCATACAGAGCCGCTTCGGCAGGGCAGCTTTCAGATCTGTGCTTCTGGAGGTGATAAAGGACCTGGAGAGGGGGATGCGCTTCTCTGAGGCATGCGCCAAATATCCTAGAGTCTTTCCCAACTTTTATGTTTTTCTACTCAGAACGGGTGAGGAAGTAGGTAATCTGTCCGAGGTGCTGAAGGACATCGCATCTCATATGGAGAAGGACGAAGCGACGGCCAAGAAAATTAAAGGCAGCCTGGCCTACCCGGTGTTCGTAATGCTTCTGGCGGTGGGCGCTATATTTATCATGCTGACCTTCGTAATCCCCGCTATAACCTCCATGTTTAAGTCGTTCGGGTCACAATTGCCGCCTCTGACCAGAGGGCTTATTGCTGTGGGCGATTTCTTCCACAGTTACTTCTGGTACATGGTTCTGGCAGTGGTGCTCATAGTCGTTCTATATATGTTGTATACCAGGACGCTGTCAGGCAAAAAGGCCAGGGACCGTTACATATTGAAAATACCGGTCATAGGAGGCGCCGTCCTCAAGGGAAACCTGGCCAGATTCACCAGAAATATGGGCATGCTGGTAGGGGCTGGCGTATCTATGTTCGATGCCCTGAAGCTTGCTTCAGAGACAACCGATAATCTAATTTTGTCTGAGTCGGTTGCTAACGTACGCTCCGGCGTGGGCGACGGCAAGCTGCTCTCCCAGGCGGTAGCTTCCGATCCTATATTCCCCTCTCTAATGTCGGAGATGATAGGAGTGGGCGAGGAATCAGGCAGCCTGGAGACCCATCTGCTGAAAGTCTCTGCATTCTACGAGGAGGAAGCGGAGAGGGCGATAGCTCAGGTTACCGGGATGCTGACGCCGGCGCTGACCATAGGCGTAGGAGCGATTGTGGGCCTCATTGCGGTAACCCTGTTCACTTCTATCTACTCGCTGGTGGGGGCTTTACCCCAATCATAGGGGGCGGGAAATGGGACAGTGCATGTTGAAACGTGTTTTATCGCTTCGAAGAATGAAACAACGTCAGGTTGGAGCTACGCTTGTGGAGGTAATGATAGCAATCATTGTTTTAGGGCTAATTGTCGCCTCCATTCCTGCCGCAGTAATGGCAATACATAACGCTCAATACAAACAAAATGAGCAGAGGATTGCTGAAAATCTCGCCAGATATGAAATTGAGTATATTAAGAGCCAGAATTATGTACCTGGTAATGCCACAACTATCGCAGAGTTTAATAAAGCATACGACCTGGGTACCCCTATCAGGGGAGGCTATATTGCTATGGTTGATTATTATCCCATCAACCGGGTAGATTACACACCTTATGCCAGAGGCAATTCTACGGCTTATGTGAAGGATGATGGTATTCAGGAAATAGTTGTTACTGTGTTCGGCCCTCGTGGGCAACAGTTGGGACCTCTATACCAGACAATTGACTATAAAGTACTTAGATGAGGTTACATGATGGGATTATGGGCGTACTGGAAAAAGAGAAAGAGGCAGGCGGGTTTTACGCTTATCGAATTGGTTGTAGCTGTAGCAATCAGCGCAATTATCATGGGTGGCGCCTCGGTGCTGTTATGGCAGTTGGCAGTTTCCAGTAGCAGTACTACCAACCAGGCAATAGCCAATTTGCAGGTTCATTATGTTAGTTCCTGGATCGGTCAGGATGTTATCCAGGCCGGGAATATAACGTTAGGGGGCAACGCTACGACGGGTAATTTCCCCCTGACGATTGTTATACCCACGTATGATAATGCTACGATGGAAACAGTCACTTATTGGACTGAGAACATGCGTGACAAACTAGGGAATGAATTGTGGAAGCTAAATAGAACGGAGGCCTATCCGGGGGTAGCAGGCAATTCGACTTCAATGATTGCGGAGTACTTGGACCCTCAGTCTACCGGACTCTGCGCCGTCGGCAATATTACCCGAATAGATGCACTGAGATTAAGGGTAGGTGCAATTGTTGATACAGAGGAAGCTGCGGCTATATACGCGATTAATCCCAGGAGAGATGTGACAAACGTAACGTGGGTAGTTAGGGAAGACCAGATATGTCCCTATTAGGGGGTGGAATATGAGAAACACAAAAATTCTTTTAAAAGGCCAAAATGGTCAGATACTTGTTTATGTCATTATCATCATGGTGGTGGCAGTACTGGTAATTACTCCACTTGTGGGATTGACATATAGCGGTTTGCGGGCTAGTTCTATTAGTTACGAAAAGACGCAGAGATTATACGCTGCCGATGCGGGTGTGGAGGATGCCTTGGAATGGCTTCTCGGAAATGGAACTGTGACCAAACCGGGGGTTACATTTCCAAACGATCAACACCCGGATGAAACATATTTATTGCAGGACATCAATGGATGTAACGTGCAGGTTGATGTACATTGGGAAGGAAATACTACTCATGGCTATTTGATAACGACTACTGCCACTGACAATATTAATAATAAGAAGACAGAAGTAGAGGTACATACGTTCGCAGGCACTGGTCCGACTACCAAGGACATTTTGGTCCCTGGGAATGGAACGCCGGGGACTTCTCCCTTCCAGTACGCTGTAGCCAGCCTCAGCAGTACGACTTTGACGATACAAAGGAGGAACGGGCAGCCTACTACTATAGTAGGAGACCTCTATTCCGGGGGTAACCTGGTAATAGAGCCGGACATTACGCTTGCTTTAAATAACGGCACGGCTAGCAATGCTTATGCTCAGGGTAGCATCACAGTAGGCGGTGGTTCTTTGATAACGGGTTCTGCCGAGGCAGGTGGGGACTTGTATCTTAATGCAGGTGCCATAGTACAGCAGGATTGCTATGCGGGTGGAAATATAATACTTGACACCGGGGCCCGGATAGGGGGCAGCGCATATGCCGGTGGCAGCATTATACTGTCTAACTACGCTCAAATTGGAGTAAATGCCGTTGCTAACGGCACTATTACCATGAATCACGGTACATCCAATCCGGGATTTCTAACTGAAATTGGAGGCAATGCTTCCTCCAATCAGAATATCTATGTTGGCCAGGTGGGTGGCGGCCCAGGTGCCGTCGTGGACGGCAACGCCGCAGCTCATAACACGGTCTACACATACAGCGGCGGAATTGTTAAAGGCACGATAACAAACAATGCGCCATTATTTACCCTTATTCCGCCTCAGCTACCGAAGTTGGTGAATCCAAATGTAGAAAACTGGGCAACGTTCTACTATTATGAAGCACACGGCTATGTTGTGCCAGAGCCCACAGGTAATTCCACCTATTCACCGCCTCCACCGGCTCCACCGAATCCGCCGGGTCCGCATCCCAGGACTTCGCCTCCGAATGATGTGTATGGGACGCCTTATGAGCAGTCCAATGGGCAGATCAGCAGTAACGTTAGTTGGGGATCTACACACGTAACTGATCCTAATGGTCTAACCCTCAAGCCCCAAAAGACATTAACACTTCTTGGCAATGCCACTATCTATGTTGACGGCAATGTATATTTAGCACCCGGAAGCAATATCGTGGGCGCGGGAAAGATCATAGCCAAAGGAACAATAAATATTTCAAATAAAAATATTGGTGGCCCAAATGATTTTGTACTTTTTGAGTCTCTATCAACAACAGTACCTGCTATTCAAATAAATAATAAAAATGAACTCTACGCTGTTTTTTATGCTCCCTACAGTGAGACTGAGATATGGAATATGTCTGATCTTCATGGTTCCATCGTTGGGCAGTATATCTTCAATCAAGGGGGAGGAAATACATTCGGCCTAAGCTGGAACGACCAGGTTGCCAATATTGGCGGCTTGCCTGGCGGAAACATAACGATACCAGGTGGGGGATGGATACCCGGAACGGTGCCATCGATTACTTACTTTGGGGCAAACATCGACTGGTACCACGTCGTACTTCAACAATAATGTTTGAAAATCGATATGATGAGTTAAATTGCTTCTGTGGGGATGTAAGGATATTCAATACATCTGTCTGTTTACAGAAGAGAAAAAGACTATGAGATTATAGGTAATTTGGGGGATTGCAAATTAATATTAAAAACCATAATATTTGTCTGATTAGACGGGAGGAGAGAAAATGAATATTGCTATCAATATTCTCCCCAAGGAGCTGCGGGCTAAGCCTTTGCTGGATACCCAGACATTTGCCTTGATAGTCATCATTGTGCTTTTGGCCTTCGGCTCATTCTACTTCTACCATGCGAAGAGCAGCGACCAGACTTCTACCACAAACATGCAGAGTCAGATAGCTACGATGCAGCAACAGACCAGGACCCTGCAGAGTAACCCTGACGCCTTGAAGCTCATAAACTCAATCAGCCAACTCCAGGCGGCGAAGCAGAGCTATGACGCTTTTGTGGCTTCCAGGATGCTGCTGGGCAATGCTCTGGTCGGGGTGTATGCGCTTCTTCCCACAGGGGTAGATATCGGTACTATCAGTCAGAGCGGCAGCAACCTGGTGATACAAGGAAAGGCTGACAATTTTACCGATGTCTCCGACTACGGGCGCGCCCTGAATAACGATCCCAGGTTTACTCTTCTAGGGCTGCCATCGTTCAGCAATGGGTCATACACGCTGACTATCAGTGTGGCGCAAGGGGGTGGCTAATGACGGAGTTGATTGATTTAATCAAACGAAATGCCCGCGTGGCTGTTCTCATCGTTGTAGCTGTTGTACTGATTGTGGTGACCTTCATGTTTTACTCAAGTTCGCAGTCTGCTGCGGACCAGAAGGCTACGGTGGATAAGCAGTTGAACAGCGCCAGGACGAGTCTGGTTACGGCCCAGAACCAGTATGATGTGGCGAAGCTGCAGGCACAGCAGGCCAGCCTGACCTCCACTACCAGTTTCCCGGCTTCATTCCCGACCGTTGAGTTCGGCGCTTATTTGGCGGCGGCAGCGGATAAATATGCGGTGGAGATTAACGTGGTGACACCCAAGAGCCCTGCTGGCACCGAGACGCTGGGGGGGAAGAGCTACTTCCGGTATGATACCGTGGTGCAGGTAACCGGAACCTATGATGCGATGAACTCCTTCTTGCTCTATCTTGAAGGAGGGCCTTTCCAGACCCTGAGGATTCAGGGTGCGACTTTTACCCCGACCAGCGGGACGTTCACTCTTTCTATGCTGACACTGTCTTAGTAAATATGTCATTGCGAGGGTGTTTATGTCATTGCGAGCGAAGCGAAGCAATCTCTCGTACTCGTAAGTAGGGAAAGGCACGAAAGATTGCCGCGGCCTCCTGCGGATGGCCTCGCAATGACATTAGAACAGACTGGTAAATAACGTTTAGTGAAAGGCTGAAGGTCAATATGTCATTGCGAGGAGCGTAGCGACGAAGCAATCTTTCGTACTCGTAAGTAGGGAAAGGCACGAGAGATTGCCGCGGCCTCCTGGGGATGGCCTCGCAATGACATTAGTATAGACTGGTAAATAACGTTTAGTGAAAGGTTGACCGAGAGTATTCGGGCCGTTCTGATGACTCAGAGGGCTAAAGGGAGGGAGAAATGGCTTTTTTTAACAGCCGTGCCATGGCTTTCACCATAGAGGGACTGTCTCTGAGAATACTCACATTCTCAGGGAGGAAGATTGAAAACTGGTACAGCATTCCCCTGAATCCCAATTTTGTGAAAGACGGGCTGGTAGTTTCACCAGATGTTGTAGGCAAGGTTATATCCGAGGCAGTTCAGGAGAAGGGCGTGCCGCGCAATGGTGCCATCGCCGCTCTGCCCAGCACGGGCGCTGCCAGCCAGGTGCTGTCGCTGCCCAAGATAAAGGGAGGGAAACTGGGGGATGTGGTGGTGAGGGAGGTGAAAAGGCTTATGCCCGGCGCTGTAGACGTGGACTACGTCTACTGGCAGCAGATAGACAACGGAATTGCAAAAAGCAATAAGCAGTCGGTTTATGCCCTGGCTGTGCCTAAGAACAGCGTCATCAGCATCGTAGAGACCTGCGGCACCGCAGGCATAAAGCTGAAAGGGCTGGAGCTCAGACCTTTCGCCCTGGCCCGGGCCGTCAACTGCAGGAGCGGCATCATAGTGCATGGCGAGGTCGACGGCAGCGAGATAGTTGTGGTGGACAACAGCATTCCCGGGCTGTTCCGCAACATTCCGGTGAAGGATGCCAATCCCAGCGCGGAGGTAGCCTGGCAGAACCTGATCCGGGAGCTTCCTTTCACTATAGACTATTACAATCGTACTCATCATGAATCCAGCATAACCGCTGAGACACCTATCTATCTGAGCGGAGCGCTTACTCTCGACCCTGAAGCGTCTGCGAAGCTGGCGCAGGCTACCGGAGGACGCAAGGTGGAGCGGGTCGAGCCTCCTCCGTGGTGTCCCGAGAATTTCCCCCTGGAAGAGTACCTGGTCAACGTGGGGCTGATGCTTAAAGGAAAGTGGTAAGGCGTATGTGAATTGGAAATTGCAAAATGCAAATTGAAAATTGCAAAGTGAATAATGAAAAGTGAGGAGTTGGGGGAGAGATTCATCGATTTCGCAGCGAACATTATCAGATTTGATATCGGACTGGAAAAAACGGCGATAGGAAGACATATAGGCCTGCAATTGGCACGGTCAGCGACATCGGCGGGAGCAAATTACGAGGAAGCCTGTAGCGCTGAAAGCCGTGCCGATTTCATTCATAAGATGCAAATTGTGCTGAAAGAATTGAGGAGTCTCTTTACTGGATGCGATTGATTGAGAAAACAAAGATTGCAAAATCTTCAAAATTGCTTTCTGTGAGACAAGAAGCCGGCCAGCTTGCTAACATAGTTGCAAAATCAATAGTAACCGCAAAGTCGCGCTGCGATTGAAAATTGTAAATTGCAAAATGCAAAGTGGAAAGTGAATAATTTTTCAATTTAAAATTTGAGATTTGCAATTTGAACTGGTATTTTTCAATTTTCATTTTTAAATTTGAAATTTGAAATGGATGATGCTGTATGTTAGCTCTTTTAACGGCGTGCCTGGGCCTGTTCGGACTGGTGGTAGGCAGTTTTCTCAACTTGTGTATCGACCGCCTGCCCGCAGGCAAGTCCATTGTCAGGCCCGGCTCGCACTGCGATAGCTGCAATCAGAGCCTTAAAGCGGTCGACCTGGTGCCTGTGTTCAGCTATATCTGGCTGAGAGGGCGCTGCCGCTACTGCAAGGCACGCATCCCTCTGAGGGCACCGATTGTGGAATTCTCCACTATGGCTCTCTTTGCCTTCCTGGCCTGGCATTTCGGCTACAGCCGCGAGCTTGCTTTCTCTGTTATCTACGCCGGCATTTTCATTGTTATCTTCGCCATCGATCTGGAGCAGCAGTTGATACTGAACATGGTGGTCTTTCCCGCCATGGTGCTTGCCTTCGCCTTCGCC
>JAJYLC010000093.1 GCA_021787935.1 Chloroflexota bacterium | reverse complement strand
GCTTTGCTGAGGCGCGTTGCATTACTCCGCGGAAGGCCAACTCTTCCACGAAGCCAGTGGCTACCAGAAGTATAAGGGTTGGGGCCACTATCTCCTGCCATCTAAGCGCTGCGATTAGCGGCTCTGGCTTCAGTATCAGACGATCAACTAGCCCGAAAGCAATCCCGGTCACCCCAACTAGAACCTGTAAAGGGATTGACCCTGTGGTCAGGCCTATCTCTCTCGGACGAAGGTGGAGAGTTCTAGCAACAACAAAAATCCCAACGGCCACAGGAACGGCAATAATGATGTACCAATATGTTACAGACAATTTGCCTAGAGGCATGGAAAGGCTGACTATCCTGATCAGTGGAACCAAAGCTAAAGCCACCAGAAACATGTAGTCTGATTGTTCTGCAGAAGGAGGCATGTCATTAAGGCCTACCATTTGTTCATTTGAAGCTAACAATGATTTCTCAGGGAGCCGCTTCCTAACTATGGCGCTGTTGACAATGAGTGCCAGGAGAATGAAGAAATAGAATATGATTCCCCACACCGGTGCTACTAAAGCAGTCATCAATTCTGCCCCAGTTATAGCTCCCAAATAGATCAAAATTAATTGATTTATTTTCATTTTTTCTCTGCGATGTCCAGCCAGAGTTGGAGCGTCAAATAGGGCTCAGTATCCTCTCCTTTGTATAATAAAAACTCGAACTCCTGGTGTTGGCCAGCCTGAGTGGGAGCCAAGGTGACCGCTTGGCTCCACTTCTCCTCGTCAGCAAGCCCTATTGGGCCTATCTCCTGAACCTTTTCTCCATTTAGCATTATCTCTATTGTGTAGTTAGAATACTGGTGCTCGTGATTCACTATCCCAAGCGTAACCTGTGCCGTCTCCCCCAGCACGAGCTGCTTAGGATAGTCTTGGACCATACCCTGCGAGCCCAGCACGTAGAAATCGGTAAAATTTTCCTGCTCTTTATGAGCGGTAACTGCATAGACAAGCACTCCTGTGGCCCCCATTATCAACAGAACAAGCAGGAAAAGGGCCACCTTATCCATTCTCGTCATACTACCCCAGCGGGGTATTTCTATCTTCATCCTCGGCTCGAATTTCTCGCTCTGAGGTAGGCGCCGTCGCCTGATTAGAGCCACAGCAGAAGCAATGAAAATGAAGGCCGCAACAGAGGCAAAAATAGATTCAAGGCGTATGTGCCATGGAGTGTAGTTTAGGATAAGCATGATGAGTGGGACGATAGCCACGCTCAATAAAAAGCTTAAGGCCACTCGCTCTACGCTTTGAAACCTATCTTTTCGGGGAAATAGAGCAGCTAATAGAGTGTAGCCAGGGAAAAATAGAACGAAAATCGCTCCCAAGACCATTCTTGCTGGCCCTGCCGTGAACTCAACTACAGGTGCCAGAATAAGGGTCAGCAACATGATGAAGATCAATTCCATACCCAGTTCCTCTAATCAGGAGGGGTTAGCTACAACCTGAAATCCTGCCCAGCAAGAGCAACAGCAAGAACGCAAAGATAAAGAATATCACGCTGGAGATGTCATGATAGAACCCGCAGCAATCCCCACATCCCTGTAGTTGACCACCGATATTGTAGACATAACCACGAATATATTAGCGAGGATTTTAGCGAGGATGCTATTAGGAAACGAAACAAGGATGATCGCGACAATAGAAAACAAGATTATGAGCCCAAGAAGCAGTGAATAGTGTCTGAGGAAGTTCATAATACGGCCTCCCGGGGCTAATATACCTTCTCCGGTCCTAAAGCTAGTCCCTGAGAGGCTATCACACCTATTCAGCTTCAACATTATCCCGCCAAAGTCATCTTAACCACAGCTGCGAAATGGTCATCTAAGAAAAAATAACAAATCCTTCAATTAATGCAAGGCTCCAGTTCGAACACTGGAGGCTTGCGAAAAATATTATCTTCGACAGCATGGTTAAAGTCAAGTATTTCTTGACTTGTTGTTTCTTCTCTTTTTACAGTTATGCTGATAGGTGCTAATCACTACTCTACACTCTATTAGTCATGCCTCCGTGCTCTTTCATTTCAATTGCTAGAATCGATGCACTCATATTGCTCCTATCATATCTAGCTTGTATTCGCTGACCAACCTTTATATCAGAGAGGGCTGGGGTGAGCTCATCTTCGATTCTAATCTAATCACAGTCTCTGAGGTTACATTGGGAGTGACATCGCTATGCGTTCCAGTCGCGATGGTTACAGTATTGCTGGTTGTGTCTACCGCTTTTAATATGCCCTCTATCTTGGTAATCGAGTCTAGTGCATTAGACTTGTTTAGTAATCCGAAGTCAGTTTTGAAACAGAGTGCGGACGGTCGGGCTGTCAAGTTCATCACCGACCACACCACGTATGTCGTAGGCGCCGAATATCTTTGTATAGTCTTTATTCGACCGGCTTCCATAATCCATCTACCTATCCTTAGTCGAGTACCCCATTTTTTTCGGACAAGACTACTAATTCTTTCGACTGCTTGGGCTCTACGATAAGGTAACCTGAACGCGGCCCTCACGCGTATATCAGCAGGAGCAATGGCTCACCATTTCATTTTTCAGCATCGCTATGAGGAGCACGCTTGAACTCCATAATCCTGTGGATGTGTATTACCAGTTGTGTTCTCGACTGGGGTAAGTGGTTTTTCTCGATGCCAGGAGCATATCCATCAAGCGCAGCCAACTCTTTTATTTCTTCTAGCTCGCCGAGCAATTGATATCCGGTATCTGCAGATACATCCCAGACGATGAGTGAAATACGCGGATTGGACCGCAGGTTCACCATGGTACCTGGGCAAAACCACTCTGAAACCGCTACGCGCTCCTCAGAGACGAGGGCAATTTTGCCTGCTATACCTAAGTGAGGCCATTCTCCTGTAGTGGCCACAAACAGATAGTTCACTTTTTTCGCCATCTTAACTGCGTTTGCAAGTTCTTGCAGCTTCATTTTATTGAGCCTTTCCCTCTTTTTTCTTGGGATTCTCAAAACCTCTTCTCCCTTAAGGGAGAGTGATCCCGTTCGTGGTAAGCCCTTCGGCAAGCTCATGGTGAACGGTAGAAGCCTATTTTTCAAAGCAATGATAATCTGTGCAGCATAAAAAAGTTATAAAACTGGAGGAGAAACAGTTAAAAAGTTGTCACATTTTCAGCATAACTGAGATATGGATATTAAGATGGGTTTTCGAGATCAGAGGGATTATCGCGTTGCTTCGGGCGAACTACTACTTTCAGTCCACTCTGGCTGACCACAACCACATCTGTCCCCGCATCTATAGGGCCATTTTCGCCTCGGGCATTCCAAAGTTCACCTTCAATTCTCACCAGACCTTCCGGGGCTAACCGGCTGACAACCTGGCCTTCAATGCCTACCATGCTCGTAAAACCGGGCAGCGGTTTCTTCCTCAAAGTGCGGCTTCCCATGTTATAAGAGAGCAATGCATATATTAAAAAGGCTACGCAGATGAGGATAAGTCCATATAGGGGTATATTGATACCCAGTCTCGGCAACCCCCATAGTATGACAGAAACGATTATGGCTTCGATAAGCGAGTTGCTGAGAATGGCCATAATGAGTCTGGTGTTCATCGTTTACCCCAATGATATCAGCATTATACTATATAGCCCAATAGCCCAGGCTAAGCTCTAATCGCCATTCGGTCAGGTTGACCTCAGTTTAGTTTTCAGCTATGATTACTGCGGAGTGAGGGTGAGTGTAAGATTGAAAGTTCTGTCTGTCATCACGCTAGCTCCGCCAAAAAATCTGAGAACGGCTCCTGACGTTCTCAATTATTCTCCGGCTCGACGGTTGCAACACCCATTTCTGCTCATGATTTATGCCCATAACGTTTTATAGGGGGCAGTCTGATGAGGCTAAAGGATAAAGTTGCCATAGTAACCGGCTCTACTAAGGGGATTGGCCGTGCTGTCGCTTCAGGATACGCTGAGGAAGGGGCTGCTGTTGTTGTATGTGGCCGCTCCGAGGACCTGGCGAAGAGCCTTGCCGAAGAACTGAACCGGAAGGGTCGAAAGGCAGTCTCTATGCGGCTGGACGTAACCAGTGTTGACAGCATCAACCAAGTGGTCAATCAGGTGGTGAAACAGTATGGCAGAATAGACATACTGGTCAACAATGCCGGGATCAGCCCGATATGGAAGAAGGCTGAAGATACGGGCAAAGAGGCTTGGGACCAGATTATCGCTACTAATCTCACCGGGGCATTTCTCTGCGCTCAGGCTGTGGGCAAGGTGATGATCAGACAAAAAAGCGGCAAAATCATCAACATGACCTCAATCGGTGGGGAAGTAGCGCTACCTCGACTGGTTGCTTACTGTGCCAGCAAAGCAGGCATTATATCGTTGACTAAAGTGCTGGCAGCCGAATGGGCTCAGCATAACATACTGGTTAACGCCATAGGTCCCTCTTATGTGGAGACCGAGTTCACCGCCGGTTTGAGAGGGAACGAGCGGATATACGATGATCTTAAGAATAAAAACCTTTTGAAAAGGTTCGCCCAGCCTGATGAGATTGTGGGTACTGCTGTTTTTCTGGCTTCGGATGAGTCTAACTACATAACCGGCCAGACCATATTCGTGGACGGCGGCTGGCTTTGCATTTGACTTTGCGAAGAAAAGGAGGGCTAGCTAGATGGAAGTAAAAAACATTGCTGTACTGGGTGCAGGGATTATGGGCGCAGGTATCGCCCAGGTAGCGGCTCAGGCTGGTCTGCAGGTTAAGATGAGGGATGTTGATGACAAATTTCTTGACAAAGGCATGAGCGCTATCAAGCAGAGCCTGGGGCGCATTGTGAAAAAGGAGAAGATGACTCAGGCAGAGGCGGATGCCGCAGTAGGCCGCATAAAATGTACCACAGATTTGCTGGAGGTGGTAAAGGGCGTTGAGGTGGTAATTGAGGCTATCCCTGAAAACATGGCCTTGAAAAAAGAAACCTATGCCAAGATAGATAAGGCCTGTCCTCCCACCGTTATCTTTGCCTCCAACACCTCGGGGTTGAGCATTACGGATATGGCATCTGCTACGCAGAGGGCTGACAGGTTCGTGGGTATGCATTTCTTCAATCCTGTTCCCATGATGCAGCTTGTGGAGATTGTCAGGGGCTATGGTACTAGCGATGAGACCGTGAAGGTAATAGAGCAATTAGCGACCAAGATGGGTAAGACATCGCTTGTCGCCAAAGACACGCCCGGTTTTGTCACCACACGGCTTATCGGAGTGTTGCAGAACGAGGCGATACATGCTTTCGCTGAGGGCATAGCCAGCGCTAAGGACATTGATAAGAGCATGAAGCTGGGCATGAATCATCCTATGGGTCCGCTGGAGCTAGCAGATTTCGTTGGCCTTGATACTATCCTGTTTTGCATGGACAACCTGTATAAGGAATATGGAGACCCCAAATACCGGCCGCCGATATTGCTGAGGCAGATGGTCAGAGCGGGACATCTGGGCAGGAAGACAGGCAAGGGCTTTTACGATTACACGGAGAAGAAATAATATTAGCAGTGCTGATTTGAAATAAAGGCCTGGAGGGTTTATTCTGTATCTAAGGGGCGAGGAAAGGAAGGGAGCTAGTTATGGCGATGAAGTCCGGTAAAGAGTATATAGAGAGTCTCAGGAAGCTGAAGCCCACGGTCTACGCGTTCGGGGGAAAAGTTGAAAGTGTGGTTGACTATCCGCTGTTCCGACCGCATATTGTTGCAGCGGCAATGACCTATGAACTGGCGAAGCACCCTGAGTTCGAGAAGGAGATGACTGCCACCTCCAATCTGACCGGGCAGAAGATTAACAGGTTCACCCATGTACACCACAGCATAGATGACCTGGTCAACAAGGTGAAGATGATGCGGCTGCTGGGACAGAAGACTGCTACTTGCTTCCAGCGGTGCGTAGGACTAGATGGCCTCAATGCTACTTACATAACCACCTATGATATAGATAAGAAATACGGTACGAAGTATCACGAACGGTTCAAGAAATACCTTAAGTATGTCCAGGACAACGATTTGATGCTGGCCGGGGCTATGTCCGACCCCAAAGGTGACAGGAGCTTGAGGCCGCACCAGCAGCAGGACCCCGACGTGTACGTGCATGTAGTTGAGAAAAAAGACGACGGTATAGTAGTGCGTGGCGCTAAGGCTCACATCACCGGAACGGTTAACGCCCACGAGATAATAGCAATGCCTACGCGGGCTATGGGCGTTGAGGATAAGGACTACGCAGTATCCTTCGCTGTGCCTGTTGATGCCAAGGGTGTGACGCTGATTTTCGGCCGGCAGACCAACGATACCAGAAGGCTCGATGGGGAGATTGACCCCGGCAACGCCAAGTACGGCATCGTCGGCGGCGAGGCCCTGATAGTCTTCGATAACGTCTTCGTGCCCTGGGACAGGGTCTTTATGTGCGGCGAATATGATTTTACCGGACAGCTCGTGGAGACCTTCGCTGGCTTCCATCGCAGCAATTACGGGGGCTGCAAGGTGGGTCTCGCCGATGTAGTGACTGGTGCCGCTTACTGGATGGCCGAGAACAATGGAGTGGAGAAATCCCCATATATCAGAGACCTGATGGCTGAGATGACCAGCATGGCGGAGACCTGCTGGTCGTGCTCTCTGGCATGTTCGTATCAGGGCAGTAAGACGAACTCAGGGGCTTACACCATAAATCCTCTGCTGGCTAACGTGGTCAAACTTAACATAACTAAATTTACCTATGAATGGATGCGCCTGGCGCAGGATATTGCCGGCGGCCTGATCATAACCATGCCCTCGGAGAAGGACTTTAGAAATCCCGAGGTAGGCAAGTATATAGACAAGTACCTAGTGGGCAAAGCGGGCACGCCCACAGAGCACAGGATGAAGATGCTCAGGCTCATTGAGAATATGGCGGTTGGGGCGGGCCTCCCGGAGGCACTACACGGCGCGGGCTCACCGCAGGCACAGAAGATGATGATACAGAGAAGAGCCAACTTCGAAGGGAAGAAGGAACTTGCCGAGACCATTGTCAGTATTAAGCCGGACAAGTACTTCAAGGAGATTACGGGCAAGACCGAGGACGAGTACTTCAAAGAGCTCAGAGAGGCGCTGCCCAAGTGCGACTAGCTTGGCCGTTAAACAATTGCGTAGTTGTAGGGGTTGAAAACTTTCAGCCCCTATTTTTTATCTGCCCTGGGCTGCCCAATGTAGCGTTGCCACTCCTGTGGCAACGTATTCGGCGTCGTGACAGGAGTCACGACGCTACAGATTCTCCTTAATTATCCTTTTGACTTTTTAACTCACGGCTGGTTATCATTTAGACAGTGCAGTTTTTTTTAATCACTGAGTGCATACTGTAGTGGGGTGATACATGAAAAGGGAAAAGATCGCTTTATTCGGTGCTTCGGGTACTATGGGGCACGAGGCTTTTAGAGAGCTATGGGGAAAAATGAATAAGTACGACATAGTTGTTCTGCTGCGCCCTTCTGAGAAGAACAAAAACCTTTTCCGAAAGTATGAGGAAGAGGCTGGGATCAAACCGATTCCAGGGAAAGGAGTGACGGAACGCGGCGGTTTCAAGATAGTCTGGGGTGATGCCGCGAACTATGCAGACATAGAGGAAGCGATTAGAGGCGTTGATTGGGTGCTCGATGCTATGGCCTTTATTTCACCTCAGGCTGATTATTATCCCGAGTCAGCTAGGGCATGCAACACCGAAGGTATAAAGAACATCGTCAGGGCGATTGAGGCACAGCCGAACGGCGCAGAGCATATCAGGTTAGTTTACACGGGGACCGTAGCAGAGACTGGCGATCGGCTCCAGAGTATTCACTGGGGAAGAGTGGGAGACCCCCTCAAACCTTCCATTTTCGATTTTTACGCCGTAACTAAGATCGCCGGGGAAAGGGCTGTTCTGGATTCCAATATTAAGCACTGGGCATCCCTGCGCATGACCTATATCATGCCGATGGACTACGCAGAATTCAGCAGCTTGATGGACCCTATCATGTTTCATCAGCCCATCGATTCTTTCATGGAGAACATTACCAGTCGTGATGCCGGATATGGCCTTGTTCGCTGTCTCGATATTCCCGATGATTCCGATTTCTGGCGCAGGGCATATAACATGGGCGGCGGCCCTAATATGAGGTGCGTTTGTTATGACCTTATGAACAAGAGTTTTCAGGTTAATGGGCTATCCGGCATTGAATCTTGCGCAGAACGCAAATGGTTTGCCCTAAGAAACTTTCACATGCAATACTATGAAGACAGCCATATCCTCAATGGTTATCTGCATTACTGGAGAGACTCACTCGATGTCTACTGGGAAGATTTGGCCAAGACCATGCCGCCGGAGATGCAGCAGATGGCTGCTGAGTGCAAAAAGAACCCCGAGTTGCAGAAGCAGATGGAGCAATCCACATACGAGATTTTAAGGAACATGGCTGAAAATCACAGGAACGGGACAGCCTACTGGTACAAGAATAGATGCGATATGCGGATTACGGCTTTCTTTAAGAACTATAAAACATATGAATCCATTCCCGACTGGGGTATAAATATGCCCCCGATGTATCCGGAGCCAGCATGGCATAGGCTTGACCACGGATATGATGAATCTAAAAAGAAGCTTGGCATCGTTGACCTAGAAGGGGCAGCGAAATTCAGGGGCGGCGAATGTTTGTCAAAAAGATGGAACGGCGACATGTATCAGACTCTCCAATGGAAATGTGCTTTTGGGCACTTATTCGCAGGCAAGCCCTATACTATCCTTAAAGCGGGTCACTGGTGTCCTGATTGCGTGCCTCCACCCTGGAACTATGACGAGGAAGCAAAGAAAAACCCATTCTTTGCTCAAGTCTGGTATCCCAATCATGATAAAGATGAGAACAACTTCTATCCAGCAGACTGCATTGAGGATATATCTTGTGCCGATAAAGATTAGGAAAAAGTAAGCACTTTCCCCTATTTTTGACGCTCACAAATTGCAGAGTCAAAAAGACCCGATGCAAAAGGTCAAGCAGACACGGTGCCCTGCACCGTAAAATGTTGACATCTCGGAGGGGTGTAAGCTATACTATTTACGAACGGTTCTATGGAACGATTCCCCGAAAGAAACACTCATGGAGTTGTGGGTAAATGTCAACAGATTTGACAGAACACCCACAATTTTTTTAAGGAGAGAGGGGTATTAGATGAAGCAAAGAGATCATTTCAAAATCCTCATTACAGACCCTTTATTAAAAGAAATGGTTAACCAGGCAAACAAAAGGTTCCCCGAATATGCCTCTAAAATTGAGTGGATCGTGGCCGAGAAAGGTGACGAACAGGAACTGATGGCAAAGGTCCCTGGTGTTGATATACTAGTCGGAGCCAGAAACCGACTAAACAAGAATATATTTGATAAGGCTGACAAACTTTTCTTCATACAGCAGTGCAGCGCAGGGTATGATAATGTAGACCTCAAGACAGCTAAGGAGAAAGGTATCAAGGTCTCAAACGCTGGAACAGCAGGTGTCATACCGGTAGCCGAGCATACCATAATGCTTATGCTGGCTATATCCAAGAACCTGATAAGATCTCACGAGACAATGGCAGCGGGGGAATGGATATTCGGACAGTGCGTGGCGAAAGTCTACGAGCTAAGGGACAAGACCCTCGGCATCATCGGGATGGGAAAGATAGGCTCCCAGGTTGCTAGGCTTGCTCACGCGTTTGGAATGAATATCCAATACTTTGATCCGTACCGTAAAGATACCAAGGACCTGGAGTTCACAGCCAAAGGAGTATCTCTGGAGGAACTGCTTAAAACATCTGATTACATAAGCATAAATGCCTTGCTCACCCCTGAGACCAGAAATCTTATCGGTAAAAAGCAGCTGGAGATGATGAAACCGACAGCTTATTTGATAAATACCTCCAGGGGAGCGATAGTCGACGAAGAGGCCTTGGCAGACATATTGGAGCAAAAGAAGATTCGGGGAGCAGGGCTGGATGTTTACGGTGAACACGGCGATCCTCCTCCTAAGAATAGCAGATTGCTGAAGCTGGATAATGTGGTACTTACTCCTCATATCGGTGGGGTAACTGCTGAGGATATTTTCCGCAATTTCTACGTAAACTCGCTGGGAAATATCATGCGCGTTGTCAAGGGAGAAGCCCCTCAATGGGTTGTAAGCTAGTTGGACATGTTAGGTTATATTTAGCGGAGGTCGTAGTATGATACAAATACGGGTGCACGGGAGGGGTGGTCAGGGTGCAGTTACCCTT
>JAJYLC010000092.1 GCA_021787935.1 Chloroflexota bacterium | reverse complement strand
GGACATAGAGCCAATGAACAACCCTAATTATGTAGACCAGTATCCCCAGACCTAGCAATACGTCCACAAGTAATAGAATGGCGAGGATGATAAAAAGTACTAGAATCAGTACCAAGGCTATAAGAGCGGGCATTTTGAAGGCAAAGAGCGCAATTAATATGATTAAGAATAGCAAAACAAATGCTAAAATCAGCAGGGGCAAAAAGTTTTCAAGCCTGGCTGCCCACAAGGATAATTTTCGCACAGGTGGATAAAGGTTTTTCCCAACATATGTTGCGATAGCCAGGAAAATAAGCCCGAAAAACGCACCAATAACTAGGCCAACTATGAGCAGTCCAAGTATAAGTAACGTTGATAAATCCATTTTCTCACCTACGGAATGTAAGGTGTGCCCAGCGCTCTGACATGCGCTAGCAGCACTGCTATCCTCTGAAAGATACTGCTCAGTATTCCGGCAAAACCAGAGCCTATTAAGCGGTCAAGCGTTGTGTTAACGAATTTAACAAAACGAGTCAGCATCGAATCCAGGTCTTGTGTAAAGTTTCCTGGCTGTGTGAGTGCTACCTGTACATTGGGCGTTCGCAGCACCGCAAAGCAAATTCGGGCTGTCTTTAAGGCCTGGCCCTCCGGATTAGGAAGCGTAACCCAGCCCGCCATTCCGATATAGGTACCGTTGCCACCAGTGCCAGTGTTGTTTCCTATCCACGTACCGTCGAAGCTAACTGACTTGCCCGTCACCTCCTGACGTAGATAAAATACTAGTCTAACCCTGTTGCCGTACATATCCAATGGGATTATCTCATTATAGGGTGCTGGAAGAGTCAGGTTGCCCACCATGTGCATAGAGTAGGTGCTTGGAGAATTAGCCCTTTCCGCCATCGTCGTATAGCCATCGAACGTAATTTTCACCACCTGATTGTAATTGGTACACCACCCCCATCCTTGGAGGTTGACACTCAAGGCCGTGGTAAAAGTCGCATCGGCGCCACTGACCGTGGTGCTGCCATCAGACGCCATCGCTCTAAAGTGGTATGTTGTGTTACCTAACAGGCCGCTGACCGATGCATGGAAGGGTCCTATGGCGCTCATCGCCTGGTGGGCAGTTGAGTTATTGTAGGTGTTGTTACCTGAGAAGAAAGCATCGGTTGCGTATTCGAACCATACATTCACCGAAGATACATTGCCCAGGCTAGTTAGGTTGCCATTCAAAGTGGCTGAATTTGCTGTTATGTCTGTTGCAGCGTCGGTAGTAACCTCTGGCGCCTGTGCCGTAGTGAAAGTCGTATCATTGCCATAGAATGCGTAGGTGCCATTGCCTAGAGCCTTGGCCCTGAAGTGGTAAGTGGTATTGGGTGAAAGACCATTAATGCTGTCGCTAAAGGGACCAGTGGTACTCATATTCCCAGGAGTAGTCGCGTTGCCGTAACTAGTATTTCCACCCCACTCAAAGGAAACATATGCCCAGGAGTAATTGCCTAGGCTGGTGAGGTTGCCGTTCAGAGTGGCTGAGCCAGAAGTGACGTTCGTGGCAGGATTTGTCGTAACTTCCGGCCCCTGTGCGAAAGCAATGCCTTTCAGCAATAGAGTAGCGATGAGTAATGCTACGCCTATTGCTATACAATGCTTGTATTTCATCTCCGGAGACTCTGAACCGCCCTTTGTCTCGCTATGATAACATAATGACTTGATTTGTCAAACGTATTGTCAAACCTGGTAGAAAAAGGGAGGATAGGTTAAGCAATTAGCATTGAGAACAGTGGGTCATATCTTACTGGCGATACTAGTGTTCGTTTCTTGACGCTTAAGGTAACGACTGTTATTATCACTCTTACTCCGCTGTTCGGAGAAAATATAATGGGCTTCATAGATAAGCTATCAGCAGCGTCCGGGGAAAACCGCAGTTTGCTATGCGTCGGGCTCGATCCTGACCCGAAGCTGATGCCGATAAAAGACGTATTCCAATTCAATCGAGAGATTATTGATGCTACCTCTGACTTGGTATGCGCTTACAAACCTAATCTCGCTTTCTACGAAGCCGTGGGCATGAGTGGTCTGAAGGCACTGGAGAAGACTTTAGCGCATGTACCCAACGGGATTCCGGTCATAGGCGATGCCAAAAGGGGCGACATCGCGTCAAGCTCAGAGGCATATGCCAGGGCACTGTTCGAGACCTTTGGGTTCGATGCTGCCACGGTCAACCCCTATCTTGGCCAAGACTCCATTGCTCCGTTCATTGCATATGCTGATAAGGGCGTATTCATTCTCTGCAAGACATCGAACGCAGGGTCTACTGATTTCCAGGAGTTGCTCTGTTCTGAGCGCACGTCAGCTAGTAACACCAGGCCTCTATTCGAGTTGGTAGCGCTGAAAGCCAGGGAATGGAACACACGCGGTAATATCGGCTTAGTAGCTGGGGCAACCTATCCAGAACAGTTGAAAAGGATACGTGAGCTTTGCCCTGAGCTCCCCTTTCTGATACCGGGCATTGGAACCCAAGGTGGCGATCTGTCAGCCGTGGTGAGGTGCGGCGTCGATGCCAATGGGGAGAAGGCAATAATAAATTGCTCCAGGCAGGTAATATATGCCTCTGAAGGGAAGGATTTCGCTCAGGCAGCACGCCGAGAGGCGCTGAAGTTGCGTGACCAGATCAACGAGCAGTTAGCAGCCCGTGGGTGACTTTATGGAGATAAGTCTTGGTGATGTTGTGCGATTGAAAAAGAGGCATCCCTGCGGCAGCTATGAGTGGCAGGTTGTAAGAATGGGTGCTGACATCAGGATCAAATGCCGCGGATGTAACCATACGGTGCTGCTGGAACGGCGTGAGTTTGAGCGCAGGGTCAAGCTACCATCTAAAGCGTTAGTGAAGAGTAAGTAGCAAAATGACTCGTAAATTTGCCACAGTTTAACAGTGAGAGATCCCCTTGCAGCGGTTTTTGGGAAGAATGATACTGTAATGATTTTTCAGGCCTGAGCCCCTCTCCTGCTGGCGCTTCACCGTGTATTAAGAAGGACCATCAGACAAGTAAATTTCGTTGCCTCGGTTTTAGGTGAGCAATTTTCCTGCTACTGATAGTAATACTGACCTCCACAGAGGTTCTCTTTGTGCAGAGTATACCTTGCCCACCTCGGTGATTGCATAAGATAGTCCGTCCACTTTAGCCAAAACCTCAAACACGTTCATAAGCGGGGTAGGTGCACGAACAATGAATCTGACCCAGAGACCTTTATCCAACGAACCAGTTACAGCAGTGACTCTGACACCGGGAAATTTATTTAATTGCCTGCGCAGTTTAAGCATTCCTCGCAAGGATATGGGGGGTGGAAGCACCATGTCTACGAAGTCAGCATAGTAGGCCGAGCTTTCTTCTGTGTCTCCTTCTGATTCGGCAAATAGATTGTCCTGGGTCACTTCTTCGACCTGTACATCACGCGTTGTCTTGATTGTCTCATCACTATCAAGTATTGAGCATAATTCCAGAGAAATTTCTTCAGGGCTTTTGCCGGGTCGCTGATTAGTTGCCAGAAATTGTTCTGCCTGTTCTACAGCCTTAGAATTCTCTTCAACCGCGTGCACCGCTGTAGCTTTCGCTTGACCTTCGGCTCCGGCAGAGATAGCCCTCCTGGCATTTGCTTCTCCTTCGGCTGTTGCCCTGATCGCCTCTGCCTCTTTGCTCGCCTCAATAATCTTCTTCTCGGCAAGTTCTGTCAGGGCATCTAAGTGCTGCAATTTCTCAGCGAGTTCGGCATTTTGCTCTATCAGACTGGCGATAAAGGACGTCAATTCGCCACTCGGACCATTCAGTGCCGGATCGATTTCACCTAACTTGCTCATTTCAAGAGACCATTCGTCCCTGATATAACCTAATTGTCTTGACATGCTCTTCCCTTTTGGCCATGAGGGTAACGGAAATAGAACGTCAGCGCAATGGTAATTTTGTCCTAGACATAGTGGGAATTTTGTGCTGGAAAAATCCGCACGGTGAAGGTGGATCTACAAATGGGCCGTAAAATAAAGGGCTTTATCTATTTTACTCAAGTAAATAAAGCCCCAAAATCTCGATTTTCAGTTATTTAATTTGCTGTCTTAGGCGTTATCTGTAGCCTTAGCTGCGCTACTCTGGCCGGGGAAGCATTCGCTGCTCTGTCTTTGGGGCATATTGCCTGGTCTCAGTCCTAGAAAGGATACCCCTAATGGAATCGCCTATTGTGGCGTAACGAATCTCTTCGAAAGCTTCACTCGCAACCAGCCAGACATAGGCCAGCCAGTTTATCGCTCCCCCTGCCCAATATAGCACTTTCTCCATCTGAGCCACCTCCTTGAACTTTCTATCTCAATTATCCCTTGAGTGAAAGCCGCACAACAATCCCACTTAGGTACTGTATTTCTGGTACTTTTTCCCTATTTCCAGATGGCTGAACCGAGGGGGTGTTGGATTTAGAGGTGGTTGAATTGGGTGGGGTCGTCTACGGAGTCTTCAGTATTATGCCTACTGGACAGTGATCAGCGCCCGTGACCTCGGGCATTATAAATGCCTTAGTGACTAATTTCAGTAGATTCTGCGTCACAAAGAAGTAGTCGATCCTCCAGCCCACATTCCTCTCTCTGGCTCTCGTCTTGAGGTCCCACCAGGAGTACTGCTCTGGCTCTTTATGGAAATGGCGGAATGTATCAACATAGCCATGAGCCACAAATTTGTCCATCCAGGCCCTCTCAATGGGCAGAAACCCCGAGATGGTTGAGTTCTCCTTCGGTCTGGCCAGGTCTATTTCTTTGTGTGCGGTATTGAAATCACCGCAGATGATGAGTTTCTCACCCTTGCCTTTCAAAGCGTCAACAAATTTAAGGAAGGCATCGTAGAAATCCAGCTTGTATTTTAGGCGCATCTCGTCCTTTTTGCCATTGGGAAAATACACGTTGAACAGAGTAAATTCTGGATATTCAGCTATTATAGTTCTACCCTCGGTGTCGAACTCTGCAACACCGAAGCCATTCTGCACTTTCTGTGGTTCTTCTTTAGTGAAGGTGGCAACGCCGCTGTAGCCTTTGCCTTGCTCTGGATAGTTCCAGTATGCATGATAACCGGGTGGCTCTCTGAGGTCTTTATCGAGCTGGTCAGGATGCGCTTTGGTTTCCTGAAGACATATGATATCGGGAGACTCTCTGTGTAGCCATTCCAGAAAGCCTTTCCCTTTTACAGCTCTGACCCCGTTGACGTTCCAGCAAAGTATCTTTAGTTCTTTCATGACGGGCTCCCGGTGTTCTTGCCATATCTTGCTGTGGTACTTATACTACCACAAGTCGAGGAATGCATAAACCTATATCGAAACGAAGTCTACAATGATAGGTCTGGTCCCCATAGGTGACACGGATATAAGTCTGTTGGAAAGCCTGAGGGCACCTTTAGAGGAGATTTTTGGTCAGAAAAGTCGTATAGCTGATAAAATACCACTGCCTAAGGAGAGCTGGCATCGTGACCGGAAACAATATTTTGCCTCTTCGATTCTAGCTGTTTTACCGTCCCCATCTTTGTCAGCAGATGGGGTTCTTGGGGTGGTTGACGTTGACCTTTTTGCTCAAGGGCTTAATTTTGTCTTCGGACAAGCTGACGTCACCGGGAGGAGAGCGGTTATTTCACTATACCGCTTGAGGCAGGAGTTCTACGGATTGCCCCACGATGAAGATATCTTCCGACAACGAGCTCTCAAGGAGGCGGTTCACGAGTTGGGCCACACATACGGCCTGGGGCACTGTCCGAATCCCGCGTGTGTGATGCATTTCTCCAACACCCTTTCAGATACCGATTTGAAAGGATGGAAGTTCTGCTCCGTTTGTAAGAGACGTATGGAGGTGTAATTGCCTAAGGTAAAAGTGGGCTGCTGTGGCTTCTCACAAGGTATGAAGGACTACTTCAAACAATTAAAGCTGGTGGAAGTACAGCAGACCTTTTATAGACTGCCCAAACTTGACACTGTCTTAAGGTGGCGGGAGCTTGCTCCATCGGATTTCGAATTTACCTTGAAGGCTTCGCAGTTAATAACTCATCCCGCGACCAGCCTGACCTATCGCAGGGCTGGACTGAATATGCCAGCGGACAAAAAGGAGCACTATGGTTTCTTCAAGCGTACCGAGGAGGTACTGCAAGCATGGACAGAGACAAAAAAGTTCGCTCAGGCGTTGGAAGCTAAGGTGATTGTTTTCCAGTGTCCTCCCAGCTTCGGAGAAACTCAGGAGAATGCTGTCAATCTGAGGGAATTCTTCGAGTCTGCACACGCCTCAGGATTTCTCCTGGTCTGGGAGCCGCGAGGAGAATGGAGTGAACGGACAATCAAGACATTGTGCTCTGAGCTGGGTCTTATCCACTGCGTTGACCCTTTGGACAGGGAGTCATTGCATGGAGAGCCCCGATATTTTCGTTTGCATGGTGGGCCTGGGTACAGGCATCACTATTCAGATGAAGAACTCCGGTGGTTGAGAGATAAGTTAGGGGACAAGGAGGTCTATGTACTTTTCAACAATATCAATATGTATAATGATGCCTCTGCCTTCATTAGGTTGCTAGAGGAAATGTGACAACTTTTTAACCTTTTTTCTTCCCATTTTATGACTTCGTAATACCTTGCGGCTATGATTTTAACAAACGGCTAGAAAGCCGATAAAAGGTGATGGAGGAGGTGGCAAAATGGCGCAAATTATCAGCTCAAAGGTATCTTTTACCAAGGAAAACGTAAGCTTGTGCATGTGCCCTCAATGCCCTGTACAAGGTGCCAGTAAATGTGTGAAGGGCAAAATGTCGAGTATCGCAAAGGCGCTGGAAAGGCAACCGTTGAAACGCGAAGACATACCGGGCATTTACTGCTCTACCGGCACCGCTACTTGCCGGGACCTCGATCCAAGTCAGTACTGCATGTGCGCCGACTGCCCGGTATTCAATCAGAACAATCTCGCGAGCGGTCAACCGGTGGGCTATTACTGCCGTGATGGCATGGCTAAATAGCACTTGAACTAGGGTGCCAACGATCGTATCCGACCATATGCAGAGTTACGAGACGCTGCTGTAAGGGCTGCTAAAAATCCACATCTGGATCCTGATAGCTTTGTGGGCAGTTGACCAAATTATGGAAGCTATTGAGCGAGCATCCTTGTGGCTGTTTTTAAATGCGCCTAGAGTCGGCATGACGCTGGAGGGTGGGGTGGTGAAATGTTAAAAGTAAAAAGAGTGTACGATAAGAAAGAGGTAAGCGATGGCAAAAGGATACTCGTTGACCGCCTGTGGCCCCGTGGCCTGCGCGCTGAGGACGCGGCGGTTGATGAGTGGCTGAAGGAGCTATCGCCGAGCGACGAGCTGCGCCGGTGGTTCAATCACGACCCCGAGAAATGGGAAGAATTCAGGCGCAGATACCGGAAAGAGTTGTCATCGCCCGAGAAGCAGGAAATCCTGGAGCGCATTGCAAAAGGAGCCGCACACAGTGATATCACCCTGGTCTATGGCGCAAGGGAGACAGAATATAACAATGCCCGTGTGCTTGAAGAGATAATCAATCAAGCCATGAAACACAGACTCGCTAAAACTACAAGGTAGAAATTCAATAGGGTAGCCCTCCTGACAATTAAGGCACGCATGAAATGTTGAACTCCATCCAGAAAGCACATCGACTAGGTCAGGCAATGTGGCTTGACTATATAAGGCGCGGCCTCATCAAGTCCGGCGAACTGAAACAACTCATAGAATCAGGCATAAGCGGTTTGACCGCAAACCCTACTATTCTCGAGAAGGCAATTATCGGGAGCACCGATTATGATGAGTCGCTACCATCCCTGGCTCGGAGTGGTAAGAATGCTCTGGAAATCTACGAAGCGCTGGCTATCGAAGATATTCGCGCCTCTGCCGACCTGATGCGCTCTATATACAGCAAAACGTCTGGTGAGCATGGTTACGCCAGTTTGGAGATTTCTCCCTTTGTTGCATACGATGCTGAGAGAACAGTTGCTGAGGCAAGGCGCCTCTTCGCCGCACTTGACCGGCCCAATGTCATGGTAAAGGTACCGGGCACACCCCAGTGCATTGGCGCCATTCGTCAGCTTACCGCCGAAGGTATAAATGTCAATATTACACTTATCTTCTCGCTGGAAGCCTACGAGCAGGTTAAGGAAGCATATGTCGCGGGCCTGGAAGACCTGGTACGTAATGGTAGAGACCCGAGCAAGGTTGCTTCCGTAGCCTCTTTCTTCTTGAGCCGGATAGATACGGTCATTGATCAGCAATTGGAGGAGCGCATTAAGCAAGGACAGGAAGATTGTCGGGCTTTGCTGGGCAAAACGGCCATCGCCAGCGCCAAGGCAGCCTATGAACGATTCAAAGACACTTTCTACGGCCAGCGATTTGCACTACTAAAGGCAAAGAAGGCGCATGTGCAGCGTCTTCTCTGGGCAAGTACAGGCACTAAAAACCCTGCTTATAGTGACCTGATGTATGTCGAGCCGCTTATCGGGCCTGATACCATAAACACGCTGCCTTTGGCTACAATCCATGCCTTTCTCGATCATGGCAAGGCAGAACTCACCTTGGAGCAGGGCCTGTCAGAGGCTGAACATACACTCGAGAAACTGCCTTCGGTCGGCATCAGTCTTAAAGATGTTACTGATAAACTCCTGGCTGACGGTGTGAAGGCTTTTTCGGACTCTTTTGAGAAAGTGCGGTCTGGCATAGAGGAGAAGAAATCCAGGCTCCTGGAGGCAGAAGCCGTCCCGGTAAAGACTGACCTGGGTAAATATGAATCAGGCGTAAAAACAACCCTGGGGAAGCTCGCTCAGAACGAGATAGCAACGCGTATCTGGCGCAAAGACTATACAGTATGGAAATCGGATCCTACTGAGATAAGCGACCGTCTGGGCTGGCTCAATGTCACTGAGTTGATGCACGAGCAGGTCACCATGTTGCAGTCATTTGCTCAGGAAGTCGTAGCCTCAGGGATTCGCCACGTGGTGCTGCTGGGGATGGGAGGCAGCAGCCTGGGTGCTGAGGTGCTTCGACAGGTATTCGGCAGCGCCGGAAACTTCCCGGAATTAATCGTTCTGGACTCAATTCTGCCTGCCTCAATACAGGCAGTTACGAATGTTATCGATCCGAGACGTACTTTGTTCCTGGTATCTTCGAAGTCTGGTACTACTACTGAACCTATGATTCTGTTTCGTTATTTTCGAGATTTGGTGGAGAGAGCGATTGGCAAGAAAATCGGGCAGAACTTTGCTGCGATTACCGATGTGGGAACACCACTGGCTGATCTGGGCTACAGGGAGAAGTTTCGCAAGGTATTCCTGAATCCGGGCGATATTGGCGGCAGGTATTCAGTTCTATCATATTTCGGCCTTGTCCCCGCTGCGCTGATAGGAATTGATATTAAGACTCTGCTTGAGCGCGCTGATCGGATGCGTGAGGGATGCGCTTCCTGTGTCCCTGTACATGAAAATCCCGCCTTGTGGCTCGGAGCTTGCATGGGTACCGGAAGTTTAGATGGGCGAGACAAGCTTACTCTGGTGACATCCCCATCAATTGCCAGCTTCGGACTTTGGGTTGAGCAACTTATCGCTGAGAGCACCGGCAAAGAAGGAAAGGGCATTATACCAGTTGCCGGGGAGCCATTGCTGCCGCCAGCCTACTACGGCTCTGACCGCCTGTTCATTTACCTCCGTTTGAAGGACGACGATAACTCGGCTGCAAATAATGCTATTCGCGCTATTAGAGCTTCGGGGCAACCCGTCGTGGTGCTGGACATGCAAGACAAATTAGATCTCGGTGCTGAGTTCTTTCGCTGGGAATTTGCCACTGCCGTGGCAGGTTCGATAATGGGAATCAACCCGTTCGACCAACCGGACGTGCAGAAAGCCAAAGATGCAACTAAAAGGCTTCTTCGGGAATATACTCAATCCGGCCAGCTTAAGAGGATGAAGACAAGGGTGTCTCTTGCAGAGCTGCTGCGGCAACCCGCTCAGAATAGTTATTTTGCCATAATGGCTTACCTCCACCAGACTGACGAGATAGATAGTGCAATGGCAGGTATACGCAAACATGTGATGGAGCGTTATTACATTGCTACCACTCTAGGCTATGGTCCACGGTTTCTGCACTCCACCGGTCAGCTTCACAAAGGTGGGCAGAACACGGGGCTGTTTCTCCAAATTATCGCTAATCATGGGCACGACTTGCCAATTCCAGGCGAGGACTACACTTTTGGGGTTGTTGCGGATGCGCAAGCTTTGGGTGACCTGGAAGCTCTGCAATCTGCCGGGCGCAGAGTAGCGCAAGTCCAGCTTGCCCATGCTGATGCCGCGTCGCTAAAGAAGTTGATCGACGACATGGCTT
>JAJYLC010000091.1 GCA_021787935.1 Chloroflexota bacterium | reverse complement strand
CGGTGGTCTGCCAACCATTCAAAGCTCACCATAGGCGCTTGGGCCTTGATGCTGGTGACGGCATTTGCGTTGATGAGCACACTGCTTGGCAGCGCACTTACCACGGACAACAAGGTGATGAACAACCCTGAATCCAAACGGGCAGATACCCTTCTCAGCGACCGGCTTGGAGCGTCGGACAGCTCCGAGGAGATAGTCATCGTACGTTCGTCGACATATACAGTGGACAACCCCCAATTTCAAAGCAAAGTCGAGAAGCTGTTCGGCGACCTGACAGGTCTTGGCAGTAATGTGGTTCTGGGTGGGATAAACTACTATATGACGGGCGAGCAAGACCTCGTCTCCGCAGACCATCACGCTACTATTATATTGCTGCAAATGCCACCGGACGCCGATAAGGTTGTTAATAAGGTTCACCAGGTGGTTGATAATGCAAATCAAGGAGGTTCCTTCGAGGTCCTGGTCACCGGGGATGCCTCTTTTGCAGCAGATGCCACCAGTTTAGCAGAAGGAACAATGAAAACTGGGGAGGTCATCGGCATCTCAGTGGCTCTAGTCGTACTCGCCCTTGTCTTCGGAGCCATAGCCGCTGCGCTACTTCCCGTCGCAGTGGGCATAGTAGCAGTTGTGGGAGCCCTGGGACTAACCGCACTGGTCGGTCAAGCGATGGACCTTTCCTTCACCGTTACCAATATAATCACTATGATGGGACTGGCTGTAGGCATCGACTACTCCTTGTTTATTCTCTCTCGCTATAGAGAGGAGCGCGAACACGGTCTTAATAAAATCGAGGCGATCGCGGCTGCCGGCTCCACCGCCAGCCGCGCGGTCCTATTCAGCGGGATGATGGTTGTGTTGGCCCTCGTCGGAATGGTGATATTTCCGCTCACCATTTTCCAGACCATGGGAATCGGCGCAATACTCGTTGTCGTCGTTGCTCTGCTGGCTTCCCTAACACTGCTGCCAGCCATAATGGGTCTCCTGGGCGACAAGGTAAATGCCATCCGTATACCGTTCATACAGCGTCGTGCGTCCCGGAAAAATTCTGAGGCTACCGGGGGGTTCTGGGTGTGGATGACTCGCATTGTCACGCGCCGACCTGCTATCAGTCTGGTAGTTGCGGTAGCGGTGCTGGCGATGGCTGCTATTCCATACTTCGGCGTTCACATGGGCATGTCTGGTATCAGCGGTCTGCCTGACAATATGAGGGCAAAGCAAGGCTTCGTTGCACTGCAAGAGCAATTCGGATTCGGGACAGATTCTCCGGCAGTGATAGTCATCGATGGTAAAACAGATTCGGCAGCGGTGCAGGCAGGTATCGCCCGTCTTCAGGCAGCTATACAATCCGATAGCACATTTGTATCGTCAACCCTGCAAGTACATGAACAGGCAAACCTGTCGGTAATATCGGCGAGGTTGGCCGGAGACCCATTAGCCAAGGATGCGATGGATGCTGTAGCCCGGCTTCGCTCGCAATACGTCCCGGAAGCCTTCGCGGGTGTACCGGCAAAAGTTCTAGTTACCGGTGAGACAGCCGGTATTCTGGATTTCAATAGTACCACCGCAACCTACACACCGATTGTATTCGGCTTTGTCCTGGCACTCAGCTTCATACTGCTGGCAATAGCCTTCCGCTCAATCGTAGTGCCAGCTATGTCCATCATGATGAATCTGCTTTCGGTCGGAGCTGCCTACGGTCTCATAGTCCTGGTCTTCCAGAAAGGGATAGGCGCTAGCCTTTTCGGGTTCCATCGGGTAGATGTGATTGAAACCTGGCTCCCCTTGTTCCTGTTCGCCATTCTGTTCGGGCTATCCATGGACTATCAGGTGTTCCTGCTAAGCCGCATCAGGGAGCGGTTCAATCGGACCGGCAATAGTACCGAGGCTGTATCCTTCGGTCTCAGCTCCACAGGGCGACTGATTACCGGTGCCGCGCTGATTATGGTCGCTGTATTCGGTGGGTTTGCTCTCGGTGACATGACCATGTTCCAACAGATGGGCTTTGGTCTGGCAGTTGCAGTTTTAATGGATGCTACGATTGTACGCTCAGTCCTGGTCCCGTCAGTCATGTGGCTGCTCGGCAAGAGGAGCTGGTACATGCCAAAGTGGCTGGAATTCGTGCCGAATGTGGCTATCGGTGAGCATGTGCGGGAACAAACAGTTACAAATAGAGGAATTGGAGCACTCGAGCCTGTCGAAGAACTTGTCTCCTTGGCGGACCCAGTCAGAGTAGAAATAAGCACACGTAATACGGACGGCGTGGTGGATTTGAAGAATATCACTTAACACGCCATTTAGGAAATAATAAAGTCAGGGCGCCAATCTAAAGATTAGCGCCCTGACTTTTCAACGAGAGATTAGCAAAACTAGACATCCACTTGATTAATCAGTATAATTCCGAGTTTGGGAGAGGTGTCCGAGTGGTTTATGGTACCGCTCTCGAAAAGCGGTGTTGTCGTGAGGCAACCGTGGGTTCGAATCCCACCCTCTCCGTTTATCCTGAGCGAACGAAATGAGTCGCAGTGGTTTACCCTGAGCGAATGAAATGAGTCGAAGTGCTTTACCTGAGCGAATCAAATGAGCCGAAAGGGAATAAAAGACCAAAGTTGGTTTTTCTATATTGTTAGGTGCCGAGACGATTCCTTGTATTCCGGCATTGCAATTGACTTAGAAGATCGCCTTAGAGAACACAATAAAGGAACTGAAGCTAAATATACTTCCGTTCGCAGGCCTGTGACTTTGGTTTATTGCGAAAGATATGATAATGTTTCCAAAGCGAGGAAACGAGAGGAACAGATTAAAGGATGGTCTAAAATTAAAAAGGAAAGACTAATTGGCGGTTTTCCTCGACTTCGCTCGGAATAAACGAATCCCACCCTCTCCGTTTATCCTGAGCGAACGAAATGAGTCGCAGTGGTTTACCCTGAGCGAATGAAATGAGTCGAAGGGCAAAATCGTGCGCGTAAGAAACGCCAAGACAGAAGCCAGCTATGAACAGCTATGTTTCAATGCTCCACGGCATCAATGTCAGCGGGCAAAAGAAGATAAAGATGGAAGAGCTGAAAAAGCTGTATGAATCGTTAGGGTTTTCTGATGTACAAACCTACATACAGAGCGGGAATGTTATATTCAAATCCCCGGAGAAGGACACCTCGAAACTTGTCAGCAGAATACAGCAGAAAATGAAGCAAATCTTCGGATTCGACGTCAGCGTCATTATCAGAACAAAGGGCCAATTACACGAACTGATTGAAAACAACCCGTTCACTAATAAAGATACCAGCAAACTTCACGTTACCTTTCTGTCCGCCGTACCAACCAGCGTACCGGTAGATGAGATAAATAAAGTAAAAGATAAGGCTGAAGAATTTTTTATTGCCGACCGGGCAATTTATCTTTTTTGCCCCAACGGTTATGGGAGAAGCAAACTTTCGAACACATTGTTCGAGAAAAAACTGAAAGTATCCGCTACAACCAGGAACTGGGAGACTGTAAAGGCATTGCTTAATATGGCAAACTAAAAAATCTGTAATATAATTTTCAGAAATTTGCCGCCAAGACGGCAAAGCGGTGGAGAGGTGCTGGAGTGGTCTAACAGGCACGCCTGGAGAGCGTGTGGTCAGGTAACTGGCCCGTGGGTTCGAATCCCACCCTCTCCGCCACTTAGAAAATGGTTTGCCCTCTGACGGGTCGTGAGAAAACATGACAAAAATTACCGATGAATTTATGAGAGAGATGCACTCCAAAACCAGGAATTATTGCATCGTCATTTTGAAGGCCGGCCCGAACAGAAATGTTCCCGGAGTCGAAAAAATCATTTGGGAACATGGCCGAAGGAACTATGCTCTCCGTGCAGATGGGGTTTTATCTATCGTTTGTCCCATCACTGATGGAAGTGACATAGCGGGTATTGGAATTTTTAATGCTAACGTCGATGAAGTAAAAAGGATAATGGACGAGGACCCGGGCGTAAAAGAAGGGGTCTTTGTCTACGAAATTCATACGTGTCGCAGCTTTGCTGGAGATTGTTTGCCCAAGTAATAACATCACGCTGACTCGGTTATGCCCGAGAATTTAGAGTAGCTGAAAGAGGGTTAGAAAATGCCAGCAATCGCAGTCATCGGGGGACAATGGGGTGACGAAGGTAAGGGGAAAGTGGTAGACATGCTCGCCGAGAAAGCTAAGTTCGTGGTGAGGTTTTCCGGCGGGAACAATGCCGGACACACCGTCATCAATCAATTAGGCGAGTTCAAGATGCACCTTATTCCCTCGGGCATCTTCTATCCCGGCGTGACCTGCCTTATCGCCAACGGCGTGGTCATCGACCCCGCCGCTCTTCTGGAAGAGATTGAAACACTCAGGAAAGCCGGCATAAGCGTGAACAACCTGTTTATCAGCGACCGCGCTCACGTTGTTATGCCTTATCACTTCCTCCTCGATGGCCTGGAAGAGAAGTCACGAGGCAAGGGAGCTATAGGGACTACCCTCAAGGGCATCGGCCCTGCATTTGTGGACAAGATAGCACGCATGGGGATACGCATCTGCGACCTGCTGGATAAAGAGAATTTCCGGAAGCGGCTCAGCACTGTACTGGAATATAAGAACAACTTGCTCGTCAAACTGTACGGTGCTGAACCACTCTCGCTGGACGAGGTCTATGAGAAATACTGCAACTTTGCAAATCAGTTAGCTCCTTTCGTGCGGGAGACAGATGTGATAATACGAGAGGCACTCGAAAAAGGCGAGATGGTCTTGCTTGAGGGGGCGCAGGGCAGCATGCTCGACCTCGACTTCGGCACCTATCCCTACGTCACTTCGACAGCTATGGGCGGGGCCTCCATGTCTATGGGATTGGGAATAGGTTCCGGGAAAATCGATGGTGTTATCGCAGTGTTCAAGGCTTACACCACCAGGGTAGGTGGCGGGGCTTTCCCCACAGAGCTTAAAGATGAGTGCGGGCATCTGATCAGGGAACGAGCGCATGAATATGGAACGACTACGGGACGACCCCGCAGGTGCGGCTGGTTCGACGGTGTTGTCGGCCGTTTCAGTTCCGAGATCAACGGCCTGACCTCAGCCGCCATCACCCGTTTCGACATCCTCGATACCTTCCCCACCGTCAAGGTCTGCACTGCCTACAAGGTGGGCAACACTACCTATCACCGCCCTCCGGCAAGTCAGGCGCTTTTTGAAAAGTGCCAGCCGGTCTACGAGGAGCTGCCGGGCTGGCAGACCCCGACCAGCGACATCCGCAGCTTCAAAAAGCTCCCAGCGCAGGCCCAGGCCTATGTGAAGAAGCTCGAAGAACTGCTCGGCTGCCCGGTCAGCCTTGTCTCCGTAGGGCCAGCGAGAGACCAGACTATCATGGTCAGACCTATTCCGTGATAGCAGCCATACCGCCAAGCAGACATAATGAGATTTGGCAAACCTCGTTTGTTCGTGTTATAATTTTTATGCGGTTGTCCATATAATCAAGGAGGGAAATTAAAGGATGGCGACGACAGAGAAGCCAGAAGTAACCTTCGGCAAGATTACCGAAGAAGCCCTGGCAGCAATGAGGGCTAAATTCGGTGTGCCCTATTACATGATTCGGCAGAACGAGGTGGCCTCCAAGGATGCCATCAGGCAGTTTTGCAACGGAATAGGGGACGACAATCCCCTGTATCGCAATCCCGAATACGCCACAAGGACCAAGTGGGGTCATATATTGGCGCCGCCCACGTTCCTTTACGCCGTGGCCTGCCCCCAGGGAATGGAGGGGCTGCCCGGTGTGCACGCCTTCTACTGCGGCTGTAACTGGGAGTGGTTCAAGCCCATACACATCAACGATGAGCTAACCTGCGTCGACTACCCCATCGACCTGATAGAGAAACATGGCAAGATGGGAGGACGCCAGTTCCTGCAAATAGGCAGGACGGTATACTACAACCAGAGAGGCGAGATTGTAAGCACCCAGAAAAGGGAGACTATGCGCGTTGAGAGGCAGCAAGCCAAGGAGCGCGGCAAGTACGCTGGTGTGACGAAATACCAGTATACCCAAGAGGAATTGCGGGAAATCGATAAGTCATACGAGGACGAAGAGGTCAGAGGAGCGAATCCCCGCTTCTGGGAGGATGTCAGCATAGGCGATCCGGTGAGGCCTGTCACCAAGGGGCCGCTGGGCCAGACCGACATGGTAGAGTTCTGGGTAGGCATCGGCGGCGGCCAGGGCGCGCACCGCATACGCCGCACCTATATGAAGCGGCATCCCAAGTGGGGTATCAAGGACCCCAAAACAGGCATACTCGAGCCCATGGCGGATGTCCACTATGAATCAGATAAATCAGATGCTATAGGCGTGCCCGTGGCTTACGACCTGGGCATGCAGAGGTTCTGCTGGGCAGGACACGTCATAACCAACTGGATGGGCGATGAAGGCTTTCTGAAGAAGCTGAGCGCTCGATGCATCCTGTTCAATGTGTTCGGAGACACGCAGTTTGTCGGCGGCACTGTGGCCAGGAAATGGACGGAAGGCGACGAGTACCTGGTAGAAATAGCGATAAAAACCGTCAACCAGAGAGGCGAAGAGACCATGCCCGGCAAGGCTGTGGTATCGCTGCCTTCGAAGGTAAGGTGGATATAAGTAGCACCAACTAGGTTTCTTTTAGCAGCGCCCGCTGCAGGCGGGCGCTGCTATTTTATCCCACAATATGTCACCGAACTCAAACACAGGGCCGTCTTTGCAAACAAGCTTGCGGCCTTGCCTGGTTTCAATGGAGCAGCTCAGACAGGCACCTACCCCACAGCCCATCACAGTCTCCAGAAGCACCTGTGTCGGCTTATTCTTTAACTTCTTACCCGTCTTCGATATCGCCTGATACATGGGAAGCGGGCCGCAGACGAATACCTGATCAGCCTGAGCTATGAATTGAGGTAAGATGTCCGTCACCATACCCTTTTGCCCCAGTGAGCCATCCTCAGTGGTGATAACAGGTTTGATTCCCGGTGGCAGCAGGCGTTCGGGATAAATCTTGGCTGCGTTTTTCTCTCCTATAACCAACCTGACTTTGAGGCCGCTGTCGATAGCGCGTTCGGCTAGGGCTAACAGCGGGGCAATGCCCACGCCCCCGGCAACCAGAAGCAGGTTACTTGACGAAGGATAAATCTCAAAGCCCTTGCCCAGGGGGCCGAACATGTCTACACGCTCACCTGATTCGCGCTGCGAAAGCCATGCTGTGCCCCGCCCAACAACCGTATAAAAAAGGAAAATACCATCCTTAGATATGCGGTGGATGGCCAGGGGACGCCGCAGCGGCATATCATACCCCTCGCCACAGCGTACCATCACATACTGCCCCGGCTGAGCCAGCCGCGCTATCTCAGGCGCCCTGGCCTGCAAAAGATAGATGTTGGGCAATACCTCGGTATTGGAGATGATGGGAGCATTAACCAGCTTCATATTTACACCCGTAGCGTCGCCACTCCCGTGGCGACGGGTTCCTCGTCGTGACAGGAGTCACGACGCTACGCCTTTTCTAATCGATCCTGATATTATTTATGGTTTCCCCTGTATTCGGGCAGCGGCTCGACGCTGATTATCTGGCTTCCCGCAATGAGTGCATCCACTGCCACGAATGCCGTGTCCAGCGAAGTGAAACAGGGAATGCGCCGCTCGGCAGCAGCGCGGCGTATCTCGAAGCCATCCCGCATGGGGACGCGACCCCCTGTGGGGGTATTCACCACCGCGTCGACGGTACCGTCCATGATAATATCGATTACATTGGGATGCCCCTCGCTGATTTTCTTGCTGATCATAGTCACGGGCAGCCCTGCTGCCCAGAGCATGGCGGAGGTCCCCTCTGTGGCATACAGCTTATACCCGATTTCACAAATCTTTTTTATCAAAGGAAGAGCGACCGCTTTATCCCTGTCTGCGATGCTGAGCAGTATCGAACCTTTAGGCGGCAGCGCCAGCCCTGCTGCCAGCAGTGCTTTAGCCAGAGCCGCATTGAAATTATGATCTATCCCCATCACCTCGCCGGTCGATTTCATCTCCGGGCCAAGGTAGGTATCCACTCCCGGCAGCTTGGACATGGAGAACACCGGCGCTTTGATACCCACCAGTTTCTGCCTCTTCCACAGCCCAGTGGAATAGCCCTGCTCTTTTAGGCTGATGCCCAGCATCACCTTGGTCGCTACCCGCACCATGGGCACGCCTGTGACCTTGGATATGAAAGGAACAGTCCGGCTGGAGCGCGGGTTTACCTCCAGGATATAGACAGTCGAGCCTGAACTCTCGCCGTTCCGCATAATTACATACTGGACATTCATCAGCCCCTTCACACCGAGCGCTACGCCGATGCGGACAGCATAGTCTACCATCCTATCAATTTCCTGCTCCGTGAGATTCACCCCCGGATATACTGCCATAGAATCGCCGCTGTGCACTCCGGCGCGCTCTATATGCTCCATTATCCCGGGGATAAGCACAGTCTCGCCGTCGCATATAGCATCGACCTCTGCTTCCTTGCCCTCAAGATATTTATCTATGAGCACCGGGCGCTTCCGGTCAAGCTCCGCAGCCAGTTTCATAAACAGGGCGAGTTCACTGGGGCTGTGCACTATCTCCATCGCCCTGCCCCCGAGTACATAGCTGGGACGCACCAGCACCGGGTAGCCTATGTACTGGGCAGTGGCCAGCGCATCTTCCAGGGAAAACACCCCCGCCCCGGGAGGTTGGGGGATACCCATCCTGCTCAGAAAATCCTCAAAACGCTTACGGTTCTCAGCAAGGTCAATAGCCTCGGCGCTGGAACCTATTATGGGAAGGTTAGCCCGGGCGATAGGCTGCGCCAGGTTTATCGCTGTCTGCCCGCCGAACTGCACAATTGAAGGCGGAGCGCTTTCGCCATTATTGCTAGTCTCGTTTTCCAGGATATCCCGCAGGCTTTCCTCGTCAAGCGGCTCGAAATAGAGACGGGTGCTGGTATCGAAATCTGTGGACACCGTCTCGGGATTCGAATTCACCATTATGCTCTTGACCCCTGCCTCTTCGAGAGCCCAGGCCGAATGTACGCTGCAGTAGTCGAACTCGATGCCCTGCCCGATGCGGATGGGGCCGGAGCCGATGACCACCGCTTTGCGCCCCGGCAAAGGTTCAGCCTCATTCTCGGCTCCGTAAGCGCTATAGAAATAAGGGGTCTCGGCATCGAACTCAGCGGCGCAGGTATCCACCATTTTGTATATGGGGCGTATCTTCCAGGTACGGCGCAGCTCCCTTACCTGCTCGGGCAGCCTGTCAGCCAGGGTACCTATCTGTTCGTCAGAGAAGCCTAATCTCTTAGCCTCTCTGAGTATCTCTGGAGTCAGCTTCTCGGAGAGGAGGCGCTTCTCCATATCGATAATGTTCTGGAATTTCTCCATAAACCAGGGGTCGATGCCGGTGCGGCGGCACAGGTCCTCTACACTCGCCCCGCGCCTCAGCAACGCCATCAGTGCCCACAGCCTGAGGTCGTTAGGTTCGAGAGGATAGGAGCCCCCCTCCTTCCAGCGCGGGTCTTCCCATATCAGCGACTTGCCGCCTATCTCCAGCGACCTCACAGCCTTTTGCAGTGCCGCTTCGAAGCAGCGGTCTATAGCCATAGCCTCGCCTGTGGACTTCATCTGGGTTCCGATGATGCGGTCTCCCGAGGCAAATTTATCGAAGGGCCAGCGCGGCATTTTGACCACGCAGTAGTCTATGGCAGGCTCGAAGGCAGCAGTGGTCTTCCCCGTCACTTTATTGGCTATCTCGTCCAGCCGCCTGCCCACGGCTATCTTGGCTGAGACACGGGCGATAGGATAGCCGGTCGCTTTGCTTGCCAGCGCCGAGCTGCGGCTCACGCGGGGATTTACCTCAATAACATAGTAGGGGTCCTCCTTCCCCTGTCTCGGCTCTATTATGGGATGAGGCTTCAACGCAAACTGGATATTGCACCCTCCCTCGATACCCAGAGCCCTGATAATCTTGATGCTGGCGGAACGCAGCATCTGGTATTCCTTGTCATTCAGGGTCTGGCTGGGAGCGACCACTATGCTCTCGCCGGTATGGACACCCATCGGGTCTATGTTCTCCATGCAGCAGATAGTGATGCAGTTGTCGGCAGCGTCCCGCATTACCTCGAACTCTATTTCCTTCCACCCTGTGAGGCACTTCTCTACAAGCACCTGGTGGATGCGGCTGGCGGCAAGCCCCGAAGCAACAATCTCATCCAGTTCGCTCCAAGTCCTGGCGATGCCACCCCCTGTCCCACCCAAGGTATAGCCTGGTCGAATCACTAGAGGTAAGCCGATTCTCTGCGCCACCTCCCGCGCCTCGTCGAGGGTGTTCACCGTGGCGCTATCGGGCACAGGCTCGCCGATGCCGATGAGCAGCCTTTTAAACAGCTCGCGGTCCTCGGCCTTGCGGATGGTGTCAATTGATGTACC
>JAJYLC010000090.1 GCA_021787935.1 Chloroflexota bacterium | reverse complement strand
ACCAGTTGAATAAAATAGACCCTATTGTTTTTTATTCTTCATTATTACTTCAAATAAGTCCACAGGCAGCGGGAACACTATTGTGTTAGTTTTTTCGGTAGCAATTACTGTCAGGGTCTGCAGATAGCGTAATTGCAGTGACATAGGCTGTGTAGCCATCACTCTGGCAGCCTCGGCGAGTTTCTCTGCTGCCTGATGCTCACCTTCCGCGTGAACGATCTTGGCTCTCCTCTCCCGCTCTGCCTCTGCCTGAGCCGCAATAGCCCGCTGCATTGTTTGAGGAAGCTCAACATCTTTGATCTCCACAATGCTGACCTTGACTCCCCAGGGATCGGTCTGCTCATCGATTATTTTCTGCAATGTCTGGTTAATTTTCTCCCTGTGGGCAAGCAGTTCGTCGAGTTCAGATTGGCCGAGAACACTACGCAGGGTGGTCTGCGATATCTGCGACGTTGCATAGCGATGGTCGAAGACCTTGATCACTGAATCCTCCGGCTTGACTACCCGGAAATAAACTACAGCGTTGACCTTGACAGTGACGTTATCCCTTGTAATAGCTTCCTGCGCCGGGACGTCCAAAGTCACAACGCGCAGGTCAACTTTCACGCTGCGCTCTATAAAAGGGATGAGGAAGAATATGCCCGGTCCCCGTACTCCTGTGTACCTGCCCAGGCGGAAAACAACACCACGTTCATATTCCTGCGCAATTCTGATCGATGCCGAAGCTACTATGAGTACCACGACTACGAAAACAATGATGCCTATGATAGCTCCTGTCATGTCTAACCTCCTTGCTGTTTTTTAGTAACTTTGAGTTTCAGCCCTTCTACCTTGGTTATTACCACCTCCTCACCGGCCTCGATTCTACCCGCTTCTGATGTCGCTGTCCATAGCTCGCCTTCAACATAGACCATTCCTGTCGGGTCGAGTACCGTGTTGGCCGATCCTACTTTGCCCACCAGCCCCTCTTTGCCTGTGGCAGGTCGCCGCCGCTGAGAGCGAATGATTGCCCCGATAAAGAAGACGAACACAGCGACAACTGCGATTACGATTAATACTATGACCCACCAGTTTATATGAAGCTGAAACAATTCAGGACCTCCTCCAAATAAGATTAGAGACCCCATAACCAGTGAGGCTATACCGCCTACAGTAAGCATGCCGTAGCTGGTGACGAATGCCTCAAGTATGAACAAGATAAAGGCGAGTATAATGAAGAATACTCCTGCCCAGGAGGCTTCTAGCACAGCCAGAGAATAAAAAGCCAGGATAAGGGCGATGGCTCCTACCACTCCGGGCAGGATTGCTCCGGGGTGAATAAATTCGAGTATTAATCCGATTACACCGAGAGAAAGCAGGATATAGGCAATGTCGGGGTTACTGATCCCCTGGAGGAACTTCTCAATAGTGCTCATACCTACGTCGTTCTTGGAATAGCCCTCGGTATTGATAGTCACTTCCTGGCCTGCCACTTCAACTTTCATGCCGTTAAGCTGGGCAATCAGTGAATCGATGTCCTTGGCTCCTATATCGACAAGAGGGGGATCAAGGTAAGGGGTGGCGAGTCCCAGCAGTGTTTGATCTTGTTCGGGGATGGGCGCAAGACCCAGCGCCTCCTGGTCGGTAAAGGATAGGGCTTCCACCACGGTGGCTTCTGCTGCTGCTTGATTGCGGCCGCGCAAATCAGCCAGGCTTCTTATTCTGGCGGCCGTGTCCTGGGTCAGTTTCTCCTGCAAAGTCGCAGGAAGCTCTCCCTCTGTCGATACCGGGCTGGCAGCACCTATGCGGCTTCCCGGAGCCATAGCCGCTACATGAGCTGCCAGGGTAATAAACGTGCCCGCTGAGCCTGCCCAGCGGTCGACATAAACTACTACCGGCACCTTAGCGTCCAGGATTCTATTAACTATGTCCTCCGTTGTGGAGAGCAGGCCGCCGGGGGTGCTCAGGTCGATGATTACCGCCGCCGCTTGGTGGTCCTCCGCCAGACTGATCCCGCGGTCGAGGTAGCTGGCAACTGCGGGGACAATATCACCATCTAGATGCAGTACGTCAACCTCTGGTGAAGGGGATGCTGATACGGAGCCGGCTATGGCTAAAGCCGCAGCTAATACACAGAGCAAGAGCAAAAATATGCGCGTTGCTTTTAGCATAGTCTGAAGCTAACCTCACACTCCCTTTTGGCTTTCAAAAAAGGAGAAACAAGGCTTAGCATTAACTTACGCTGTCTTTTTGCAACCTTTATTTAGCTTGTGATAAACTGAATCCGTGGACATTGTACCACAATTCGGAAATACGCACACACGAGATGATTAAGGCAGTTTTCTTCGATTTCTATAATACGCTTATCTCATTCTCCCCTGCGCGGGAAGAGCTTCAGGTCACTGCCTGCCGCGAATTCGGCATAGAGGTCAATCGTCAAGCCATCCCGCGTGGATACTGGTTGGCCGATGACTTCATGAGCCGGGAGAACGCTCGTTCGCCGGTTCATAAACGTCCTCAAGCTGAAGAGCAGGCCTTCTGGTCTGATTACGAAGCCATAATCCTAAAGGCAGCAGGTGCTGAGGTCACAAAAGAGTTGGCCCTGCAAATATTCACCAGGGCGCGCCGGCTTGACCGCAAGCTTATCTTGTTCGATGATGTGCTGCCCATACTGGGCGTTCTTAAAGAGCGGGGCATGGTGCTAGGCCTGGTCTCCAATTTGAGCAGGGGGTTGGATGGCGATTGTAATGAGCTCGGCCTTACCCCTTACGTAGATTTTGCCCTAACTTCGTTTGAGATAGGAGCGGAAAAGCCGCACCCTCCGATATTTCACACTGCGTTGGAACGTGCCGGGGTAGCAGCTTCCGAAGCTATCCATGTAGGCGACCAGTATCATTCAGATGTGGTGGGGGCTAGAGGTGTAGGCATTAATCCCTTGCTTCTCGATCGGGATGGTTTTTGGGAGGGTATTAACGACTGCCCGAGAATTCGAAGTCTGAGTGAGATTGTGAACTATCTTTAGCTTGGGCCATTACCTTCAATACCTGCTCGAGTACCTCTTTCCACTCTTTATCGGTCCCCATACCCAAACGGAGCTGGCTTGTGCCTATTTTCAATTTGCCGCCGAAGTAACGCTGCAGCGACGGCCGGTCGAATTTGGCGGCTGCACCCAGTGACAGCACTACTTGCCCATCTTCTGAGCAGATGGACTCAATGCCGGACATGCTGCCCAGCAATTTCACCCTGACCATGTAGAGCAGGTCTTTAACCTCTTGAGGAAGAGGCCCAAACCTGTCTCCCAACTCTTTCTCAAGCTCATCAAGCTCACCGGGCAAGCTTACTTTGGCCAATCGCAGATACAAGGAAAGCCGTGTGCTCAGGTCGGGCACGTATTCTTCTGGAACTAGGGCAGGCAGCGGGAGATCGACGGTAGTAGCAGAAGGGAGCGGGGCGATTTTAGGTTTAGTCCCTTCTCTCAGTTCCTGTACGGCTTCCGCCAGCATCTGGTTATAGAGTTCGAAGCCGACTGCGCCGATATGCCCGCTCTGCTCCGGCCCCAGCAAGTTGCCTGCGCCGCGTATCTCGAGGTCTTTCATGGCAATACGGAAACCAGCCCCCAGTTCGCTAGCCTCGAATATAGTCCTGAGCCGCTTCTCCGCGGCATCGGTGAGCTGTTTCCCCTTATCGTAGAAAAAGTAAGCGTAGGCGCGGTTCGAACCCCGGCCAACTCTGCCCCGGAGCTGATAGAGCTGCGTCAGCCCGAATTTATCTGCATCGTCCACGATGAGGGTATTGACATTGGGCAGGTCCAAGCCGGATTCGATGATGGTGGTACACACCAGCACATCTATTTTGCCCTGCGTGAAGTCCAGCATTACCGATTCCAGCGCCTCCTCGGGCATCTGCCCATGAGCGATGCCTATTCTGGCTTCAGGCACCAGCTTTTCTAATTCTCTGGCTACCCAGCCTATTCTCTGTACACGGTTATGGACGAAGAATACCTGTCCGTTGCGTTCCAGCTCTCTCAGTATCGCCTCACGGATCATCCTCTCATCGTAAGGGGCAACGTAGCTTTTTATGGGCAGACGCTCCTCAGGAGGGGTCTCCATGGTGCTCATGTCGCGCACTCCCACCAGTGCCATGTGCATAGTGCGGGGTATCGGAGTGGCGCTCAAGGTCAGTACGTCTACCTCTTTTCTCAATTGCTTAAGCCGTTCCTTGTGAGCTACGCCGAAGCGCTGTTCCTCATCTATGATGACCAGTCCCAGATTCTTGAAGGAGACATCCTTCTGGAGAAGGCGATGGGTGCCGATGCAGATATCCACGCTGCCCCTGGCCAAACCCTCAATGACCCCCTGCTGCTCTTTGGGCGAACGGAAGCGGCTCAGCAGTTCGACCTTGACCGGGAATGGGCTCAGCCGCTGGCTGAAGGTGGTGAAATGCTGCTGGGCTAGTACCGTGGTAGGCACTAATACTGCTACCTGCATGCCGTCCATCACGGCTTTGAAGGCAGCGCGCAGAGCGACCTCGGTCTTGCCGTATCCGACATCGCCGCACACCAGCCTGTCCATGGGGCGTGTCCTTTCCATATCCTGTTTGACTTGCTGCACAGCCTCAAGCTGGTCAGGCGTCTCAACATAGGGGAAGGAGGACTCGAATTCCTGCTGCCATACTGTGTCGGGGGAGAAAGCGAAGCCGGGCGAGATCTCTCTCGCTGAGTAGAGTTCGAGAAGCTCTTTTGCCAGTAAATCTGCTGCTTCCTTCACCCTCTGCTTGGCCCGGTTCCATTCCTGAGTGCCCAGCCGGCTCAGAGACGGGCTATAACCACCGGGGCCGATGTAGCGGGTAACGCGGTCTACCTGGTCGCTGGGAACGTAGAGCTTATCGCCTGCGGCGTACTCCAGAACCAGGTACTCGCGCTCGCCCTTTTCGACAGAGAGAGTAATGAGCCCGGCGAATTTGGCTACGCCGTGGTCTATATGTACCACATAGTCGCCTACGGCGAGGTCGGAAAGAAAAGCCTCGCTGCGCACGGGACGCTTCGGCACCATACGCCGCTTCTTGGCGAAGCCGAAGAGTTCGACATCCGTGAGCAGGATATCTCCGTTAGAGCCATCCATCGTCCAGCCTTCGCTCAAAGACCCCTGAACAAGGGTCACGGAGCCGGGTGAAGGTAATCTTTCTATACTCGTTATCGGAAAGGCGAGGATATCCTCTCCTTCGAGAAGCTCGGAAAGCCTGGTCGATTGCTGGGAGACGATGATGACCCTGCGCTTGCTCTCTATCATCGTCCTGGCCTCTTTGAGGAAAGCAGGCAGGCGACCGCTATAGTTTGGAGCCGGTCCGAAGTCCATTGTATAGCCCTGACTGCTGTCTCCCCATTGCTCCAGAGAAAGACGCTGGTGGAATCTATTCAGTTTGTCAGTCAATCCCGGCCAGGTAAAGTAGGGCAGGGGGAAATTGATCGGCAGCTCGCCGCGGTCAATCTGGGCTTGGCGCAATTCAGCGGCCTGGGCCTCCAGGTCTGCCATAGCAGCCGCGATAAAGTCAGGCTCGTCGATAATAACTAAAGTATTCGGAGCAAAATAATCGGGAAGAGCGCCATCGTTTCCCAGAGATGAATACAGGTCGAGCCCATCGAACCATTGTCCCTGGGAGAGCCTATCTATGTCTCCCTCTATCCTGCTCCTTGCCCCGGCATTGAGGTTGGAGAGGTCGAGCTGCTGTAATGCATCGCTCAGGTCACTTGCCGGGACAATCATTTCCCTGGCGGGAATGATGCTTATTTCAGATACTACTTGAGCCGAGCGCTGACTTTCGGGGTCGAAGAAACGTATGCTCTCGACTTCGTCGCCGAGGAGCTCGATGCGAGCCGGGAGCTCGTTGTGCGGCGGGTAGATGTCGATGATGCCGCCGCGCCGGCTCACGGTGCCAGGAAGCTCTACCTTAGCGTCCAACTCGTATCCCAGACGTATCCAGTTATGAAGTGTCTTCTCCAGGTCAAGCTTCATACCTTTTCGTATAATCTGGCAGGAGGAGTTGAAGACTCTAGCGGGCATGGTCTTGCGCACTGCGGCATGGGCTGAAGCTATGACAAGGTGTGATTTGTCTGTGTCGCTCAGGCTAGAGAGTACTTTCAAACGCTGCTTGACTGTGTAGGGGTCGGAGGAGATTCTTTCGTAAGGGAGGGCATCGGGCTCGGGGAAAAGATGGACCAGGTCATCGCAACTGCACCAGACGGTCATATCGTCGTAAAGCTGCCTGGCTTTCTCAGGCCTGGCGGTTATCACCAGCATGGAAGAGCCGAGGAGGTGATACAGACAAGCCAGGAGATAGGGCTTGGCTGCGTCGAGCACCACTACCTTTACCTCGCCCTGGGCTGACTGCAACCCTTTACCGAGGCTCTGGTAGCCGGGCATGCCCTCTATTAAGGGTAGAAGACCGGTTAGATTCATATTCAACGCCTAAAGGGCTAGCCGAGCGGACTAGCCCTATCAGAATTGTATCAGAAACACACTGGATAGGGCAAACCGTGGCTCTCAATTCGAAGGATACCTCGAAATCTGGGTATAGCACGGCCCTGGATTTTGGGTTTGCGATTTTTTCAATTTTCAGGTCGCCGGACGCCGGGATTTCGCAGGCCGTGATCAGCTTCGGCTGAACGCAGCGGGGACGGTCAAGGTAAAAAACCTCCCTTTAAGGGCAACATCCCCAAAAACGAAACCCCATATATTCAATTTTCCAGGGCTTGCCAAGAGCCTGGTGCAACCAGCTTTCAGCTTAAAGCTATCAGCCCACAATAGTGAGGCTCTGTAGATGCTAGCTGCGGCTCTTGAATTGGATCGGAACTGTGTACATTTAGTCCCGATGTTATGGGGTAATAGTAGAACATTAGTTCTTATCTGTCAAGGGAAAAATGTCGCAGGAAGGACGGAGGACAGGAGACGGGGAGCACCTAATCCCCCTTTAAGAAAGGGGGGGACATTGGGCAACAGTGTGGTCTGTCGGATAGAGTATGTAGAGCGCTGAAGAAGGATTGGATAGGAAATGTAGGGGCGCATGGCTATGCGCCCTCCGTGCCATTCCTGCGAAGGCAGAAATCCAGGTGCCCGGGTAGTTTGGAGCATCCGCTTCGAATTTTATAATTTTTCCAGATATTTGTTGTAATCGTCTACAGTAAGTTCTATTTCTCGCAGGATCTCTCTAATCAATGGGCGTGCCAGAACAGTGCCCTTATGATGAGGAATGGTGGTAACTCTGCCGTCAGGATGCCTATAGAATGCGTGACTTCCCTTTTGTCTGGTCTTGACAAAGCCCAAGTGGAGCAACAACTTCTCCATCCTCTTAGAGTCAATTAGCTGGAGTTTGGTCAACTGACGACCTCAACCTGTTGAATCCCTACGAACTCAGGTAGGTGCTTCCTGCTTTCGGGATCCATCTCCTCGAGGCACAGCTCGACTACCTCTTTGAGATTCTTATGGAGATCATCCAGTGTTTTTGCCTGGGTATGAGCACCCGGTATTCCAGGCACAATTGCTACATAGAGTCCGGTTTCGGGGTCTTTCTCGATATATCCAGTTATCTTGTGCACCATAGCTGCCTCCCATCCTTGAATTCCTCTCCCTTGACGGGAGAGGCTAGGTGAGGGTGAAACAACGTCTCCCTCTCTAATCCCTCCCGCCGGGGAGGGAAAGCCATTGGTCTGCTACTCCTTATCCTAGTATCTTTTTGACCAGTTCGTCAATTTCAGCCAGTTCTTGGCTGAGCATCTGGCGCACCATAGAGCGCAATTTGCCGATGCTCTTGATATTGCCTGCGCCGCCGCTCGCCAGCCACTGCTCTACCTTGGTGGTGCACTCCTCGCCCAGCTTCGCCAGCCGTTGATGTACTTTATTCTTTTCATCGAATTGAGGGATAGGGAGTTCCAGGACTTTCTTGTGAATATCACGGGGACCCCACAAACCCCGGCTTTGCATCGGCTTTATCAACTTGTTGATGATAGGCGTGTTAAAGATGGCCGCCAGATAACATGCCTCATGAAGATCATTTGTCTCATAGTAATAGGTCATCTCATCGGCAATCGTTCCGCACGTGCCAAGACGTTGTCCATTGATTTTGAATTCAATCTGCTTGTTTTCGATGACAGCCGATGTCAGAAATGTGCCAGACTTGTTATAGACTATCCGATATCGCGCACGTGGATTTTGCTGAGTTAATCCGTGAACGCGGTCAAGCCTCTCGTAGATATTCATTAATTCTGCCTTTGCGCCTCGACATACGTTCCACGCCTGCTCAGCGTTTTCCAGCCAACGTGCCAAGTTAAGGAAGCCGCTTTTGCGCGCTTCGGCTGCATTAACTAGTCTGTAGTGGTCTTCGATAGCCTCGATTGGGAGCACTAAAAGGCGATAGTTTAAATGCCCGAAGGGTAATAGGTCGGTGGAAAGCAGAGTGGCGTAGATAAATCGGCTCTCAACCGTATCTTTGAAAAACACGTTCTTATATGCTTCTTTTGCTTCCTCTCTAGCTCGGTCGGCTGTCTCCAGTGGCGGCAAAACAGGGTTGAATCCCAGCGAAGATGGTTTTACCTGCACGAACCAGAAAGAACGGGGCAAAATTGTTGCTCCCCTAGCGAAATGTTCTTTGTAGAAGCTCGCCTCCCGCTGTCTTGCGCCTACACCTGTAGCCCAAAAGGAGCGTTTGCCCCGGGTATGCAGCGAGAACTCAACATCCTCTACTTTGAGTATCTCTTCGGCTTCCGAAAGCGTGGCATTCTTCCTTTCCAGTTTTCCACTGAGAATTTGCCCCACCGTAGCTTTCTTCTCTTCTTCTGCTGGGGTGGATAGTGAGGGACGAGGAAGCTCTCGCTTATCTGCTATCACAACACAAGAGGGCACATTGAATAGAGGCGATGTATCTTCACAGTCCCAAAGCTCATGCCAGTAAAGCGTTTGTATCGTGTTCTCGGCGAATTTAAAGGCGCGCTTGCGTAGATTGTCATGCTGGTCTGCGCTGAACACGCTTCTGGGCAAGACGAAAGCAATCGTTCCGTTTTTCTTGAGATACAGGTCAGCCCCACGCACCAAGAATAATGTTGCTATCTCTAGATTGGAAATATTTTCAGCTCGTCCCTTAATCAATCCATAGTCATCGACAATTTGTCGTTTCAGGAACGTTTGATAAACGGGCTCGTTAATTCGGTTGAAGATAATCCATGGAGGGTTGCCTATGACGAAATCGAATTTGCCTTTGAGAAACAGAGGCTTGTAGATATTCTTCAGGACAAACGCCCAGATGGTGTCGCGGTCCTTGTCAATGAATTCTTTAAGCGTCCCGGCAATATCAAAGAGAGCCTGAGTTAATGGGGCATTATCGCTCACTAGAAAGTGCTGCGCCTTGAGGAAATTGCCGAACGATTCGAACGCAATAGGTTTCTTCTTGTTTTGCCTCGCGTACTCTTTGGTCAGTTCTACCGCCTGGTCATACAGCGAGAGGTTGTCTAGAAGCATCTGGGGCAGATGAACTTCGTGCCCGTCGAGTTCGACCTTGTACCCTGGTAGCTGGGGCACGAATGCTTCTTTTGCGTCAAAGGTAGGCTTGAGCACCAATTCGGGCAGCTTGATGGTGTCGGCAAGGTAGACCGGAATTGTAACCGTGCCTTTTCGCTTCTTCAGCAGCTCTCCCAGGGCAAGGATATAGTTCGTTTTGGCGACAATAACTGCCAGGGGGTGAATATCCACGCCATAGACCGAGTCGAGGATGTGTTTAAGTGTACTCTGAGAATTACCTAGCCTGTCGCGCTTTTCTTTTATGGCGAGATAGAGAAAGGTGCCTGAGCCGCAGGCAGGGTCAAGCATGGAGCCGCTGGGATTTATATCGAGCAGCTTGTTGACCATGCGGTGAGCCAGCCAGTCGGGCGTGTAGAACTCACCTAAATCGTGACGTGTCTCGGGGTCAACCAATTCTTGATACAGCGATTTAAGCACATCTTCGGAGAGCTCGTGTAGATTATAGTTCTGCAATAGGCTGAACAGCCAGCGCGTCACGCTCACACCCACCTTCACAGCTTCGTCACGCGCCAACCAGGAGAAGAAATCTTCTTCGATGAAGTTCTCTATCCCTTGTGCCTTGAACAATCGCCCTTCCAGCATCTCGACGATTTGCGAGTCATCGGGCAGAGTTTCGCTGTCTGTGATACGCATCCACGACATAAGTTTGGCCAGGGTAGCCAGGTAGGTATGGCGAATAAAGAGCTCATCGCCGGCAACCTGGCTGCCGTACACGATGCGTAGATATTTCTCCCAGCTATCGTAGATTACCTCGAAAGAGCTTTGCTTTTTGACAGATTGCCATAGGGAGAGGAGGGCGTTGGTAGTGGTCTGGAAGGCGTGGCTGCGCACGCCGAAATCCCCAACAATCGCCTCGCTGGTGGGATGCAGAATCTCTTTGCGCAGGAAATAGCGGTCGAGCCAGAAGTAGATTTCGTAAG
>JAJYLC010000089.1 GCA_021787935.1 Chloroflexota bacterium | reverse complement strand
CGATCTTTTGTCAAGGGGAAAATGACGCGGTGATGCGATTTCAAACTGCACATTGAAAAGTGCAAAGGGGACGGGAAGCGTGAAGTGAAAAATGCAAATTGCAAATTGAAAAGGAGACGGGAAACCACCGAGGCCGCGGAGAGCGCAGAGAAATAGATGAGATAGGGAATTAATACAGGAGGGCGAGATTAAGCAACGTAGGGGCGCACGGCTGTGCGCCCGCGTGTTATTCCTGGGAACTTGTCCCTGACGGAATCAGGAGGCAGGAATCCAGGGCCTCGTCCAATCCCACCTTTTACAAGCTTGTCACTGGCTCAGACCGGGGAGGAGTCAACGGCGATTCAGCTAAAAGTAGCGGTGATTCCGTGCTAGTTCATGGTGACTCACGTGGTTTTTCCTACTTCTTGCCTTTGTGCGCAAGTAGAAGCCGTTCGGCTATCGTGCCCATTAGCTCAACCACAATCCTGGCTTCTGATTCGGATATGGACGGAAGCCAAGGGCGCCCGTGTCCAGTGCCTTCTTTGTTGCGTAATCTATTTATGGCTAAGGCTAGCTGGAACATGGCGCGCTCTACATTCTTCTGGGGGGGTTCTCCAGCTTTGGGCTTATCCTCAGAGGTTGCCATATCAACTGCTATGAATGCCCGGCCGAGTAGCATATGGAAATTCCATCCGGCGTCGTAGCCCCCGCATTTTTCTTGTAGGATGTGCGCTGCGACGGCTTCAAGGAGGTCTTTTCCAGTACCAGTAACGAGCGCAGCATCCCTAATACCCCTTTGGGCACGACGGATGTATGATTCAAGTGCCTTCGTTAGGTCAGCACCAGATAGGTTGTTGAGAACTACAGGCATGAGTTCGCCATCTGTGGTAAGTTCATAACCTTCTGTTCTGAATGCATCTGAGGCGGTAGCTACACAATCAGCCCCAACGTAGTTTGGTGATTCTGGTCTAAAACCACCACAACCCTTAATTAATGAGATAAGCTTAAAGACCAGTTGTTCACCAGCTTCGGGGTCATTCTGCATTGCCCACCTCAGCGTCCCGCGGACTCGCTTTGCTTTGCCAACGGTTTGGCCCGATGCCTTCGGATCGCCTTTCTGGAGATGTACCTGTTTAATTTGAAAATCTATATCAGAATGACTAGGTTCGCGCGTACCGGATTGGGCATCATCTACAAGACGAGCGACTGCTATTATGATGGAATCAGATATCGGCGCTCTAGTTTCAGGTTCAAGCGGATTTTCCATCTAGCTACTCCGCATTTGTTGCATTACACTTGACCTGATCAGAATTTTGCCCTCTTCTAGTCCCCTACCCACTGTGCTAGCGATGAGCCAATCTGGCTATAAAGTGAAAACAGGTCACTTTCAGCAACGTCAATATCCAAGATTTTGAGGAACTTCTTATCTAGCTGTAACCTCTGCTTATCTACAACGCCGTCGGGGCCGTATTGTTGTGGTATCCGGGACAACTCCACATCTTTAAATTCCTCGAAAAGTGCCGCAAGCGCTTTCAACTGGCTCTTGCTCAAGCTATCTATGTCAAGCACAGGCAGAAGTCGCCACTGGGACATTTTCAGTCGAATAAATCCTCCACGGGTTTCTTCTCTACTTGAAAGGATTGTGAGAACTCCCCAAGTTGTATTTAGCCACAGACAGATGGCTTTCAGCCTATCCAGACTCTCATTTTTTAGTCTGACGGTGTAAAAGATGTTTGAAATAAGCTTCTGATCCGAAAGCATGGATATTACATGGGCGGTTTCTACCCAAATCCTGTCAGGAACGAGTAAGTTTCCCGCCTTTTCTTCAAAAATGCTCTTGCCCCTCTCAATTATCGGGAGAGCATAAGCATTAGGAGAGGTCTGCATTCTCAGTCTTTGTGCCTCCTCGCCGCCGTGAAGCATTCTCATGCTCCCAGGCACACTCTCGTCTAATATCTTAAACGTATCGATAAATCGATGTGCATCAACCCCAATCGTGGATATAAGGTTATTGAATTTTTTCAGAAGTATTTTCGCTTTCAAATTACCGACCTTAATGGTTCCACCTAGAAGTTTCCTAATCTCGTCAAGAAGCTCAATGTTAGGTAGGAAAACAAACCTGCCCCAATTATCAACGTATTCAAGAAGCTCATCTCTATTCACGCTCATCAAAAACGCCTTGGACTGACCGGCTTCTACATAGTTACCTTCTCCGGCCTCGATACTATTCGCCAAGCCGATAGCTTCTATGCTTGTTCTTGGCTTATTTAACAGGGTAACAAAAGTTGTCTCCTCATTTTCTTCATGCTCAAAGGTAGTATACTGGTGCTCCGTATGTTTCTTAACCTTTCTGGCGACAATAAGACATTCACTCAAACTTGTGGACTCGGAAAAATTGTAATTTGCGGGTTCGAAACTGACAACAACATATTCAACATGATATTTTATGGCAAGCAAGGTTCGAGCAAGAAACCACGATATACCGCTTAGCAAACCTCTTGGCAGTACGAAACACAGCTTCCCTTCCTCATTCAGCCTGAAATCAGCCAAATAGAGGAAAAGGAAGCCTTCACCAGCCTGCCATATATTCCAATAAGGACGAAATTCGTCATCTTTTAGCAATGAACCAAGGTTCGTGCCCTTAAATGTCTTATCTGCGGTCTTTTCGAGGGCTTCTCTTATCTCGTCTCTGAGCTTGGCATAGTCCTTTAGCACCTCCTGCCTTACCTTTGCGTCACCCATGAAACCGAATAGACCACCCCCGGTCTTGCCTCCTCTCCCTGTTGTTCTAGCAAAGGGCGGATTCATAACTATTAAGTCAAAAGGTTCGAGAGCAAGGATGGTTTTCAGCATCTCTTTACCCTTCGTCTTCAGCCCCGTCTTTGTTGCATGTCCAAATATTTTTTCAAACTTGCCCTTTATCCTGGCAAGCTCCAGGGAGCCTAGAGATACGCTTTTATCCTCTTCCCTATACCCTAGCGGCATTGTATAAATCCACGACAATTCTTCAATAGGGGTTTCGGGGCTATGCAGTGCCAAGTTCAAGGCTGTAATTTGTGTGGCATATTCCAAGACATCGAATGCATAGCAGGAGTTAATGAATTGGGTATGAAAATCGGCTTCTATTTCCTTCGGAAGTTTATCGACTCCGGACTTCAAAAGTGAGAGACGGTATTGAGCATTTGTAGCGCTGTATGCCGCAACCAATAGAGTCCCGCTGCCACAGGCAAAATCTGCGATCCTGCACAACTGAGGTTTAGCCAAATACAATAGAAGATAGGCAGATGGTATTTGTGTAAAGAACGTTGCCCCCTTTCTTGACTGCCCAGTCGCCAACCACCTTGTGATAAACCTTACCCGCAAGGTCCCTTCTCAACAAAGCCCTCTTTGAAGCAATCTCACTGGCAACGTTTATCAATTTGTTGAATAACGTAGGCATGGGAGGAAATGTTTTGAGCATCTCTTCAATCGCTCTGAATATTGGTTCGTAATTTATATCCAGAATGTTTTGGGTAGCTTTTTCGAGAGCTTGTTGTGGGCCGCTTGCCTTAGCAAGGTATTTAAGGGAATCCAATTTGTGTGCGTATCTTATAGATTCGTAGTAGATGGAACTGAGTAATATGGCGAGTGTTGCCTGGGCGAAGATAGCTTCTCGTATCTCGCCTGGCTCACCTATGGAGAATCCATACAGCTTATATAAGATACCATAAAGGTTATTTGCTATTACCTCCGACTGTTTATGTCCAGAAAGAGAATCCACGAAACCCTGAATTATATCATTTACATTCTCCTCTGCCTCAGTGACAATTTCTTCGCTTATAATAAACTGGGCTATTTCCTGGATGAGGGTGGCTAATAGATTAAGATTTACTTCGTACCAATCCTCTATCGGCTTGCCAATTACCTTCTTCTGATACAGTAGCGTAAATAGTGTGCCTGAAATATCCTCCGGAACTATCACCCTTACCTGCAAAAGGCTTTTCTGTAGCTGCTCCTTGATTTCATTCTCGGTAAGTTGCTGTGAAAACGTCTTGGGATAATAAATGGCAATTGCGACGTCAGCAGACAACTGCTCAATTCTTTTCTTGGCGTCATTTTCGGCGTCCTGCTTTTGATAGGAACCTTCTAGAACTATCGCCAGTCCTTGATGATAAATAATTACATCACTTCTGCCTTCTTTGGTTAAATGCTCACTATGTGATACTACTCCCATCTGATTGAGCAACTCAGATAATAAGATATTTAACTTGGACTCAAATGCCTGCTTCACTTCTGCCTCCTATGGGCAACTCCAAAACCAGGCGAAACAATTCAACCGGCAACCAGAAAGATGGTACCACTCTCATCCAACGGATCAAATAATTCTTGAATATTCTACAGCGATAAATATAATGGTGCAAGAATTGTTTACGAGAGCACCTGGATTCCTGCTTCCGCAGGAATGGCACGAAGGGCGCATAGCCATGCGCCCCTACAATTAGGCACCCTCACCTAGCCTCTCCCCTCAAGGGAGAGGAATAAAATGCGACCCGGTGGGTCGCCACGGGAAATCCCTCTTACCCCCTTCCTAATCAGGTCAGGGACAAGTTTAGAAAGGTGGGAGGAAGAAGGGCGAGGAGACCTCGCCCCTACACAGCCATAGTCAAGTTGACAAAAATATGCCAATATGCTAGACTGCTAAATGAAAATTATTTTCAATTAACTATTGCAATGACATTTACTCAAAACAAGATTGCATCCATACTGAGACATAGCGGCTACAAAATCACACCGCAACGCCGGGCTGTGCTGAACATTATCTCGCAGAGTCATGATCATCTCACCCCCGCCGCCATATACGAGAAGGTGCATCAACAGCATCCCCGCATCGGGTTGGTCACAGTGTACCGGACGCTCGATATACTGGCTGAACTCGGGCTTATCTGCGAAGTGCATTCGGGGGGCAGTTGCCGAAGCTATTTAATGAGGAGGCCGGCGGAGCATCACCACCACCTGATCTGCTCCGACTGCGGCGCAGTAATAGACTTCACTGATTGCGACCTCAGCAATCTCGAGCAAAGGCTGGCACGTGAGGCCCATTTTGAAATCAAGGGACATCTTCTCGAGTTCACAGGCCTCTGCCGTGACTGCCGTAAACGGATGAAGCAGAAGAAGGCAGCAAGATGAGAGGCAAATGTATCCTGGTATTGGTGCTTCTGGCGCTGGTTCTGGCCAGTACCTTGTCCTGTCAGTCTACCGGCAATACCAATACGGGCAAGAAGTCTATCGTTGTCACTTACTCTATCCTGGGCTCAATTGTAAAAGACCTGGTCGGCGATAAGGCAACTGTTACTGTGTCCATTCCCAATGGGCTGGACCCTCATGAATGGGAACCATCAGCTAAGGACATAGAGGCGATAAACAAGGCAGACCTCGTGGTGGAAAACGGGCTGAACCTCGAAGGCGGCATGCAAAAGACTCTGCAAACGGCCAGGGACAGCGGCGTGAAATTCTTCACCGCTTCGGACTATATCACTGTCCGGCACGTAGGGCCCGGAGAGGGGATTCCTTCAGGCGACCCCGACCAGGTCATTGGTGCGCCCGACCCGCACTTTTGGATGGACCCGCTGGCTATGAAGAGCGTAGTCAGCGGACTCGCCACTGTGCTGAAGCAAGACCTGAATATAGACGTCAGCAGCCAGGCCGCAGACCTGGAAAACCGGCTGGACAGCTTGAATACAGAAATTGCTAATATAACAACAGCAATACCTCCGGAAAACCGTAAGCTGGTTACAGGCCACGAATCGATGGGATACTTTGCCCAGCGCTATGGCTTTAAGCTTGTGGGGGTAATAATACCCAGTTTATCGACAGAGGCTGACGTCTCGGCAGCAAACCTGGCTGCGCTTAAGACTGCCATTGAAGATAACCAGGTCAAAGCGATATTCACCGAGCTCGGCACATCGCCGGCTGTAGCAAAAGCCATAAGCGATGAAACGGGGGTTAAAGTGGTCGAGCTTACCACACATGCGCTGCCCCCCGACGGCTCTTATTTTACGTTCATGAGAAACATAGCCAGTACCATTACCAACGCATTGAAATAGCTGGGGGTTAGATATGGAATGGCTGGTGACGCCGTTCTCATCCAATAGCTTTATGGTCCATGCTCTCATCGCTGGAGTCCTTGTCTCCATCGCCTGCGCCATTGCAGGCACTTTTGTCATCCTGCGCGGACTGGCCTTCATCGGCGATGCGCTGGCTCACGGAGTACTGCCGGGTATCGCAGTAGCACTTCTGGTGGGTTTCTCAGGGATGATTGGAGCTGCTGTGGGGGCAGCGGTTATGATCGGCGGCATCACCCTGATTACGCAGCGTTCGCGACTATCCTCGGACACCGCCATCGGACTCTTATTTGTGGGGATGCTGTCACTCGGCGTAGTAATTGTGTCCCGTTCTAACTCTTTCAGCGGTGACCTGACCCGCATCTTGTTCGGCGAGATCCTGGGCATCAGCGTCTCAGCCATCCTGATTCAACTCGCAGCCACGGTCGTTATCGCTGGCATGGCTATAATCTGCGCTCGCCCATTTTTACTGCTCAGTTTCGACCCTGAGCAAGCAGAGGTGGCCGGTTTCTCGTCCCGCCTTTATCACAGTATCATGCTTTTCATGATTGCGATTACTGTGATAGTGTCTTTCCAAACCGTGGGCACTTTGCTCGTCTTCGGGATGCTCATCGCACCGGCTGGCGCAGGTGCGCTGCTGGCCCGGCGGGTAGAGGCTATGATGGCATGGGCGATGCTTTTCGGCGTCCTCTCAATGTACTTCGGCTTGCTCATCAGCTATCACTTTAACCTGGCCGCCGGCGCCTCAATTGTGCTGGTGACTGTGGCAATCTTCTTTATTGTATTTGTTATTCAGAACCTGCGCAGCCGGCGCTTAGCTCACCCACAGGAAGCAACGCATGGATAAGATGAGCAGTGATGGTACTCCATACGTCCAGGCCAAACGCCTCAGTATCGGCTACACTAATGAGGTTGTAGTGGCAGATGTCAGCTTCGAGCTGAGAAAAGGACAGGCTATCGCTCTCATCGGCACCAACGGCTCAGGCAAGTCGACCCTGCTGAAGACAATTGTGGGGCTGCTGCCGTCCCTGGGTGGCGAACTATCGGTGTGGGGAATGCATCCCGGCAGCAATCCACGCAGGATAGCCTATCTCGGTCAGTTCCATGCCTCCGGATTTATTCTCCCTCTGCGGGCAGTTGATGTTGTGCGTATGGGCCGATTTCCCTTATATGGACTACGGAGACGGATGGGTCGACAGGACGATGAAATCGTATTATCTGCCATGCGGAGAATGGGTATCGAGAAGCTGGCCGAATCTCCACTGCGGTCCTTATCAGGCGGTCAGCAGCAGCGGACTTATCTGGCCCAGGTACTAGCGCATCAGGCAGACCTGCTAATACTGGATGAACCGACTGCAGGCCTGGACGCCGGGGGTAGGGAGCTTTACCTGCAGGCAATCAGCGATGAACTCCGCCGCGGAGCATCCATCGTCGTGGCTACCCATGATATACAGGAAGAGCCCGCACTGTGCGACCAGGTGATGCTGCTGGCGCGGCGGGTAGTTGCCCTGGGCACACCGCGGCAGGTGCTGACGCACGATGCACTGCTGGAGACCTTCGGCATCGTCGTTTTCGGTGACCAGAAGCATGTCCATGTGCTCGAAGCCACGCACGGGCATGACGATAAAGAGCGGCACCAATAAACTGGCTTACATTCGGACAGACACATGGGTCTGCCCCTACGGAAGCCCGTTTATCCTTTTTTGTATTGCCCTCCAGGTGGGAGTGACGAGGAAGCTCTCCTCCATGTTATCAATCATCCTGGCAAACTTTTTCATGGGCACCGAGAAAGTAATCGCGCCGCTGGGAACGTAAGGGCGTGCCGAGGGATCGAACATCCCGATAACTCCCCTGGGACGAGCTGAATTTTTCTCCAGATAAGGATATTGAATAATCGAAGAGCAGCCTGAGCCAAAGGGCGCAAACACCCCGTTCGGCTCAGCTTCGTCGAAATTCGACAGGGTGAATAGCCCTGAAAGGACATCCGGCTGGGCGAAGAAGATGACGACCTCCGGGCTGTCTGACTTTTCCAGCATGTCCCACCTTTTGAACACTGCAAAACGTGCGGGCGCCTTAAACGAGGGGGCAAGGCTCATTGCTTCCTTAACAAGCTCCGGTGACTTTTTGTAACGTTCACCCCGCACCTTGCCTGGTATACCGCAGGAGAGGAAATATTCGAAGTCGTCCCTGATATGTGTGGTAAAGCCGAGATATCTTCTGCCTCCGAAGCAGCCGATTGATTCCACATCAAAGGAGAAAGGACGCCCCTCTCTCACCTTGGCTATCGCTCCGATTATGCATCTGGGTATAGAGCCGCTTTTAGCCAGTTCGGCATGTCCTTCCTCGTCTGTGTAATAAAAGGTGACGGGTAATTCCGCGCCATTAAAATACTTCCCCCAGAGTGAACCGAATTTCTCCACGATTTTCATGTCCATGACTTGACCTCCCTTACCAGATAGTGCAGTTTATTAAAAAAACTTATATACTACTGGTTCAGTGGTGTCAAGAAGCATCTATATTCTGTTTCATTGCGAGGAGCCCCGATTCATCGGGACGACGTGGCAATCTCTGGGGGAGTGCACAGGGGACGAAGAGATTGCTTCGCTTCGCTCGCAATGACATTAAGGAGGAAAACATGAAAAACGGTAGAAGGATTGCTATCCTGTCAGGGGGAGGAGATTGTCCGGGCATAAATGCGGTGATACGTGCAGTCACCAAGAAGGCGATTTTACAACTTGGCCTGGAAGTTATCGGAATCGAGGATGGCTTTCACGGGGTGATTCACAATCGTTGCAGGAAGCTTGAATACGACAGTGTTTCCGGAATACTTACTCAGGGCGGCACCATGCTGGGTACTTCGAAAACGGCCAACCCGTACAGGTATGCCATAAAAAAAGGCAACAAACTGGAATTCAAGGATATGTCGAAAACAGCAGTGGAGAATATAAACAAGCTCGATATTGAATGCCTGGTATGTATCGGGGGAGATGGGACGATGGGCATATCGCATGACCTGCTTAGAGATGGAGTCCCTATTATCGGCGTGCCCAAGACAATCGATAATGACCTTAAAGGCACCGATATCACTTTTGGCTTCGATTCCGCCGTTTCTATTGCAACGGAAGGAATAGACAGAATACATACCACTGCAGAGTCGCATCACAGGGTTATGATAGTCGAGGTCATGGGACATCACGCCGGCTGGATTGCGCTGCACTCGGGCATAGCAGGGGGAGGCGACATTATCCTCATCCCTGAAATACCTTACAAATTGGATGCCATCGCTGAGAAGGTCAAGGAAAGACATAGAAAAGGGAAAAGATTCAGTATCGTGGTTGTAGCCGAAGGGGCGAAGCCGAAAGGCGGAAATGTAGTAATACGGAGGGTTGTTAAGGAGAGCTCGGACCCCATACGACTTGGCGGCATCGGTTTCGTCCTTGGAGAGCAGATTGAGAAAAAGACCGGCGTCGAGTCCCGCACTGTAGTGATGGGACATCTGCAAAGGGGTGGCACACCCACGCCGTTTGACAGAGTGCTGGCGACGAGGCTGGGCGCCAGGGCAGTGGACATGATAGAGAATAAAGAATTCGGCTATATGGTAGGAGTTAAAGGCGATTCATTAATTAGCGTCCACTTGAAAGACGTGGCCAAAGGGCCCAGATTGGTCCCACTCGATGACCCGCTAATAGAGACAGCCAGGGGTGTGAACACCTGCTTCGGGGACTGATCGTTTTCTAAGAATGGCCTGCACCTCAAGTCTGGACTAATTACTCACACTCATTAGCATCTAGACCATTATAGCTCATACGAAATAGACTGGCTCGTTACCTTCTTGATACTCGATTCCCCTGACCATCTCAGCTTCTGCTTACTTCACGAATAATCTTGAGACAAAAGTCACATACAAGGGAAACGGGCAATAGTAGACTGTGATTCGACGAAGAATTGAATGAAGTGGGCCGAGACCAAAAGGGGGAGCCATGGTTACTGAAAATAGAAAGAAGAGAAGAGGAGGTGACGCCGAGATGTGGAGATTCAGAGGTTGTCCCAAATGCGGAGGCGACCTATTTGTAGACTATGACATCAATGGATGGTACGAAGAGTGTCTCCAGTGCGGCTACCTCCATGACTTGAGAACTGTACTGGAAGTTAAGGGGCAAAAGGCTGAAACATCCGAGAGGAAGCCCGAGCTTGCCCTGGCCGGTCATCAAAGGAAAGCTATGCACAATAACTAAGTTGCTTAAGCTGGCAAGCTAGCTTGAGCAGGTGGATGTTGGGTGGTTGATGAGGTCAGCCGTGGCAATGTTGCCACGGCTGACCTCAATTTATTACTCCTCTTAGACATACTCGCTGGTGGCGCCATATTGAGGAGGAGTCTTGAAGGGCTTCACCGAAGTCTCACTTTTCAAAGTCATTTTGGGGGAGAAGAATCTCATAGG
>JAJYLC010000006.1 GCA_021787935.1 Chloroflexota bacterium | reverse complement strand
TTTAGCCGATGCGGCATTGGAAGAAATTTTGCCGCAAGTCAGGCCGGGCACTTCTGAGAAAGAGCTTGCCTGGAAGATAGAGAGCTTCATGCGTGGTATGGGCAGCCAGCCAGTGCCCTTCGAGCTAATCGTGGCCTCGGGCCCGAACTCAGCGCTTCCCCACGCCAGGCCCACCGACAGGGTTATTCAAAATGGCGAGCCCGTGGTCATAGACATAGGCGCGACGGTGGAAGGATATACTAGCGATACTACGCGCACCATTTGCCCGGGCGATGGTGAAAGTATGTTTAATAAGGTTTATGATATAGTTTTAGGGGCACAGCTCACTGCCCTGTCTACACTGCAGCCGGGCATGAACGGTGAGCAGGTTGACCGCCTGGCACGTACGGTAATAGAGCAGGCAGGGTACAAAGATAACTTCGGCCACGGACTGGGACACGGCGTGGGCTTGGCTACGCACGAAGAGCCCCGTCTGGGCACCGGCTCCACCGATATTCTGGCCGATGGTATGGTGTTCACCATTGAGCCCGGCATCTATATCAGCGGCTCGGGCGGGGTCAGAATAGAGGACATGGCGGTCTTGGAGGAAGGCAAGGTCAGACTGCTTACCAAGTCAAGGAAGATGCGGAGGCCTTGAGATGATAGCTGCCACTGACATAAAGAAAGGCATGGTAATTGAGCTCGAAGGGCAGCTCTATACAATATTAGATTTTCAACACATCAAGATGGGCCGGGGCAGCGCCCAGATCAGGATAAAGATGAAGGATATCCAGGCAGGGCACATCACCGAGCGCTACTACCAGGCAACGGAGAAATTCAATCAGGTGCAGCTCGATCTGAGCAACGCCCAGTACCTTTACCAGGATGGCGATTTCCATTACTTCATGGACGTCAAGACTTTCGAGCAAATCCCCTTGACCGCCGGGCAACTGGGCGACAGCTTCAAAAAATACTTCAAGGAAGGGATGAGCCTGGTGATACTGCGGCACGGCGACAAGGCAGTGGGGATAGAGATGCCGCTGGCCGTGGACCTCAAGGTTATCGAGACCGGCCCTAGTTTTAAGGGTAACACAGCACAATCTGGGACCAAGCCAGCTAAGCTAGAAACCGGCGTCACAGTTCAGGTACCATTCTTCATTAACGTCGGAGATGTCGTTCGTGTCGATACCCGCACTGGCAGTTACATAGAAAGAGCATAATTTTTTGGTGAGCAACTCGTTAAAAGCCGATCTTCACGTGCACACCCGCTACTCGGAAGACTCCATATCGCCTCCGGAAATGATTGTGCAGCACTGCCTCAGGATGGGGATAAACTGTGTGGCAATTACCGACCACAACGAAATCTCGGGAGCCTTCGAAGTCAAGCGCATCGCTCCCTTCAAAGTTATCATCGGTGAGGAGATATTGAGTAATCGGGGCGAGATCATCGGTTACTTCCTCACTGAAAAGATACCTCCCCGCCTCTCCCCCGAGGAGACAGTGGCGCGGATAAAGGCGCAGGGAGGGCTTGTCTGCATTCCTCATCCTTTCGACATTTTACGCAGCGGGACAAAGATTCACACTCAAGCCCTGGAAAAAATACTGCCCAGTGCAGACTTAATAGAGGTGTTCAATTCCAAGACCATGCTGCTACGGTACTCAAAACGGGCTCTCGAACTTGCACGGAAGCACGGGCTTCCTGGCACAGCCGGAAGCGATGCCCATATCGTCCGAGAAATAGGCAGCACTTATATGGAAATACCGGAGTTTAACGATGTGCAGCAATTCCTGCAATCCCTACGACAAGGAAAGGTTTTCGGACATCGAACCAGCTTGTGGATGCATTTCTACATAGGTATAAGAAACAGACTGGTCAAACAGTTTCAAAGGAGCTAGCAGGCAGTCATGTACAAACTCGGCTGGTTCTCCACAGGCCGCGGCGGAGGGTCACGCGCCCTGCTCACCAGGATGCACGATGAAATCGAAAAAGGCAACGTAAAGGCAAAGATAGAGTTCGTGTTCTGCAGCCGCGAGCCCGGAGATGCCGAGGGAAGCGATACGTTCATTAAACTGGTTGAGTCCTACCACATCCCCCTCGTTTGCCTCTCCTCGAAGAGATTCAAGGCCAGCAGTGGAAGATACCTTTCACCACAATGGAGGCTGGAGTACGACAGAGAGGCGATGAGACGTCTTCAAGGTTATTCCTCTGACCTGTGCGTCCTTGCCGGCTATATGCTCATCGTTGGGCCCGAGATGTGCCAGCACTACAAGATGATCAACCTGCACCCTGCTGCTCCCGGCGGACCTACGGGCACCTGGCAAGAGGTGATATGGAAGCTCATTGAAACCAGGGCCACCGAGACCGGCGTGATGATGCACCTGGTCACCCCCGAGCTGGACAAAGGCCCTCCGGTAACCTACTGCAAATTCCCTATCAGAGGCAACCTTTTCGATAAGCACTGGGAAGAGATAAGCGAGCTATCAATCGGCGAAGTGAAAGCCAGGCAGGGGGAGAACAACGCTCTGTTCAAGCTGATCCGTCAGGAAGGCATGAAGAGGGAGCTGCCGCTCGTCGTAGCTACAGTAAAGGCCTTCAGTGAGAGCAGGGTGCGTATAGAGAACTGGAAGGTAGTCAACAGCAAAGGCAAGCCTATCAAAGCCTACTCTCTAACCGAAGAGATAGATAAGGCTGTGAAGGGGAAATAACCCGGATATTAACGCTTTGACCCCAGATAAATCCAGCACTGCCCTTCGACCCGGACAGAACTTTTAGCTCTGCTGCATAACCTTACGACCCCCTTGACAATATAAAAAACCTATTATAGAATTTAGGTAGGCCTAAAGATTAGGCTTGCCTAATTTCTCTTCTGAGGAGAATAAAATGAGTAAAAGCACTGAGGAATATCTGGAGGCGCTCTATACCCTCACTAAAGACGGTGAGACAGCGAGCACTACGGCGATATCCAAAAGGCTAAAGGTAGCACCGGCCAGCGTGACTGAAATGCTGGGGAAGCTATCAAATGAGGGCTATGTAAATTACCAGCCATACCAGGGAGTCACTCTCACCCCCGAAGGTTTCAAGATGGCCGAGAAAATGGCTCGAAAACACAGGCTGCTGGAACGATTTCTGCACGACATGCTGGGAATTGGAAAGACCATGGTGCACGATGAAGCATGTGCCATGGAACATGCATTGTCCGACGAGACGGCTCGCGCTCTGTGCCAGACTCTAAAACACCCGGATAAATGTCCCGACGACGGAAATCTCATCCCGCCGTGCGACCTTCAATTCTCCAGTTGTGAAGAGTGCCGTAAATGGAGGGGCGGGAGTCTGGAGCAGGTAGACAGGCGCAAGGAGAATATAGTATCGATATCAACGCTGAAGGAACGCGAAGAGGGCAAAATCGCTTTCGTCAGGGGAGATAACAAAGTCCTCAGAAGACTTCTGGACATGGGGCTGACACCTGGGACAAAGATAAGAATCTCCAGAATAGCACCGCTCAAGGGCCCCGTAGAGATCGCGGTGAGGGGCTCAAAACTAGCTCTGGGGGAAGAGATAGCATGCAATGTCTTTGTGGAAAAGACCGCAAATTAAGCTGGGGAGCAATAATTTGGCCATAGGCGGGTCATGTCATAGTACAACGACCACAAAAAAAGGTAAAAAATCTGGCAACGGACAGTCTATAACTATAGCTTTGGCCGGGAATGCCAATGTCGGAAAGAGCGTTATCTTTAACCACCTGACAGGCTCACATCAAACGATTGGCAACTGGCCAGGTAAAACCGTAGAAAGGGCAGAGGGCATCCTGCATTTCGACGGTTATGATGCCACAATTATAGACCTACCCGGAATTTATTCCTTTTCTACCTTCTCCCTCGAGGAACTCGTCACCAGAGAGTACATAGCTCAGGAAAAGCCCAATGCTATTATCAACGTTATCGGCGCTTCCGTCCTGGAGCGGAACCTCTATTTCACACTGCAGCTACTGGATATGGATACCCCACTGGTCATCTGCCTCAACCAGATGGACATAGCCAAGACCAAAGGTATCACCATTGATGCAAAGAAGCTTGAGGCGATACTAGGTGTACCAGTCATACCGGCTGTGGCATCGAGGGGAAAGGGCATACAGGAGTTGATTGAGACAGCCCTTGATGTCGCTCGGGACGGACATAACACGAGGGGAAACAGAGTCAAATTCAGCGACGCGGTGGAAAGCAGAATAGAAAAGCTAGCCGGAGAAATCGAATCGCAGCAGCTCAATCTGGACTATCCTTCCCGCTGGCTCTCTATTAAGCTGCTTGAAGACGATTCGGAAATTAAGAAACTGGTTGGATTGAAGTCAGAGAGCATTGTCAGTACATCTGAGACAATGGCTAAAGAGATAGAAGATGGCTGCAAAGAGTCCTGCTTCTCTGTGATCGCCTCAGAACGGTATTCCAAAGCCAGCCAGATTGCCGCTGATATTCAGAGGCAAGAGACAGTTAAGGCTACGTTTTCGGACAGGCTAGACTGGTTCACCACCCATAAAGTTTTTGGTTACATAACGGCTTTCGTGGTGATAGCCGGCCTTCTGCTCTGGACATTCACAGTGGGAAATTATTTTTCCAACTGGCTATCTCATCTATTGAGTTTCTTCGAATCTACAAATCCGAATCTGACCGGCTCAATGAAGGCAGTATTCTGGAATGGCGCTTTCGGAGGAATAGTGGCCGGGGTCACGCTGGTAATACCATTCGTGGTGCCTTTCTATCTCGTGCTTGCTGCAATTGAAGACTCAGGCATCCTCACGCGAGTCGCATTTATGTTCGACAACTTTATGCACAGAATGGGTCTGCACGGGAAAGCCATCATTCCGCTGATTCTGGGGTACGGCTGCAATGTCCCTGCCATCTATAGCTGCAGGGTGATGGGGACAAGGCGGGAGAAGCTGCTCGCTGCATTCGCCATAACTTTTGTGCCGTGCACTGCGCGGACTATCATAATCCTGGGACTGGTGGCAGCGTTTGTCAACATCTGGTGGGCTCTGGCTTTGTACGCTATTGACCTGGTAATTATATTCGCCCTGGGGCGCATCGCTCTCAGGGTGGTCCCCGGCAAATCAACCGGGCTGATAATGGAGATGCACCAGTTCAGAGTCCCATCCCTGAGCGTGGTGGGAAAGCAGACCTGGTCGCGGACCAAGTCATTAATCTTCATGGTTTTCCCGATATACGTAATAGGCAGTGCTGCCGTTCAGGGGCTCTATGCTCTCGGCTGGCTCGGGCCAGTTAACCATGCCCTTTCACCTATCACTGTGACGTGGCTCGGTCTCCCTTTGATCACGGGAATCCTCCTGGTATTCGGGCTGATCAGAAAGGAGATGGTAGTCCTGGCATTAGTGCCGCTGCTTGGTACGCAGCATTTCAATCTCTTTTTAACCCAGCCACAGCTTATTCTGCTTGCATTCGTAAGCATGCTCTATATTCCCTGCATAGCGACTATTTCAGCCCTAGTTAAAGAATTCGGGTGGAAGCCGGCAGCAGCGATATCGGTGGCCAATCTGGTTTCCGCCATAGTCCTAGGTGGTATCGCCGCGAGGCTGCTGGCACTGGCGTATTAACAGGACGCCGAAATAGATACCTATCCCTACAAGGTGGGACGCCCCGACCCGCTTACTTAGGCTTCACTTTCTCCTTGGCCCCAGCGAGTATTTCGTCGATCACTCCATACTCCAGGGCCTGCTGAGAATTCATATAGAAGTCGCGGTCGGTGTCACGGGCGATCTTCTCCAAAGGCTGGCCGGTATGCCTGACCAGTATGGAGCGAATCACATCCTGCTCCCTCAGTATCTCCTTAGCTATGATAGCTATATCTGCTGCCTGCCCTTGAGCGCCGCCCATCGCTTGATGCATGTGGATGGTGGAATTAGGCAGAGCGTAGCGCTTGCCTTTGGTGCCTGCGGCGAGCAGGACCGTGGCCATGCTGGCTGCCAGTCCCACGCAGATGGTGGATACATCGCAGCGCACAAGCTGCATAGTGTCATAGATGGCCAGCCCGGCATTTATCTGGCCGCCCGGGCAATGTATATACAGGCTGATGTCCTTGTCCGGGTCCTCGCGCTCTAGAAATAGAAGCTGGGCTATTATCAGGTTGGCTATCTGGTCGTTGATGGGCAAGCCCAAGAAGACGATGCGTTCCTTCAGCAGGAGCGAGTAAATATCAAAGGCTCGCTCCCCCCGGGCGCTACTTTCGATTACAAATGGGATAACGTTACTCGGCTGGTTCTCCATTTTCTTTTCCCCCTTCCTTTTCCTCTAAAGGTGTAGTCTCCTCCGCTTTGGCAGCTATATCCCCCAAACGGTCGATGGTTTTCCTCATATGTATATTCCTTCTCAGCGACTCCCTGCCGGGCTGCGAATTGAAAAACTGACGCAGCTTATCGCCATCGCTGGCACCCTGGGTACTCTGAATCACGCGGTCTGCTTCAGCGTCGATCTCAGAAGCACCGACCTCGATCTTCTCCACCTCTCCAAGTTTCTCCAGAACCAGAGAGCGTTTGATAATATCTTCTGCTCTGGGCTTGAGCTCGTTTCTGAACTCCTCCTCAGTCTTTTTCGCATTCTTAAGATAATTCTCCAGGCTATCGCGCTCACCCAGATATTGTTTGCGTTCCTCAATAAGATCGTCGATTTCATTCTGCACCAGAATATCCGGGTACTCCAGGCGAGAGATAGCAACCAATGCCTCAATAGCCTTGTCTTCCAGGCTTCTTCTCGCCATTCGTTCTTTATCGGACTTAATATCAGCCAAAACCCTTTCACGGAGAGCGTCAACAGTTTCTATACCACGACCCAGGCTTTTAGCGAATTCATCATCCAGGTCAGGAAGGTTTTTCTGTTTAATCTCGTTAACCTGCACCTTGAAATTACAGTCTTCACCAGCGTGTTCTCCGAACTCTTCGGGCAATTTCAAGGTGAACGTCCTCTCCTCTCCTTTCTTCGCCCCTTCAAGCTGCTCAGAGAAACCAGGCAGAGAAGAAGAGTTTCCAGAGGATAAAACATACCAGCCGCCTTTCTCACTGATAACTGTCTTGCCTTGAGCAATGCCCTCAGCATCGATATTCAGCAAATCCCCAGATTTGGCCTCTCGTTCGACTGGCTCCCAAGTTGCCCGCATTTGCCGGAGCCTCTCCATGGTATCAGTTATCTCTTCATCGGTAACCACTACTGCATCCGGAGTAAACTTAATCTCATGATAATCGCCCAGCTCTACGGTCGGCCGTACCGGGACAGTAGCCTTAAAGGACAGCGGCTCGACCTGAATAACTTCGACTTTAGGCCGAGCTATAGCGTCCACCTTGTGCTCTTCCAGAGCCTTATCATAGGACTCGGCCATCAAGAGATTAGCAGCCTCTTCGACCAGAGCCTCCCTGCCTAAATATCTCTCCAACATAGGCCGAGGGGCCTTACCCTTGCGGAAGCCGGGAACCGCTGTCTTCGCCACAAGGCGATGGTAGGCCTTATCCAGAGACCTATCCATCTCTTCCTTATCAGCCTCGATTGTAAGAACTACCTGGCTACCCTGGATTTTCTCTGTCGATACTTTCATCTTATCTCCATTATACTACGGGCAGGCCTCAGAGTGAATAATTGAAGCCAGCCTTCGTAAACTTCTTTCAACCCCCTGTAGTCCCCCAGTCTTGGGGGGATTTAAAAGTATCCCCCAATCCCCTAATAGAGGAAGGGCGCATACCATGCGTCCCTACATTCAGGTGGCGCTCTCTTACTCATTTGTTAAACTGTCTCATCGAGAAGCTTAAGGTGCAACTCTCGAAGCTGCGCCGTGGAAACAGGTGACGGGGAATCAAACATAAGGTCCACAGCGTTTTGATTCTTGGGGAAGGCGATAACCTCCCTGATATTGTTCTCTCCGGTGAGCAACATCATCAGCCGATCAATCCCCGGGGCTATGCCGCCGTGCGGCGGGGCGCCGCTCTCCAGGGCTTCCAGCAAATGCTCGAATCTGGCCTCTGTCTCCTGTTTACTATAGCCTAGAATCCCGAATATCTTCTCCTGCAGTTCCCGGTTGTGAATCCTGATTGAGCCGCTGGAGACCTCGGAACCATTGCACACGAAATCGTAGTGTCTGGCCCGCACCCGCCCTGGATCGGCATCAAGCAATGGTATATCCTCAGGATGAGGAGAGGTGAAAGGATGGTGCATCGAGTCCCAGCGCTTCTCTTCCTCGTTCCAGTCGAACAGAGGGAAATCCTGAATAAAAGCGAAGGCTAAAAGCTTCGGGTCTGCCAGCTTTAGACGCTGCGACATCTCGGAACGCAGCGCGCTAAGCACGGCATCCACTATTTTAGGCTTATCGGCAACGATGAGCAGAAGGTCTCCCATATTAGCTTTCAGCCGCCTGGCAACCTCTACCACCTGCTCTCTGGTCAGGAACTTAGCAACGACGGAGCGAACTCTGTCAGCAGTCAGGTTGGCAATTTTCTCCTCGGGCTTTCCATCCAGCGCCATGGTGATGAGTCCTTTGGCGCCGCGACTGCGGACGAATTCGGTCAGCTCGCCAAGCTGGCTGCGCGTGTAAGCGGCGCAGCTAGGGGCAGCGAGTCCTTTTATTTTCCCTCCCTCAGCTAGAGCTGTGCGAAAAACAGAGAACTCTGAGCCAGCGAAAATGTCTGAGAGGTCAGCCATCTCCAAACCAAACCTCAAGTCAGGCTTGTCGCTGCCATACTTCTCTATGACCTCAGCGTAAGAGAGGCGCGGAAAGGGTTTGATCAACCTGAATTCAGGGGTAAGCGTCTCCACCAGTGAGGTGAACAGCTCCTCCATCAGATTCAATACATCATCTTCATCAATAAAGCTCATCTCGATGTCGAGCTGGGTGAACTCGGGCTGGCGGTCGGCTCTCAAGTCCTCGTCGCGGAAACAACGAGCTATCTGGAAATACTTATCGTACCCGGCTACCATAAGCAACTGCTTAAGTTGCTGTGGCGATTGTGGCAAGGCATAGAACTTGCCAGGGTATATCCGGCTCGGCACCAAATAGTCGCGCGCCCCCTCGGGAGTGCTCTTTATCATGATAGGGGTCTCTATCTCAAGGAACCCTTTAGCATCGAGGAAGTCACGCATAAACTTGACTACTCTGTGGCGCAGGATAAGGTTGCGCTGCATCCTCTCGCGCCTGAGGTCAAGGTAGCGGTATTTGAGACGGAGAGCTTCATCGACTTCAACTTCTTCATTTATGTAAAATGGAGGCGTCTTCGCCCTGTTGAGTAACTCGGCTTCCTCTACGATAAGCTCAACCTCGCCCGTGGCCAGCTTGGGGTTCTCCGTACCCTTGGGACGGGGCTGCACCTTACCCTTCACTCTCACTACATACTCACTTCGCAGCTCTGAAGCGGTGGAGTGAGCGCCGGCCGATACCTCGGGGTTGAAAACGGTCTGGACGATACCCTCTCTATCCCGCAGGTCGATGAAAATCAATTTCCCGTGGTCGCGCCGCCGGTTTACCCAGCCAGCGATAGTAACCGTCTGCCCGACGTGCTCCCTGCGCAGCTCCCCGCAGTAATGCGTTCTCAATGCGGTCTTGGATTTAGCCATAGGCAAGATTATAGCTGAAACATATCTCACTTTCAATGCAGTTACGCGAGAGAGCGTCCAGCAACCCTATCTTCAACCCCCGTGCCCCCCAGCAAGGCTGTGCAAAACCTTATGTAAAATTTTACAACCTCTATCGTTTTGCGTAAAATGCAATAACGCTTAGTGTCAAAAATGGTTCGGCGTAGGCAAGGTTCTGAGTGGCAACTTAAAAAAGCATGTGAAGGTGGTCAAGTGAGAAAAATCTGTATCATCGGTTCGGGGCATGTTGGCTTGGTCACAGGGGCATGCCTTGCTCATTTAGGCGACAGCGTGACATGTATGGACGATGATTTCAAGAAGATTGAGATACTAAGGCAAGGAATGATCCCTTTCTACGAGCCTGGACTGGAAGAAATGGTGCATAGGAATATGGAGAGGGGAAGGCTTGCTTTTTCGACTAGTGTGGAGGAAGCTTGCAAGAACGCAGATATCATCTTTGTTTGTGTGGGCACTCCACAGAAGCCAGGAGGTGGTGCAGATTCATTATATATCGAAGCAGCTTCAAAACGCATCGCGGAAGTAATGGATGACTATAAGGTAATAGTCGAGAAGAGCACTGTGCCCGTAAAAACCGGTAAGTGGATAAGGAGGACAATAGAATTAAATAGCCATAATAAATGTGACTTTGACGTAGTTTCCAATCCAGAATTTTTGCGAGAAGGGAAATCCATTGATGATTTCATGCATCCCGATAGGGTCGTGCTCGGCGTTGACAGCCAACGCGCCGCAGACATCATGATTGAGCTTTATAAGCCTTTAAATGCACCCATCATCGTCACTAACATAGAGACGGCTGAACTCATCAAGCATGCTTCCAACGTCTTTTTAGCCCTGAAGATATCCTACATCAATGCTATTGCCAGAATCTGCGAAAAGGTAGGTGCTGATGTGCTGCAGGTTGCTGAGGGAATGGGTTATGATAGAAGGATAGGGCAAGATTTTCTCGATGCCGGGATAGGCTATGGAGGCTATTGTCTACCTAAAGATCTGGCTGCGTTTATTCACATCGTTGAAGAAGTTGGGTGTGATTCTGAGCTTCTCAGAGCTGTTCAGAGGATAAATGATTCACAGCAAGAGTTGTTTGTGAAAAAGGTCGAGGAAGCTTTGTGGAATTTAGCTGGCAAAAATGTCGGTGTGCTCGGGCTTTCGTATAAACCAAATACGGACGATATGAGGGAAGCCCCTTCAATACACATAATAGAAAAGCTTCAAGAAGAACATGTGAGAATAAAAGCATACGACCCACATGCTATCGAGAATGCAAGCGTGATTCTTAGAGATGTCGAGTATTGCCAAACACCTTACGAGGTAGCGGAAGGAAGTGACGCTTTGATCATATTGACAGAGTGGGACGAGTTCAGGAAGTTAGATCTGGCAAAGGTAAAGAGGCTGCTCAAGCAGCCAGTAATTATTGATGGGAGAAATATCTTCGATCCTCTCCAGATGAAGCAGTTGGGTTTTGTATACCAGGGGGTAGGACGTTGAGAATAGTCCTCACCGGTGGAGCGGGATTCCTTGGTTCCCATCTTTGTGATTTATTGACTTCCGAGGGACATAGGGTAATCTGCGTTGACAACCTCATTACAGGAAGGATAGCAAATATCAGGCATCTGCTAAACGATAGCAAATTCGAATTTAGAGAGCATGATGTGACTGAGCCTATTCGTATCGACGGCAGGGCCGACTATGTACTCCATTTCGCAAGCCCAGCCAGCCCGGTTGATTTTGAAAGGCTTGCTCTAGAGATTCTGAGAGTTGGTTCTTTAGGGACCATTAATCTCCTGGAACTAGCCATTTACAAGAAAGCCAAGTTCCTGCTTGCCTCAAGCTCAGAAGTCTATGGAGATGCCCTGGTAAACCCTCAGAGCGAAAGCTACTGGGGAAATGTCAACCCAATAGGGATACGTTCGGTGTATGACGAGGCAAAAAGGTTTGCCGAAGCCTCAACCATGGCATATCGCCGTAAAGGCCTTGACACCAAGATTGCCAGGATATTTAATACCTACGGACCCAGGATGCGGAAGGATGACGGCAGAGTAGTTTCTACTTTCATTGTTCAAGCACTCAGTAACCAACCGCTTACCGTATTTGGCGATGGCTCTCAAACCAGGAGCTTCTGCTATGTCTCAGACCTAGTTGAAGGGATATACAAACTAATGTTAACAGACATACATGAGCCGGTGAATCTGGGTAATCCCGAGGAGATGCCTATATTGGAACTCGCCAAGCAAGTATTGCAAATCGCTGGGAGCAAGAGCCAAATACTTTATAAGGCTCTACCACAGAACGACCCGAGGCTAAGAAGGCCGAATATAGAAAAAGCTCGGCAGCTACTGGGATGGAGCCCCAAGGTATCCTTAAATGAAGGGCTTGCAAGGACAATCGATTGGTTTAGTACGTTGAGCAGATGAGGAAAAGCCTATATGGGTATAATGAGAGTATTTTCTGACCGAAGATACTTAGCTGAGGGACAACCCCATGTCCTTATGCTCGACCCATTTTGGGGTGAGAAGGGGGAAACCATAAGGCCAGATATCGTTCCCTATATGGATACAAGTCATCGTTTATTCCAGATGGTCCCACTGGAAAATGCAGACGTAGCTGTGTTGCCGGCAGATTGGGAGGATGTGTCAAGAGATGGCAAGGCAAAACAGCTAGCCTTTGAGTTTGCCGACCTGGCGAAACGGGCCGGTAAAAAGGTCGCTATCTTCTTCGTCACCGATTCCGATGAGGCTGTGCCTATTGAGAATGCTGTCGTCTTTCGCACATCCTATCGCCGCTCTCAAAGACGGCCGAACGAGTTTGCCATGCCTTTCTGGTGTGATGATTTCATGGAAAGATACCTGGACTCACGATTAGCCTTAAGAGCCAAATCTGAAAAACCAGCCGTAGGGTTTTGTGGATGGGCATATTCGCCTCGGGGCAGTCTAGGACGAGTCAAAAACTGGTGCTTAAAAGGTTATCCCAGTCTTGCAATCATTGAACTCAGATTACTTTTCTCGTTCTACGGCTCACAAATTTTTCAAGGTAAAACGGCAGATTTTGCCCGGGGTCAATTTCTTCGTATAAGGGTTATGCGCACGCTGTCTAGAAGCGCGCTTGTCGAAACGAATTTTATTGTTCGCGACGGTTTCCTGGCGGGAACTTACTTAGGTAACGACAAGTGGGATGAAGACCTCATGGCAAAGGCGCGCCAAGATTATGTACGTAATATGTTAGATAGCGACTATGTGCTGTGTACACGTGGAGTCGGGAATTATTCCATTCGTTTCTACGAGACGATGAGCTGCGGCCGCGTTCCCTTATTTGTTGATACAGATTGTGGTCTACCTTATGACTGGTTGATAAACTGGAGGAAGCAATTTATGTGGGTGGAGGAGCAAGATATGCCAAGTGTTGCCGAGCGGCTAGTTACGTTTCATAACTCTCTTTCGCCGGAGGACTTCCAGAATCTTCAGGTCAACTGTCGAAAGTTATGGGAGGACTGGCTATCTCCCGTAGGTTTCTTCTCGAATTTCTACCGCCATTTTGAGAGCCGGCAGTGAGGGTTTGTATGTTGGGGCATGGTATGCCGTACCCTTACACGTTGATTGACTTACTTACTATTCAAATGGTACTCTTAAACTAATTACAAATATTTACGGAAAGAGGAATCCGTTATGTTCAAGACCCGGATAACTGAGCTATTGGGCGTTAAGTATCCTATCATCGGCGGCGCAATGGCTTACCTGAGCGGGGGGAAGCTGGCAGCAGCAGTCTCCAATGCCGGAGGGTTCGGGCTTATCTCTGCGGTTACCTTCTCGCGAGAGGAGCTGCAGAATGAAATCCGCCTCTGCCGCAGCCTCACTAAGAAGCCATTCGGAGTAAATATAGCACTTATTCACCGTGACCCCCGAAAGATAGAGCAGGACATGGACGTGGTCATCGAAGAAGGTGTCAAGGTTATCGAGACCGCTGCCCTTAACCCCGAGCAGTTTGTAGAAAGACTCAAGAAGAAAGGTGTGACAGTGCTGCACAAGTGTGCCGCTGTAAGGCACGCCCAAACTGCTGAGCGAATCGGTGTGGATGCCGTCACTCTGGTAGGTTACGATGCCGCAGGCCATACCGGCCTCGATGACCTGCCCCTTTCCATCATGATACCTCTGGCGGTGGACTCGCTGAAGATACCTGTGATAGCAGCAGGAGGAGTCGGCGATGGACGAGGATTCGTGGCCGCTCTGGCTCTAGGCGCAAGCGGCGTCCAGATAGGCACACGGTTCATGGCATCCAAAGAATGTCCTGCCTGCGATACGTTTAAAGACTGGTTAATTCAGACCGAGGCGACCGACACCGTCCATGTAGAACGTTCTATGAACAGAGCTTATCGGGTACGCAGAAACGAAGCAGCAATGAAGGTATTGGAGATGGAAAAAAGAGGCGCTGATATCTTTGAGCTGCTCACCTACATCGGCGGGGAGGCTCTGCAAAAGGTACTCTTTGAAGGTGATGTAGATGCGGGTGTCGTTGCCTGCGGGCCAGTGGCGGGCTTGATTAACGATATACCATCGGTCAAGCAGATTATCGACCGCATCATAAAGCAAGGCCAGGATATTGTGGAATGTCTGCACGAGAGCTAATCGTAGGGGCACAGTGCGCCGTGCCTCTACACAGTATTACACCCCGTAAAAGTTGCCAACTTCTAAAAATTCGCTAAAATGTATTTTATTATCTTTAAAAAGACCTTTTAATTAAAACATAGCTGCCCAATTCATTGGGCTTCTTCGCCTGGCAAATCAGGCAACTACAAAAACCACCCGGAGGAGAGCTACCTTGGAGTATTTCTTAACCGAACAGCAGAAGCTCATTAAAAGCATAGCTCGCAGGATTGCCGAAGAGAGGATACTCCCCGTGCGCGCCGAGTTGGATGAGAAAGAGCACTTCCCCTGGGAGCTAATCAAGGACATCGCCAATGCCGACCTGTTCAGAATCTTTATTCCGGAGCAATACGAGGGCATGGGAGAAGGAAGTTTTGCCCTCTGTATCGCCGTAGAAGAGTTGGCGCGCGCCTGCGCCGGCGTAGCCCTCTCCTACGCGGCCGACGCTCTGGGCGCTTTCCCGATACTGCTTTATGCCAGCGAAAAACAGAAGCAGCAGTATCTTCCTGCTATAGCCAGCGGGGCCAGGCTCACTGGCTTCGGGCTCACCGAGTCCGGTGCCGGCAGCGACGCCGGAGCTATAAAGACGAACGCCAAGCGTGACGGCGATGGCTATATACTCAACGGCACCAAGCAGTTCATCACCAATGGCGGAGAAGCTGAGATATATACAGTAATCGCGCTCACCGACCCTACAAAAGGAGCTCGCGGCGCCAGCGCCTTCATCGTGGAGAAAGGCACACCCGGATTCACCTTCGGCAAGAAGGAGAAGAAAATGGGTATACGCTGCTCCGCTACCAGAGAGCTTGTCTTCCACAACTGTCGAGTCCCCAAGGAGAACCTGCTGGGCAAAGAGGGCCTGGGGTTTATCGTAACCATGAAGACGCTGGACTCGTCTCGTCCGGGAGTCGGCGCGCTGGCAATTGGGCTGGCGCAGGGGGCGCTGGAGGCAGCAGTAAACTACGCTCGACAGCGTGTCCAGTTCGGCCACCCCGTCTCGGCCATTCAGGCAGTCCAGCATATGTTGGCAAACATGGCTATGGAACTGGAGGCAGCCAGGGCGTTGGTCTACGCCACAGCTAAGACTATAGATAGCGGAGCGAAAAATTTCACCGAGGAAGGCGCTATGGCCAAAGTCTTCGCCACAGATATGGCGATGAAGGTGACCACCGATGCCGTGCAGGTATTCGGCGGTGTGGGCTACATGCGCGATTACCCGGTAGAGAAGATGATGCGCGACGCTAAGATCAACCAGATTTATGAGGGCACCAACCAGGTGCTCAGAAATGTCATCGCCCTCGAGCTATTAAGAAGAAAAGGGCTGCGGGAATGAACATCGTCATCTGCATAAAGCAAGTACCGGGAACCACTGAGATTAAGATAGACCCCAAGACCAATACGCTGGTCCGTGAGGGTGTGAAAAGCATCGTTAACCCCTTCGACGCCTACGCTCTGGAGGAAGGCGTTCGCCTGAAGGAGAGATACGGCGGTAAGGTCACGGTCATCACTATGGGGCCTCCCCAGGCAGAGGAAGCGTTGAGGGAGACGATATCCCTGGGCGCAGACGATGCTATTTTGCTCAGCGACCGTGCCTTCGCTGGTTCTGATACCTGGGCTACATCGTACGTACTCTCCAAAGCGGCAGCCAAGATAGCAAACTACGACATCATAATCTGCGGACGTCAGACGCTGGATGGCGATACCGGGCAGGTGGGCCCCGAGCTTTCCGAGATGCTGAAGATACCCTTTATTTCCTACGTAAGCAAGGTCGAGGAGATAAAGGATAAGCACATCAGGGTGCAGCGCATGATCGAGGAGGGACATGAGGAAATCGAGACGACTTTGCCCGCTGTAATCACCGTGGCCAAAGAGATAAACGTGCCCCGTCTGCCCTCGCTGCGCGGCTCGATGAAAGCTAAGACTGCCAAGATAGCCGTCTGGACGGCAGCGGACATAGGCGTGGAGACGGACAAAGCAGGCATATCAGGCTCCCCTACCCGGGTAGTCAAGATATTCTTCCCCAAGAGAGAGCACAAGAGCGAGATGCTGGAGGGGACACTGGAAGAGCAGGTAGAGAAGCTGGCAGAGAGGCTGGAGAAGATAGTTTAAGCCCGCGGCGGAAATATATTCGAACCATTTTCTAAAATTATAGAGTTAAACAAAATAATGAATAACCTCGAACTATTAACCTTAATGAACATTAAGGAAAAATTTGCCAATTATCTGGACTTAATCAAGTCTTTAAAACATCCTATGCCTCACAAAGATATCCTAGAGTTCATGTACCATTTAAAACGTGACCCCGTTAATTCCGGTCCATACGATAAAGTTAGTCTTTTCGAGGTAGCGAATAGAGTCTTTTCAGATTTAGTCATTTGGCTCGGAGTTGAGCAGATTCTGACTGAGCCTATGGTTGACAACGCGAGATTACCATTCACGGAGTATAAAGCCCGATTTGGCATAAAAGACGGTAATGATCTAGAGGCTTACTCAGGCAACGTTCATCTCATCGGCGAAGCTTTTCATGTCGCTCCATCGCTTTTCAAAAAGAAATTGGCTTATACAATTAAAAAACTTCAAAGTAATGAAGCTGAAAAATCTGACTACAAGCTAATTATTTTCAATTCGGATGCTTTGCAGAATAACGAGCGGTACCTTGAGAAATCTAAGAAGGCTAACTCCTCCATCCTTTATCTGCCAGTGTACGTACCGAAAACATTGAACGATATCAGCCAACTTGATTTAGAGAAAATGTAGATAAGTAGGGGGTAAAATGAACCCAACATTCCAATTATATGTCACCCTGAGCGAAGCGAAGGGTCTCGAGATTCTTCCCCTTCACTACGTTCAGGGTCAGAATGACAACGGTTGTGGGTGGATGATAACATCTACAGCGAGCAGAAAAATAGGCCGTCGTGTCATTCCTGCGCAAGCGGGAATCCAGGCACCTGGACTGCTGCTTCCGCAGGAGTGGCATAACTAGGTCAGAGCGAGTGCTCCGACCACAATGGTTAAAGACTCCTCTCTCCCCTGGAGAGAGAGGAATTTCGAGGGAATAGACTTGGTAGAGGCAGATATGGGAATAGAGATAGACATTGAGAAATGCACCGGCTGCGGCTCGTGCGTGTCAGTGTGCCCCTTCGGTGTGATGGAGTTGATCAATGACAAGGTGCGCATCAAAGAAGGCTGTAACCTCTGCGGCGCCTGCGTGGATGAGTGCACCTTCGAAGCCATAAAAATCGAGAAAGCCGAGCAGAAGGTAAGCGAGGGCTACAAAGGCGTCTGGGTTTTCGCCGAGCAGCGAGATGGCAAAATGAAAAGCGTAGCATACGAACTGGTCTCAGAGGGCAGAAAGCTGGCTGACAAGCTGGGCACCGAGCTATCCGCAATTTGCCTCGGACATAACGTCGAGGATGTGGAGCAGCTTATCTGCTACGGCGCTGACAAGGTCTATCTGGCCGATGACGCCGCGCTGTCAGACCACCAGGAGGACTTATATACGGAATTGCTCCTGGACCTTATTAAGAAGCACAGGCCGGAGATACTCATCGCCGGCGCTACCGCTATGGGCCGTTCCTTCATTCCCAGGGTAGCCGCTTTGCTTTATACCGGGCTCACCGCCGACTGCACCGGCCTCGACATCGACCCGGAGACCAAGCTCCTGCTGCAGACCCGCCCCACCTTCGGCGGCAATGTAATGGCAACCATCATGTGTCAGGCAAAAAGGCCCCAGATGTCAACTGTCCGCCCGCACGTGTTCAAGAGAGGAACAGCAAGCAAAGAGCGCAAGGGTCAGATAATAAAAGTGGACTTCAAAAAGGAGGCCGTCACATCGAGGACCAAGCTTCTTCGCTTCATCGAAGACCTGACCGAGAAGGTCAAGCTCGACGAGGCTGATATCATCGTCTCAGGCGGGCGCGGGTTGGGGAAGCCCGATAATTTTCAGATTATAAAAGCGCTGGCTGAGGTGCTGGGGGCTGCTGTCGGTTCCTCGCGTCCTCCTGTGGATGAGGGCTGGATTTCCTATTCGCACCAGGTCGGCCAAACGGGGAAGACTGTTTGTCCCAAGCTCTATATCGCCTGCGGCATCTCCGGCTCAGTGCAACACATAGCTGGCATGGGAACCTCTGAATGCATCATCGCCATCAACGAAGACCCGAACGCGCCTATCTTCCAGGTAGCTACTTACGGGATAGTGGGCGATTTGTTTAAGGTAGTGCCTATGCTCACTGAGAAGTTGAAGAGGTCTCGGGGAACTGCATAAAATCTTACTTATGCTTCTGAGAAAAGATTAAAAATCCTCTCTCATTCAGGGTAAAGGCAGTTTATATTACTTAGATTACAAAGCCAAGTCTACGACTTTGAAGACGCTTTTAACTTTGGCGGGCATCCACATTTTGAGGTAATCGATTTTGTCCTCAAGGGGCAAATCCCATTGTGGGCTTACCTCGAACTCTACTACTACCCTAGACTTTTCAGCCTTGGCATTAGATACAGTGCCCCTGAAGCCTAGAACTCTTATGACTTCCTCTCTGGCCCGCTCGACATTCGGGTGGTTATTTCCACCGATTTGCTCCAGAACAATTTTCATGTTCTGCCTCCTCTCCCTCGCAGTCTATAAACAAGATATCGACAGGTTTCCCTGACTTAACTCCTATAGGTATATTTTATACTTATACGATTACAATTCGATTACAGAATACACTGGAAATATTACAAAGACATTACAAAGACATTACAATTAGTACCATTTTCTTAATCTTCGTATAAGTATATTATAATAACCATTCTTAGACAAATGGGATTACTTCAAAGAGGTTACCCGGGCTGGGCGTGAGCCGCAGATCAGATATTGTTTGGTTTGGCCAAAAAATATCCTATGCCGGCTTTGGTGAGGATAAGCTGTGGCTGGCCGGGATCTGCCTCTACTTTTTCCCTCAAGCGCCTGATATGAACCCTGAGGCTATCAATAGATCCGGGGTAATCTTCACCCCATACTTCTTCGGCAAGGCTAGAGTATGTCGCAACCTGACCGGCGTTCTTCATCAGATGATGGATGATGTGAGACTCAATGGTAGTGAGTTTTATCTCTCTATTTTCGATCATGAGGTTGTGCGTCGAGGGATTAAATCGCAGCGGCCCATAAGATAGAGGAGCCTCTTTAACGGAGCGGCCTTTATCGCGTATCCTGGCCTTCACCCTTGCCAGAAGCTCTAATTGACTGCACGGCTTCACCATGTAATCATCCGCTCCCCACTCGAGGCCTTTGACTATATCGGCTTCATCCGCCTTCACGGTGAGGATAATAATTGGTGCGGAGGAAAAAGAGCGGACCTGTTTCAGTACATCGAAACCGCTTATATCAGGAAGTCCCAAATCGAGTATCACTATATCAGGGTCTTCGCTTTCCGCTAAATCTATGCCCTTCTTCCCCAAGTGTGTGGATACTATCTGGGTATCCGGCCAGCGTATCTGCAGCGCCAGGGAAATAGACTCTACAATCCCCGGATCGTCTTCGATGATCAGCGCTTTCAACGGCTCTCCTCCGATGCCTCACTATTGGCGGTTTCCAAAGGCAGTGAGAAACCAAAAATCGAGCCTTTGCCCACAGAGCTTTTCACCCATATCTGTCCACCATGAAGACCTACCAGCGTCTTACACAGAGCGAGTCCCAACCCCAGTCCACTCAGTCGCTCTCCGGTAACCTCCATGCGGCGATAAGGTTCAAACATGTGCTGCTGCCCTTCCTCCGCTATACCCGGGCCGTTGTCCTCGACCTCCACTACCAGACCAGCCTCCTTCTGCGCTGCTCTCAAAGTAATCCTTCCCCCTTCGGGAGTATAGTTCAGGGCATTGTTGAGCAGATTCAACACAACTTGCCGCAACCTGACCTTATCAGCCTCAACTAAGGGCAGCGAATCGGGAAGCTCTATAATCAGGAATTGGCCACGACTCAAAGCTACCGGAGACACATACTCTGCTGCTTCCCTAAGCAGGTGCGATATATCCGACGGCTCCATTTTCAACTGGAGCATGCCTATCTCCCCTTTCGCCAGGTCGAGAAGCTCATCTATCCGGCTACTGAGACTAGAGGCACCGCGGCTGAGGTTTCTAGCCAGACTTAACAAAGGCTCTTCCTTGAGTTCAGAGGCTAGCACTTGACTTGAAATCACCATCGGCGTTAGCGGAGTTTTCAACTCGTGCGCCAGTGCCCTGGTGAACTCTACTCTCCTCTTCATCTCCATTTCGAGCTGCTGTCGTAAATCTTTTTCCTGCTGATAAAGCTGCTGTAATTTCTCTGCTGCCTCTCTGCGTTCAGTAACGTCGCGGTAGCTAACGATGATTCCCTCCACTATCGGGTCGTCAAGGAGGTTTCTGGCTACGGCCTCAACAACACGCCGCGAGCCATCTTTATGCAAAACACGCACTTCTGTTCTCACTAAAGCAGCTGGGTTCCGCATCAACTCATTATAGACATTCATAGCTTTTGGTATATCATCCGGGTAGACTGTCGAAAAACCGTTTGTGTTGATTATCTCTTCCGGTTTATATCCGCGTGGAGGCTCAACAGAAGAGGTCGCGTATTTTACCATCCCATTCCGACCGATTACGATTGTAACATCGAGTGCGTTTTGGGTGAGGGACCGGAAATATCTTTCACTGTTCTTCAACTTCTCTTCCGCCTGCTTGCGCTCAGTGATATCGCGGAAGTTAACAATTATGCCCGCAACTATTGGATCGTGCAATAGATTTCGAGCAGAGCCTTCCACATAATGCCACAAGCCATCCTTCCAAAGGCCACGAAACTCCGAATGTACCGTAGCGCCGGGACTCGTTTTCATCTCTTCAAACTGCCGCGCCAGACGCGGCAAATCGTCAGGATGGACAAACTCGAAAATGCTACTTCCCTGCCTGACTTTCGGAGAGTATTTTGTCACGTGCCTTGCCGAGGGGCTTTGGTACCGTATCGTACCATCACTATTGAGAACGACGATGACTTCCTGCGAGTTTTCGATGAGCGACCGGAAGTATTTTTCGCTTTCCCGAAGAACCAGTTCAATTTGCTTGCGTTCAGTGATTTCGTGCTGAAGCCGCTCGTTTGTTTCTCTCAGCTCAGCCGTGCGCTTTGCCACCAGTTCCTCAAGATGGCGACGGTATTCGTCCAACTCCCGCTGCATCTCTTTCTGTCCGGTGATATCCTTGAAGAAAAGGACTGTTGCTATATTACCATCGTAGCTCATGGTACTTGCACTGGCTTCGATGGGCAGCGGGGTGCCGTCTTTGCGTAGCACGGTAGTCTCATAATAATTGGGTACTTGCTCGCCACTCTGCCTTTGTCTATATTGTTCCTGCATCTTGGCAAGTTCAGAAGACTCAAAGAAGTCCCAAACAGACTTTGAAAGTACCTCAGTAGGCGAATAACCCGCCATCTTACAGGCTTCATCACTGACGAATACAACGGTTGCTTCCTGCTCTGGAGTATTTTGCAGGACAATGATCCCATACCCTGCTCTGCCCAGGGTTTCAACCAGAGCCCTATGCCATTCCTTCGATCCTTTCCATGGTTCCGCTCCAGTCGGGCCTGATACCTTTCTCGCAACCTTACTTTTGCTTGCCATTGAACTACTCCTCTATTTGAACAACGAGTCAAACACGCCCATTTCCGGGCTAACGTAAGGATGGGATGATTGCAGTATTATTTCAGAGCAGCTAAAATTGCCGAAATTGAGGTGCCGCACCAGTCAGTCCCCCGGTTGTACAAAGTGCAAGTTTAAGAGCGAATCAGATTTAGACATATATCTACTGTCGAATCGACATCACTCTGGTTGACAGCCTTTATATCACTTACGCTTCCTTGTCTTCACTGGTACCGGCACAGCGGCCTTACCTCCAGCTAACTCCACACCCTTCTTGAAGGCACGCAGATTCAAATCTAAATCTTTGGGTGACACGATTTCCTTTATCGACCCCTCGAAATTCTTCATTGTAATGGGGAGCATGCCAGAGCCGGCGAGGGCACCCACCATAACAACGTTGGCCGCGAGACCTGTCTCACCTTCCTCGATGGCTTTGACCACCCTGACTTCCGCTACCAGTTCCCCCAGCTTTTGTACAACCTCTTCCACGGGAGGATATTTGGCCTGCCCCGATAGAACCCAGATAGGATAGATAGGTCTGGGGCTGACGATAACCCTGGTAGCTGGGCTGCCGTAATCGGCGATAATACGCAGAGCTTCTATGGGCTCTAGCCCGACGATAATATCCGCCTCACCCTCTGGTATCAGAGGACCGCACTGCGCCTTTGCGGAGAAGCGTACATGGCTCATCACCGGGCCTCCCCTCTGGGAAGCACCGTAGGTCTCTCCCACGGTTACATAGAGTCCTTCCTTTATGCCGGCTGTAGCCACTATCTGTGAAGCTAGGATGTTACCCTGGCCGCCGACGCCTGCTATGATTAGATTCAGCGGATCCTTTTCTAAAGTCATGACGCAGCCCCCCGAACTTTGATAGCCCCTCCGGGACAAAGCGTAGCGCAAACTCCGCAGCCGGTGCACACAACCTCGTCAATCTTCGCCTTCTGCGCCTCCTGGTCCCAGATTATGCCGGGGCAGTTGAACACCCTGCTGCAGAAACGAGCACAGCCACAGTCATCGCCGATACATCTGGTCTGGTCGACGTAGTATTTTTTCTGCAGCTTCTCTTTGGCCTCGATGCGGAAGCACCTTCTGCGGAAGACCATCACCCTGGGACCGTCCTCCTGAAGCATATCGTAAAGTTCCTGTACGGCCTGACTTATCTCGAAGGGGTCTCTTACCCTGACTTCGACACCTATGCCCCTGCATATGTTCTCGATTTCCACGGTAGGCGCGGATCGTCCCAGGGCGTCGAACCCGGAGCCCGGGTGAGGTTGAAAACCTGTCATCGCCGTGCCGCCGTTGTCCAGCACCACCATCAAGACATTGCTGTTGTGAACCTGGGCGTTGATGAGCGCCGGGATGGCGGCATGATAGAAGGTGGAATCGCCGCAGACTGCGATCACAGGCTGGTTGAAAGCAAACCTGTCGAGCTTGCCGAACCCGTTGGCCAGGCCGATACCGCCGCCCATACAATGGATGGTCTTTATTTGGAAGTAGCCGGCGGGCCCCGCTCCAATGGCGTAGCATCCTATGTCTCCGGTAACAAAGCCATCCCGCCCGTCCAGCTTGAGGGCGGACTTTATGGCCCAAAGGGATGCCCTGTGCGGGCAGCCGGTGCAAAAGGTGGGCATCCTGGGAGGTATATAGGTTAGGGCCAGTTCTTTTGCCTGCTCAATATATTTTTCGTCTCTGGCCTTGAGTTGCAGACCCCTAATGCTTGCCAAGGCCTGAACGACTTTATCCTGGTTCATCTCACCATAAGCCGGGCGGTGTCCTGATTTTGAGCCGTAGACTTCGATTGGCCCCAGGGTCTTGGCCTGCTCCGCCAGCAGGATTTTTATGTTTTGCTCCAGGAAGGGGTCTACCTCCTCAGCGATGAGTATCTCAGCGACATTTTTCAGGTGGTCGACGATGAATTTCTCCGGAAGCGGCCAGGTGGTGCCGATTTTCAGAATCCCCACCTTAGCCTCAAGCCCCAGCGCTGCCACCGCCTCACGTGAATAGAGCCAGCCTGTGCCGCTAGTCACTATGACGAATTTCGCCTTCTTAGGGCCGACATAAAAGTTGAACGGGGACGTCTCAAATTCTTCCCGCGCCTGCTCCAGCTTCTGATGAAGCGCAGCGTGCTGTGCAGCCGCGAAGGCCCCGGAAATGTACACACCTTCGAATTTGGCTTTCCTCGTCTTTTCGGGAAGTACGCCGAGCTTAACGTTTCCCCTGCTGTGAGATAGCCTGGTGACACTCCTCAGTATGCAGGGCAGTCCGAGCTTCTCAGAAAGCTCGAATGCCCACTTTGTCATATCCTTAGCCTCCTGGAAATCAGCCGGCTCCAGGAGCGGGAGGTCAGCGTACCTGGCATAGCTACGGCTATCCTGTTCATTGCTGCTGGATATGGCTGAGGGGTCATCTCCGGCTACCAGGACAAGGCCGCCGTTGATGCCGGCGAGATTGACCGTCATCAGGAAATCCGCACACACGTTGACGCCGTTCTGTTTCATAGCTACCAACGCCCTCAAGCCGGCGAGCGAGGCGGCAGTTGCCGCTTCGAAGGCCACAATCTCGTTGGTAGACCATTCAGCATATATGCCAAAATGCTCAGACACACGCGCCAGGGACTCGGGAACCTCCGTGGCAGGGGTACCCGGATAGGAGGCGCAGAAGTCAACTCCAGCCTCGATAGCGCCCCGGGCGATAGCCTCATCCCCCATCATGAGCACGGTTTTGCCTGGTTTATCTAGCTCTAGTGTCCCCATATTGCACCCCTAAAGGAACTTTTTCTTCTCCTGAGCGCTGAGACGCAGGTATAGCAGGTTTTTCTTGTCGTTAGTCCTCTTCTGTATTGCGTCCACCGCCCTCTTCTTCTTTATGGACGATGCCTGTTTCAGGTGCTCCAGCCTCGTTTCCTCCAAAGGTTTGGTATTGATTACACCTGCCTTTTTCGCTTTATCAATAAAATTTTCCCCCGCCGGAGTTCTAACTATAAAGGTGTTCCAGTCTTCGACTCCTTCCACCATGCCCACCGATACATCGGCGAACTCCGAGGTCATATCGTAGCAGACGCTACAGGTAGGCTTGATGAATTTCCGCACCTCGTCTAGAGATAACCTGATGTCGCCTGCTGTTGTCTCCACGACCATGACATTGGCCGGAGGGGGCGGGATATCGATACGCCTGACCTGAGAGAGGTCTACTTTCTTTTTGAGGAACTCGGAGAAGCCTTTATAGGACAGCGCCCAGGTGCAAAAAAGCCCGATGACGAGCTTCACCCCTTTAGCTCCAGTGTCGTGCCTTGAAGCCTGCATCTTCCTCAAAGCCATTACCTGGCACGGTATACCGACCAGCCCTATGGAATTCTTGCCCTGCCTTGTCGCCTCGTTCATTCTTGCCAGCGTAGCGGATGATACGTAATTCGATCCTGCGCATTCCTCTAATTGCCTGCTCTCCTCTACCACCACAGATGCGGGCATCATGGCCCCGTCGAAGGGCCTGGTGAGCACAGCATTTTTAATCTCACCTGCGTCCAGGGCGTATTTCATCAGGGCAGAGATCACGCCGCCGTACTGAGCACGGCAGCGTATCTCGCTGTCTTTTGCCTGCGCCATTTCGATGGAGATATAAGGCCCGAGTGAGAAATCGCTGCGCGTTTTGCCGAATACGCTTTTATCCAGGGCAGCGATATCTGTGGGCGTGCGGGGGCAGAAATCGTAGCACTTCCCTTCAGTAAGACCGCAGGGTTCGATTACGGCCACTCTGTCCCTGACCACTTTGATATAGGGGCAGATGTTTACGCATGCGCCGCAGCTTGTACACAGACTCTGGCCGAGGACTTCTTGCTCCAGGTCGGCTGAACCTTTACCTGCCTCCATAGCAAACCCCCCTTGGACAACTTCTTGTGTGACTATTTTAACGCAAAAACAGAAAAAAGTCGCCTTTCAAAATGGAGCATGAACCACCGTGTTTTGGAGGGTTGATTACAGGGGAGGTGGGGAGGAAATGCACCACTTTGACATATTCTCTTGTAAGTTCTTCATATTTCGTGGTAGAATATCGTGGCGAAACAACAGGGCGAAAAGCTACAGGGAGAGGCCCATGAGGATAATGAAAGTAGTGCTGGTTGCAATGTTGCTCACAGCGGTCTTCATTAGCGCCATTAGTTGTGGAGGGAAGACGGAAAACACTCAACTACAGACTTATTCCGGCCATGACTTCTCGTTTAAATACCCAAAAACCTTTGGGGTGGTTGCTGATAAGGTGGACGAAAACGGTGCAGTCTTCGTCTCAGTCAGCGGGATTGACTTAACCACGTCTGAAAATGAATATTTCGTGGTGTCCTACACTCCGGGATACTTGGACAGCAACGCCAGCGATTTGAATCAATACCTGGACGAGTGCGTGAAGGGAGTGGAGGCGGCAGGTATTACGGATAAGACATACCAATGGTCACCTGCAATGGAGACGACACATGCGGGACACCGTGTAGTTTACAAACTATATACCGTTACCTCCAATATTAACGCAAGTGTCTCTCTGAATGGAGTTCTTTCAACCTTCTTCTGTGACAGGAGTAATAGAACCTTCATTATATCGACCGTAAATAGCACTACTCACGATAGGATAGAGACCTCGGGTGACTTCATGACTTACTTAGATTCCTTTGTTTGTCATTGACTTGGATCGCCGCATGAAGCCTTACTGAGACTCAGCCAGAATATTGATTTAGCTTCTCTAACATATTTGAGATTGCTTGTGGGATGACAACCTCCCACAAGGAGCAAATTAGTCCTCAAGTATCCGATATCCCAAATTGGTCTGCTGACTGCATAAGCTACTTCGCCTAAGAGTGGCTACTTTACCACAATTTATTCCCGGCACATTCCACGCTTTGTAAATTTTTGGAGCTAGATTGAAGATGTGTCCAGTAAATTCATCTTGCTCCTTACAAGGCCAAATATCATACTGAGAACGAAAGTACCAGTACGATAGTTCAAAGACATGGCACCGCAACGAAGCATATCAGAAAGAAGAACCCAATTTCGCCTTGAGTGAGACAGCAAAGGGCCAGTTAAGGTAGGAATAACATTATGGTAATTAGAACGAAGGACGGGAGGATAATTAATTTCGTGGTCTGGGACGAGCCAGAAGATGAGAGCATTGGCGTGGTGCAGTGCCTGAACTGCGGACTCGGAATAACTCTACACAAAGGTTCTGCTACTGAGATAGCTACTGACATCGTGACATTTTCCCTGGAACATCCCTGCGTCCAGACTGTCCAGAACAAGAACTAGAAGATGTAAGTTCACCTCTTGACTGGATCACACGTGTGGGGACGGCTCCTTAAGAATAGCTCCTGTGCTGGCTGAGGTCACCTGCGCTGAGTACCTCCTCAGATAGCTCTTAACTTCCCTCTTCAGAGGCGGCGGCGACCACTGGGCAAGCCTTCTCTTTATCTCCTTCTGAGGCAGTTTGATGTTCAACGTCCTCTTGGGGATATCGAACTCGATGATGTCACCTTCTTCTATGATGGCGATGGGGCCGCCTTCCATAGCTTCAGGCGAGATATGACCTATGGCCGCCCCGCTGGTGGCTCCGGAGAACCTACCGTCGGTAATCAGGGCCACCTCGCCCTCTAACCTCATCCCCACTATGGTCATGGTCGCCATAAGCATCTCCCTGAATCCCGGGCCGCCCTTGGGGCCTTCGTACCTGATTACCACCACATCGCCCTTTTTTATCCTGCCATTGGCAATAGCATCCACCGCCTCCTCCTCAATATCAAAGACCCGTGCCGGGCCTGAGTGCCTCAGCATCTCAGGCCTCACTGCTGCCTGTTTCACCACCGCGCCTTCAGGGGCTATGTTTCCATATAAAATAGCTAATCCGCCCTGGTGGTCAAAGGGGTTGTCTATGCTCCTGATGACTTCAGGCCTGGTAATCTGGGCATCCTCTATGACCTCTCCCATGGTCTTCCCGGTTACAGTTAAGGCGTCAAGATGTAACATCCCCTTTCGGGAAAGCTCCTTCATCACTGCGACCAGTCCCCCGGCCTCATACAGGTCATCCATGAAATAGAGCCCCGCCGGGCTGAGATTCAAGAGCCTGGGCGTAGTGCGGCTCATCTTGTCAAAAAGATCGAGGTCGATATCGATTTTAGCTTCATGAGCGAGAGCTAGGAGGTGCAGAATAGTGTTGGAGCTGCCCCCTATGGCCATATCAACCCTGATAGCGTTCTCGAAGGCTTTCCTGATGAGAATCTGCGAGGGCGTTATCTGCTTGTCCCAGAGCTTCATCAGGGCTACCCCAGACTGTTTGGCCAGCACGCGGCGCTGACCGTAGGCGGCAGGGATACAGCTATTCCAGGGTAAGGCCATTCCCAGGGCTTCGGCCATGCAGGCCATACTGTTGGCAGTGAAGAGACCGGGACAGGCTCCGCAGCCGGTAAGCTCAATCTCGATAGCGCCCGGCCTGCCCTCGCCGAACTTGCGGGCAAGCATGGGCCCGCCGTTGATTATGATTGAAGGAACATCAAGCCTCGCCGCCGCCATCATCATCCCCGGAGTAATCTTGTCGCAGCCGGTGACCAGTACCATGGCATCAAGTGTGTGTGCTTCCAGCATAGCCTCAATGGAGTCGGCGATTAGCTCACGGCTGGCTAACGGATAGCACATGCCGGCATGTCCCATAGTCAGCCCGTCGCAAATAGCGATGGCGGGGAACTCAAAGGGCGTCCCGCCTGCTGAAATAACTCCTTCCCTGGCAGAGTTCGCAATTTCGTTAAGATGGATGTGCCCCGGCACCAGCTCGTTCCGGGAATTAACAATGGCCACCATGGGCTTTTCCATCTCCTCCATAGTCCTGCCCATGGCCTGAAAGAACATATACCTGACTCTTACCGGGTCGCTTCTCATTCTCCAAACCTCCCATCGACGCGAATTAGCCACTAGAAAAAGAAATAGTTATCTATCATGGTGACATATTATCAGAGAATGTCAAACAGAGCGTAATCCCCCTAGCCCCCTTTACGAAAGGGGATTTAAAAGGAAAGGCTATGCCACATCTCGCTCGAATAAAAAATCTATATCTTCTTGGAAACGTAGATGGTTTCGATTAGGAGACTTGGAGGTAATTTATTTAGCGGGCTTTAAGCACATTGACCAGCTTATTTGCCAGTTTCTCCAGGCGCTTCTCCAACTCTTTATCTTTGGACGCTTGCTTGGGAGTCTTTGCCAGAGCGGTAACCTGCCCTACCCATGGCATGTCACAGAGAGAAGCGTAAGTCATCAGGTTCTCTATCGCCTTGCCAATGCCTTCCTCTGCTACGGCAAGGCCCACCACCGGCTTGCCCTCCAGCTTCGGCCAGATGGGGCAAGTCCTGTCCATGAAGTTTTTGAGCATTCCAGAGAGCAATTCGAAGTATACCGGCGTGCCTAGAGCCCAGGCATCGGCTTCCAGCAGCTTGGGGTAAATAATCTGCATGTCATCCTGAATCCTGCAGCGTCCTTTCCGCTCTGCTCCACCCATCTCGCAGCTCAGGCAGCCGTCGCAGCCCTTAATCGATAGTTCCCTGAGCAAAATCAACTCGGTCTCCACCCCGCTCTTGGCAACTCCTTCGAGCAGCTTCGTCAGCATCCACTCTATGTTGCCTTTTCGGGGGGAACCGCAAATGCCGATCACTTTCATGCCTGTGAGCCTCTTAAATATGCCATCACAGCTCTATCTCTTTGACATCTTTAGGTATGATAAGCCTGGCCTCGGTCAGAGCCTGAATCTCTTTGGGTGTCCATCCTGGCGCCACTTCCTGCAACCGAAGCCCTTTCCTGGGTATGACCTCGATAACCGCCAGATCAGTTATTATCAGGTCAACGCATTCCCTGGCAGTGATGGGGTAGCTGCATTTCTTCACAATCTTGGGCTTACCATCCTTGGTGGTGTGTTGCATCATAATGATTACCTTTTTCGCACCGTTAGCAAGGTCCATGGCACCGCCTACAGTGCCGCCGAGCATTCCACTGCCTGTGTTCCAGTTTGCCAGGTCGCCCTTTTCGGAAACCTGAAAACCGCCCATGATGCTTATGAGGCGTCCGCTCCTTATCATGCAAAATGAGGCCACCACGTCGAAGCACGCCATACCGGGGGCAGGTCTGGTGAATCTGCCGCTGGCGTCTATGTAGTGCCAGTCTGCCTTTTCTGCCTCATTCGCCTGTACCAAAGGCCCGTAACCCAGGATGCCCGCCTCGGCCTCAAATCTGATGCCCTCAGGCACATAGAGTGCGCAAAGAGTTGGCAGACCGAACCCCAGGTTAGCGCAGTCGCCGTCTTTAAGCTCCTTGGCCGCTCTCATCGCCATGGTATCTTCATCGAGTCTTTGTTTCATAGTGAGCCTCCCTGCAGTGGCAATTCATGAATTGCCACTACTCTGCCGCCTGAATTCCTGCTTTCGCAGGAATGACATTTATTTGGCTATCTCTGCTCGACCTTACCGAACAGCAGGTCGCGTACGCTGCTGATCTGTGTCAGCAGGCCGATCAGCTTCGCGCCTTTTTCTGGTGTGCCATAGCCATCTTCAGGTATCTCTGTGATGCGGTCAACAAATGCCCCGGGAACTACTACATGCTCAGGATCTATCTCACCAACCTCCACTATCTTATCCGCCTCCACGATGGTAGTTTTAGCTGCCATCGCCATAGCAGGTTGGTCTCCTCTATATCCGCCTTTGAAAACCAGATTGCCCAGTTTGTCAGCCTTATGAGCCACGATGAACGCGTAGTCTGGCTTTATCGGCTCCTGGAAAAGGTATTCCCTGCCTTTGATAACTCTCTTCTCTTTGCCCTCTTCTAGCAAAGTACCTAGGCCAATAGGGTCATAGATGCCGCCCAGGCCAAGGGCGCCAGCTTGAAGCCTCGCTGCCAGCGTGCCGTGGCCGACGATCTCTATCTCCAGCCCCTTGTCTACGTATTCTTGTAAAAAGGCGCCGGCACCGAGGTTCATGATGCCTGCGATGGATGTTATCAGCTTCTTCATCTGGGGCAGCAGGAGTGAGGGGAGGGCAGCATCCTCTTCGCTATAAACCATGGGTATGAATGTATGGGTGATAATAGTAAGGTCTTTCGCCCCCTTCCTCTTGAGGGCTGCTATCAAGTTCTGAGGAGTGGCTGGATAGCCCCAGCACTCTGCAGCAATGGAAGCGCCATCGGGGATATCGGCAACCGCTTCATCGAAGCTGGTAAACACTTTATTAATCATGTTTCTCTCTCCTTACCAAAGCCCTATGGGTAGGTTGAAGCACCCGCTCCAACCGCACGCCTGGAGCATCTGCTCCAGGATACCTCCTGCCATATAACTTCCGGATCGAGCACTAGGGCTTAAGCCTCACTCTATAGTGGCAAACTGCTGCGCAGGTTCTCGCCGGGCTGCAAACTACTTCAGTTTTAGTCACGGTTTTCCCGGTGGCAGCCGCCATCATCTTCCCCGCCAGACGGGCACCGCTGTCACAGCATTCGGGCAGCGGCTCCCGTATACCCAGTAAGACGAAAGGACAGTGACACAGCGGCTTGCCATCTTCCCCGATGGTGGCTTCATAGGACAGGTCGTAAACATTATCCTTCCCCTTTATAGTCCACGGGCCTATGGGGGGAGGCACTTCTTTCACAAATTTCACGTATTCATCCCAGCTCATGCCAGGCTGAATCCCTAGCGCTCCTGCCATAGCCATGTCCTCGCAGGTCACGCAGACACTCTTTAGAACGGCTTTCCTGTGCTTCGGGGGAAGCGCCTTGACTGCTTCAAACATCGCCGTCATAAGGGCAGGCATCCATGTCCTATATATTAAGTCTTTGATGTCTTCGGGTATTTCCAGCGCCACTGCTCACCTCCTAACTAGAAGTCTCCGGGATGCTTGGGCTGCTTATTAAACCATTGCTTGGGGGATAGCAAGAAACTAAGAATTGCCATCTTCATACAAGCCTTTACCACCGTAGCCAGGTCTCCGAAGCTCATAGCGGCTCGAATCCGCCACTTCACCGGTTCGGTAGTATCTACATGCATGATCAGGTAGTCACCCTGACGTTTCATTTCTACCACTTTACCAGCCAACTGGGTTTTGCCCAGCCCCGTCGATCGGAAGAACATCGCTGCCAACCTCTCTATACCTAAAATGTGATTACGCCACGCATAATCTTTCCATCTATGGTGTCTTTAATGGCCTTGTTGATTTGTGTCAGCGGATAGTGCGCTGAAATCAGCTTGTCCAGAGGGAGTTTGCCCGACATAAACAGGTCTATGTAGTGAGGGATGTCAATCTGAGGCCGTATGCTGCCCACGGTGCAACCTGTGACCGTAACCTCTCTCAGAAAACGCCAGGCCTCCATAGAGAAAGTAGCTCCAATGGGCGCAAGCCCCAAGATAACAGCTATACCGCCGGGTCGCGAGTAAACTGAGTGAACAGCCTGGGTCATAGCCGCAGTATTGCCAATAGCTTCAAAAGCATAGTCCACACCGCCGTTGGCGATTTCCGCAATCTTAGCTACAGGGTCGTCTTTGGAGGCATTGACCAGGTCGGTTGCTCCAATTTCCCGGGCAAACCTCAGCTTCTTATCCAGCATATCCACGGCGATGATTTGACGAGCGCCTACAAGCTTTGCCGCCATGATCGCAGCCAGCCCCACGCCACCGCAGCCGTATACAGCCACGCTGCTTCCGGCCTTTACCCCCGCCCGGTTTATCACCCCGCCAATTCCTGTGGAAGCACCACAGCCCAACAGGCAGACTACATCCAGCGGTGCATCTTCTCTGACCTTGATTGCTGCCGATTCATCCACTACGGCGTATTCAGCAAATGACGACTGCGCCATGAAGTGGCTCAGCTCCTCGCCATTCTTTCTTTTCAACCGCTTGGTGCCGTCCGGCATGCTGCCCATGAGCATCGCTGTCTGCGGGTAATTCTCGCAACTAGTGGGAACACCCATCAGACAGGCGGGGCACTTTCCACAGTAAGGGGCAACGGTGAGTATCACTCTGTCCCCCGGCTGCACCATTGTCACTTTGCTTCCGACCTTCTCCACAATCCCGGCCCCTTCATGACCCAGCACGACCGGCGGAGGCGTGGCCAGATCGCCCTTGATGCAATGAATATCGCTGTGGCACACGCCGGTTGCCACCAATTTGACCAGAACTTCGCTTTCTTTAGGCTTATCTAATTCGACCTGCTCTATCTTTAAGGGTGTATTAAGCTCTTCCAGTACCGCTGCCTTAATCTTCATGTTATCTCCTTGGGGAAGGACGAAGCGATGCTTCGCCCCTACAATTCTTAGTCTCCAAAATAGCCCTTCTGGCGTGCTTTGACGATATATTCGGGCTCTTTCCACCATTTTGTAATCTTATAGTCCTCGGCTATCGTGTTTGCCGCAATATAGCCAGGGCCAAAAGTGACCAGCCCGCCGGGATTGACGCTGGCCCCGCAGACGTAAAGGTTCTTAACAGGCGTCCGGTTACTGGAACATTCGTCATTAGGCCTATTATATGCCATCTGGAATATTTCATATGCGCCCTGCTTGAACGAGCCCTGAATCATGTTCAGGTACTTGTTGGAGAAATCCAGGGGAGCTACGAAATACGCCCAGAGTACTTTGTCTTTCGTCAGGTTGGGAGCGTATTTACGCAATGTAGCCAGGAATCCCTCTTCATGTACTGTCCTGATTTTACGGTCCCACCATTTCTCAGCGCCTCCTTTGAGGTTGAAAGGGGCCATCTCGAACATTGATAGCGTATGTCTTCTTGACGGTGCCTGGCTGGGGTCATGCACTGTAGGGAAGGCACAGTTGAAGGCGACCGTTGGTGTCAGCTCACCTTTCTCTATAGCCTGGAAGTGGTGTATTACGTCATCAGGAGTCTCATAGCCCATGACGTACATGAGCCCTTTGTTAATATCCTTATTGCCAGCGGCAGCAGCGAAGTTGGGCGGCTCCTCCAGCGCCACATGCAGTGAGCACAGGCTCCATTTCTCCCAATGCCAGTTCCTGACCTTCTCCGCGAAGTCTTTAGAGAGGTTTTTCTCTCCCACTAACTGCAGGAAGGTCTGATTGGGGTCAATGCTGCTGACTACAGCCTTTTCAGCTTCATATATGGTGCCGTTTTCAAGCTCAACGCCCTTCGCGGCGCCGTTCTCGACTATGATTCGCTTAATCCTCTGGCTGGCCCTGAGATGCCCCTGCCCAGGCTCCTGAATGACCCTGCAGATAGAGTTGCTCAACCTATGTGAGCCACCGAGGCAAAGCCTCGTGTTAACCGCCCTATTCAGCATAAGCGGGACCAAGAAACCAAGTCCACCGTTGTCGTATTCCAGTCCCCAGTGACAGGCGAGGTAAAGCATCAGCGTCCTCACCCGCTCGTTATCGAAGAGCTCGTAGACAATATCTTTCGGGCTCTTGTGCTGGTACTCGGATAACTCCCTGCCTATATCGGTCTTCTCCATGCCGACTACCGCCTCAAGCGTGGGCAGAGGTTTCACATAGGTGCCAGGGGCCAGAAACTCGTCCATGAAGAGTTTAAATTTGTGAAAAACCTCTCTATAGGACTTGGCGTCCTTGGCAGAGAACTTAGCTATAGAATCGCACGACCTCTCCACATCGGAGTAGAGGCACAGCGCCTTACCATCTGAGAAAGGCATCGTTACCTGCAGGTCGGGATAGACATATTTACAGCGGTATTTCTCAAGCTCCAGGTCTTTGTAGACCGGTGCGTAGTCCACCATCATGTGATAGATGCAGTGCGTGTTATGATAAAAACCGCCCAGCGTCACTTCTTCAGTGGCCAGCCCACCTCCCACTTCGAAGTACCTTTCCAGCACCAGAACCTTCTGTCCTGCTTTGCTCAAGTAAGCGGCTACACAGAGCCCGTTAGGACCGCCACCAATGATGATGAAGTCATACTTTGTTTGCATTTACTTCCCTCCGCAAGTTATTTCTTCCTCTCCGAATAGTGCAGTCTATCCCCTTGCCGCTTAAATCATGCGTCCTTCCCAAGGCTTCTTCAGACCGAGATGATGGGCTATCCTCTTGTAACAATTGTAGCCTGAACAACCTAGCAACCCGACATTATGATGACCAGAGGCCAAGTAAAAGTCTTTTATCCCCGGCACTTGGTATTGGGCGAGTTCCGGTATAGGTCTGTTTTTGCCCCACTGACTCGGTATAATAGCTGGTGGTTGCACATCACCGTCCACCCAGCCAGGATTTTTTTGAAAGTGATCATAGGGAGTGCCAACGTTGAAAGCGATAATATTATCTCTGGTCATATTGGGAGCATACTTTTGCCACTCTGTCGCAATAAGGTCGCCTATTTGCTGCTTTACCAGGATCCACTCTCGTTCATTTAGCCAACTAGCGGGTGGAGCTCCTCCTGATCCTATCATAGCAAGATGTTTTCCTGGAGGGCCATAGCTAGGGTCCCACTGGGTTTCGACGGATGCAGTAGGATACATCTTTGTGGGGAAATGGCCTGGTTTAATATTCTGAGTTTGGTAGCGATAATCCCGGAAAATGTACTCGGGGTCAGGATCTCCCATAAGCAACCAACGTGCTTTGCCCACATCAGGGTTCCAACTTGCTGCCCTATATGCTGGTAATTCGTGAAATGCAATATGCCCCCAAAAGAACTGGCTTCTATCATGTCTCAACTTGTTGACCTTCCTTCGGATTTCAGGGCCTATCGATACATCACGTAAGTGCCTATTTATTATCTCTTCGGCTCCTGAGGAATCAACCACTAGTTTCCTGGCCTTGACCTCTGTACCGTCGGCCAGTCTAATTCCGCAGGCTCGATCATTCTCAACTGAGACCTGGTCAACATCGGCTTCAACAAAGAACTGCCCTCCCTGTTCAGCAAGAGCTCTTTGAAGAGCGTGGGCAACGTTGTGAGTGCCGCCTTCCGCGCAAGCCAAGCCCGCAGTACCTAAAATGGTAGAAAGCCAGAGCAAAGCCATTGTGAGAGGGGCAACGTCATCAGCATAAACCCCGTTATAGTGGTTCCATGCCATACAGTAAGTCTGTAATTCGGGGCTCTCGAAGAGATCACAGATTATCTCATATTCAGTCATGAACGGATATCTCGGATCGAGAAAGGACTCAGGATTATTTAATTGCATCTCTATGTAATCAGGCTCTCCGGGAAGTGGAGGAGGACTGTAGAGGTGCAGGAAGAGTGCAGCGGCGAATTCCCAATAGTCCTTCTCAACCAGTTTTGCCAACTTCTCGGCGTCCTTTGGTGATATCCTTGCAACCTCGTTGATATTCTTCATGACTATGTCCATCTGAGGGGTTATGGCTCCCGTTTCCTTATCCCACTTTGTTGCGGAATAGAAGACAAAGCACTTTTCATTTGTGAAAGCCATAGACGCCATGACTTCGGGGAAAATGAAGTTCAGCCCCTTCTCATGGAGCCTGAAGTCCTGATTACATGGACTATTCCAGAACCCCAAATGCTCGGCATGAGGATTGCCAATAAACCCCGCTGCTGGTACCGGGCTTGAGCAAGCGGCACCACCCAGTTCGTTGTGCTTCTCAAATAAGCCTACTGACATGCCATTCATGGCAAGATAATTACTGACTACTAAGCCTTGTTGCCCTCCCCCGATCACCACCGCATCGAAACTCGCATCTGCCATCTCAACATCCTTTAATACATGCGCCCTTCCCAGGGTTTCCAGAGGTTCAGCTTTTGAGCGATACGCTTGTAGCAGTTATAGCCAGCCCAACCCTGTAATCCCAGGGAGAAATGGCAGGAACCGGAAGACATCCAGAAGTCCTCTATTCCGGGTATTTGATACTGGGCGAATTCCGGGATAGGTCTCATGGCGCCCCACTGGCTGGGAATGCCAGGGATGAGACCCCAGTTTCCCTCGAGGAAGTTGTCGCTCCTGTGCATGATATCCCAGGGAGTATCGATATTGGCAGCTATGACATTATCCCAGGTCATATTGGGCGCGTACTTCTGCCACTCTTTCAGGAAATGGTCAGGCGCCTCCTTCTTTATCTGCATCCACTCCTTCTCAGTCCTCCAACTGGCGGGGAAAGCCATTTCCTCCAGAAGTGCCACATGTTTGCCCGGAGGCGCATAGCTGGGGTCCCATTTACTGTCGGTACCTTCCCACAGATAAAGTCTTTCGGGCCATTGCCCCGGTCTGATATGCTGATTGCGGAAGCGGTACTCCCGGTCCATGTACTCAATATCAGCATCGCCCATGAATACCCAGCGGGCTTGACCGCAATCGGGATTCCAGGCCTCCGCTTTATACTTGGGCAGCTCATGGAAGGCGATGTGCCCCCAGAAAATTTGACCTCTATCGACTCTCAGCTTGGCGATTTTCCTCCGCCATTCGGTGCCTTGGGGTCCTAAATCTACATTGCGAAGATGTCTGGCGAGGGTTTGTGTGATGACAATGGAGGTAATCACCATCTTCTTGGCTTCTATCTCGGTGCCGTCAGCAAGCTTAATGCCGCAGGCTCTGCCATTCTTCACCAGTATCTCGTCGACATCAGAGCCGACGAAGAACTTCCCACCCTCCTCGCTCAGAGCCCTTTGCAGGGCGTGGGTGAGATTATGAGTGCCCCCTTCGTATACCCCTCCACCCTGACCTAGTATCTGCATAGGAACTGTGATCAAATATAAGGTAAGCGGAGCTATATCGTCAGGGTATATGCCTTGCGAACCGAGCATTCTCAAGGAATGTGCCCGCAGCTCATTGCTCTCAAAGAAATCACTTACGAACTCGGTGCAAGTCATGAATTGATGTCTGCGTTGAAGTCCAGAGTTCGGGTCGTTGAGCAGGAGTTCGACTGGGTCAATCTCGTCGGGGAGAGCGGGAGGGTTCCAGAGGACCTGCATGGCTGCGAATCCCCACTCCCATACCTTGCCTTGGGCGAACCAAGCCAGGACCTCGGCATCTCTTGGCGATATCCTTTCCACCTCTTTGACGTTCTTCTCGACGATGTCCTGCTGAGGGGCCATCAACCCGGTTTCCTTGTCCCAAGTTAGTGAGCGATAGGAAACTATGCATCTCCCATCGGGGAATACCATTGAGCTGTTTACCGCCGGGAAAATGTAGTTCAGCCCTCTCTCGTGAAGCTTGAAGTCCTGGTTACATGGGCTGGCATAGAACCCAGCTACGTGGGCGCAGGGGTTGCCACGGAAACCGGACGCCGGCCGCGGCTCGGTGCAGGCACCGCCTCCCAACTCGCGCCTCTGCTCAAAGAGGCCTACCGTATAGCCATTCCTGACCATGTAATTGGCGGCTATCAGCCCCTGATGCCCACCTCCTATCACTACTACATCGAAACTTGCGTCAGCCACTGGTACCTCCTTTTGTGTGGACGCTACATTTCGGGCGCGGAGACCACGCCTCTACAATTTAGCGCCTGAACTTGGCGATATCTTTGTCTACCTCTTCTAGTCCCAGACGTTTAAGGGTCGCTTTGGCGGGGATGCCGTTCTTGTCCCAGCCTCTAGCCTCGTAATATTCATCAATAATGACATCGGGTTTTCTGATAATCTCGCCGTCTCGCATACCACCTTTCAAAGGTTCGATGTACATTCTCTTCGGCAGTGTGTCATCCTTGCGCGAGAACCCGTCCCTGATGTTGAAGCAGCGCTCCAGGTTGTAGACTTTCTCACCCACATGCCATAGGTAATCTACGCTGCCGAATTTGGTTTCTCCCACAGCAGCTACCAGCATACTCCCGATAAGCTCCAGGCCATAAAGGTCCAGGTTAGAAACCGGGAACGTGCAGGCGTTCACCAGTTCTACGGCAGCTACGTAGTCCTGGTTATATTTCACGACATCACCCTTGCCATCATCAGCCGCAGCATCGAGAACACGCGGCTTCGGGTAACCTATTTCCTGCTGAGCATAACCATAGCAGTGGTTAGCGCCCACGTTGCTTAAAGCATAGTGCATGCCCAGAGCTTTGAGTGCACGCGGCTCATATCCCGGCATCTCCAGACCCTTTACGTGCATGGCGTATTCTTCAGACCCCTTGCCAATACGCTCGGCTGCTTTTTTCACCCCTTCAGCAAGGACATCGCCTATGCCCTTGCGGTTGCCTATCATCTCGATAAGTTTGAGCATAGGCTCCGGGTCGCCGTACTTGAGAACCAGGCCATCCGTATCCTTAGCGGTGATTATTCCTTTCTCGAATAGCTCGTAGGCAAAGCCGATGCAATTGCCTGTGCTGATGCTATCGAGCCCCATCTCGCAACACATGTGGTCTGCCATTACTGTTGCCCCGAGGTCAGTACATCCTGTAGAGCCAGAGAAAGCCCATATAGTCTCATAATGGGGGCCCTCGCTGTTTATCCCTGCATAGGGGCCATCCGGCACTGTTCGAATCTTACCGCACCGCAACATGCAGGAATAGCAGCCAGAGTGCTTTTGCGTGATGGCTGCATACCGCAGGAAAGAAAGTTTCTCCCAGCCTTCCAGATTATTGGAACGAAAATTTTGCACCGGGAAAGACCCCATCGCAAAACCTGGTAGATCAACACCCATGGGCGTGCCGTAATCGCGAAACGGCTCGAAACCCAGCCCCTCTTGGTAGCCCTTCACCTGCTGCTTCACCAGTTTGCTGAACTCAGATGGATCCGCCAAATCTTCCTTTCGTTCGGCTTCTACCACCACAGCCTTGAGGTTCTTAGAGGCCATGACTGTGCCCACCCCATTGCGGCCAGCGGTACGCCGGCCGCAGAAGATGCCGGCGTATCTCACCATCTTCTCCGCGGCAGGACCGATGCAAACCATGCGCGCTTTTGCGCCGTGCTTCTTTTTCAAATTTTCCTGTGTTTCGCTGACGGCCTTCCCCCAGATATCTTTAGCATCGAGGATTTGGCAAGCACCATTTTTGATGTATAGGTAGACTGGTTTTGCAGCCTTGCCCTCGAGGATTATGAGCTCTAATCCCGCCCACTTCAGCCAGGCCCCGAAATCGCCGCCTCCGCAGTTGCGGGTAAAGGTGCCTGTGAGAGGACTCTTGGTGTATACCATCCATTTGGAAAGCGACTGAGCAGCTGTCCCCGCCAGGAGCCCTGTGCCCAGCAGCAGCTTATTCTGCTTGCCCAGAGGGTCAGTACCTGCGGGAACTTCATCATAAAGGTACTTGCTACCGAAGCCCCGCCCTCCCACATAATCCAGAGCTATTCTCTTGGGGATATCCTCTTCCTTTATAGCACCGTTGGAAAGATTCACACGCAGCAGTTTGCGCATTTTTGACTCCTCTCAACTTGCCGTTTTGACATTCTTCATTTTAAAGAGCTAAGGTAGTCTAGCACCCTCTCACAAATAGGGAATGCTAGTTGAAAACACTTGTCGGACATGGGAGTGCCTATGGACCGAATCGAGTCACCCCCAAAATAGAGACCTTTAATATTAGGCGATTGGATATCGATCTCTTTGGGCACGACTGCATAGGCATATCTGCTGAAATTAAGCTGCAGGTTCCTCCCTTCGTGCTCAATTGCCTTGTTGAATCCGGGGAATGCCTTCTCCACAGCATCCTTCCACCTCTTTTCTGCTTCCATCACCTTATCCCATCGAGCAGGGATACCAAAGTTAGTCTCTTCTAAAGTGCCAGGGATCATGGCGCACACGAGCTGTTTTCCTGGTGGTTCGTTGACAGAGTTGATAAATGAACCTGAGCACACGTCTCCCACATAAGTCGGGATGCCATAGTCAGTATCGAATATATGTACCCAGCCGCGAGCACTACTGATAACATGCTTCCGCAGGAGGTAAAACCCAGACAGGTCATAAACAGATAACTTTTCGTACTGCTTAACGGCCTCAGCCCAGTCCTTCGTTAGAAACTGGCGTCCCAGGACGTTTTTAGATACTGCTTCGTGAATCGGTACAGCACAGACGACAACAGGGGCACTATATTCTTCTAACATCGAGTTGTTTTGGTCATTCGAAACACGTACTCCCTTAGCCTTACCCTTCTCTATAATGATGCTTCTGACTGTCCTGTTGGTGATGACCTTGCCACCATGGCTGGTATAATATTTGGTCAAAGGATCTATCACTGCGTTTTGCAGGTTACCGTTCTTAGGATACCAGATTAGAGGGGCACCAGAGATGTTAAATGTCCGCCAGGAATTTGCCACCATTCCGAAGTTGACTTCCGTTACGGGAGCACCGATGATGGGGCCCATATTCTGAATAACCAACTTTGCCATGGGATCTTCAACATTCTTTTCGATCCAGTCGGAAAAAGGTACATTCACTACCTTACGGCATTCCTCCTCAGACATATCCTCGCAGATATCGGCCATCTTTAGGAGCTCCTTCTTTGTTGAGTCCTCCGGCTCAACGCCTGCGGCGAAGGCGAAGAACGCGAAGAAGTTCGCTGCTCCGAGCTTCGGGTCCATGGCTAAGAAATCTATCTTGCCGGGCTTTTCTTTGGTGACTCTTCCCATGGACCAGGGTATTATCTTGTATTCCAAAGGGAGACTGAGGTCGGAGAAAAACTTATACATATAAGATTTCTCTGCGGCACCTTCCAGTGACACCAGGAAATGAACAGCGCAATCCACGCGGGCGCCACAGAAGTCAACGGAGCGATACCGACCCCCAAGAGTTGAATTCTTTTCTATGATTGCTGAGGAGACCCCTTCCTTAGCTAGCATGCTTCCTACAGCTAGCCCTCCTGGGCCTCCACCGATGATGATAACCTCGAAGTCGTTTCCTTTGCCTTTGCTTTTCTGCGCCATGGCTACACCTCTTTCTATGATTTGTTCCTTTCCTAGGACAAACAAGGAAACGGGTTACAAGCGCATGTCTTTTGTTGCAAGCGGGGTAGGCGTAGCCTCTGACTTTGCCTCCCACTCCCCTCGCCACATAGTGTCTGCTCCCCTATCGAGCCAGAGCAAAATTAAAAACCCGATTGCTGTGGTCGTTTGGCGGTTTTTGGGCTGAACTGCTGGTGTGAAGTAAGGTACTACATAGTTACGTCTTTTTCAACTAACTTTCGTTTAGTTTTTGCCCTGTTCAGGCAAAAGACGAGCAGAATATCCTGAGGCATTGTCCATATTCATTGCATATGTTACAGGGGCTCTGACAATGTCGATTACCTTGTGAGAATCCAGCTCATTCAGTCTGTAGTATTTACCACCACCCTCCTCAGCTATCTCGCTGTTGTATCCCAGCTTGAGGAAGCCGTCGTCGGTGTCAATGACCACCAGATTTATACCCTGTTTTCTGATCTCTTGTGCCAGAGAAATAATCTCTTGCTTCACATCTTCGATTAGCGGGACATTGCCTCTCCCGTCCGAGACAAGCACCATTACAGGGACGATGTTCCTATTTTTCCAGAGTTGGGTCTTCATTACCTGAAGCCCCTGGTAAAGCCCATCGGAGAGGGGCGTTTTCCCCTCTATGGGGAGATTTATGAGATGTCTGGCAGCCAATTCCACGCTGGATGTGGGCTGCAGCAGTACGGTTGCTTTATTCCCAGCCACAGCTATGAAACCAACTTTATCTCTTTTCTGGTAGGCGTCTTCAAGAAGAGACATAACAGTCGATTTGACCAGTTCCATCCCCTTCATCGCCGCCATGGAGCCGGAGCAATCGACCACGAATACAATCACTGAGGAAATCTTCTTCGCCCTGACTTTCTCCCGCAGGTCTTCTTTGTCTATATTCAAAGACCCTTTTCTTGCCGCGGCAGCCCTGATAGTGGCATCAATGGCTATATCGGTGGTCTTCCCATCCGGCAGTCTGGCTTTTACATATTTGCCCCTGTGAGTGCTCAGGGTGCGCGCTCTCCTGCCTGAACCTGTTCTTCGCTTCTTATCCCTATTTAGCTTTAGCTCTGCCTTTTTACGCTCTCCGATGCCAAAGGTTCTCTCTCTTATTTCCCCAGTCTCTTCAATCTGCACTAAGTAATCGCTTTCCTCGTCGTCTCCGGATGTCTCTGACTCACTGCCAGCTTTCTTGTTTTTACCGGCCCTTTTCTTTTCTCTCAATATCGCCCTCACCCTCTGAGCCACAGGTTTCGGTTCCTCAAAGGGCAGCCTCCTTACTCTATGAGGCAGCACAAGCTCTGCAGCTTCCATCACGTCATGTTCATTAACGTTTTTTCTCTGATTATAAGCAGATATCGTCCTGGCCGTCCTGGCGATAAGGAAGTCCGCTCGGTGTCCATGGACCTCGAACTCGAGACAAATCTCAGCTACAGTCTCGAGAAGCCTCCTGGAAATCTTTATGTCACCCAGTAGTCCTCTGGCTCTAAGTATCCTCTGCCTGAGTTCTTGCTGCTTCCTTTCGTATTCTCTGGCAAACGCCTGCGGATTTCTCTCGAATCCCTCCACCACATTTATTATCTCGATTCTATCCTTGATCGCCTTCGTACCTGTTATATTTACAGAGAGCCCAAACCTGTCGAGAAGCTGGGGGCGTATCTCGCCTTCTTCCGGATTCATAGTCCCCACCAGGATAAATTTGGAGGGATGCGAAACGGAGATGCCCTCTCTTTCGACGATGTTAACCCCCATGGCTGCGGAATCGAGCAGAATATCTACCAGATGGTCATCGAGTAAATTGACTTCGTCTATATACAGTATGCCCTGATTAACCTCAGCCAGAATACCCGGCTCGAGGGCTTTAATTCCCTCCCTCAATGCCTTCTCTATATCCAGAGTACCTGTCACTCTATCCTCAGTCGCTCCCAAGGGGAGTTCTACCACCTTTATCTTCCTTGTCATTGTGGAGAGTTTTTTGCCGGCGAGGTACTTCCTGTGGCAGGTGTCGCATTGAAGGGCAGGATTGCTGGGGCTGCAGTTGAACGGGCATTTGACTACGTCTATCTCGGGCAAAAGGTCAGCTAAAGCCCTCACAGCGGTGGACTTGCCCGTACCCTTTTCCCCTCTGATAAGGACTCCGAGCAGGCTGGGGTTGATAGCGTTCAGCAACAAAGCCTGTTTGAGGTTTTGCTGGCCCACTATAGCTGTGAAAGGAAGAACTACCCTTTTCATTCTATGAGACACTTTATCATCGCCCTCTAGTGTAGTTGAACCGAGCCATGCGAGAAGAGTAAAGTTAAGGCCGTCCAGTAAGACCTATTATCCGGTAACAGGCGGTGCTTCGATGTGAGTCTGTTCCAACCTCTGCTTCACGAGCTGGGCCACCGTCTGTATCGCTTCAGGCCCCAACGAGGCCAGCAAATCCGCTATCTCCTCCAGAGAGAAGGCATCCTGCGTGTCTATAGCCATTCTCTTGAAAGCAAAGATAACTGCCTGTGCCCGGTTACGCGCGCCCAGCTTGACACATGCCTGGTGGAGGCATACTTTCACAGCATAGGTAGATAGGAAAAGCTGCTGGGCAATCTCTTGATTGGTAAGACCGCGGGCAACCAAGGCGATGACTTCGCGCTCCCTCTGCGTCAGCTTGGCATCTTGCGAGATTGTCATGGCATTCAATGTCGGCGAGGTTGACGACTTTCGATAGATGAGACTTTAATTCGCAGGCAGGTTTTTGTCAAGCTAGTCTTGACTGTGCATCATGGAAGGCCGTATTATTTAAGGGTGAGAGATTCACGTGGGTCTCTCCAGATATTGCCAGCTTAGATTAGCTTGATTCAAAGGCAAGCGGCAAGTGATTATCAAATCAGCTAAAAAATCATCGATTTGTGCGCCGACCATAACTTGCCGTGATTTGCTGCTATGTTACAATATACTTAAGTGATTATCTAAAATCAGAGGAGCACCGCAATGAAAGAGAAACCTGTCACAGTTGCAATAAGTGGAGCTTTTGACCCTATACATGTCGGTCATGTTCGATACATTCGCGAAGCGGCTAAACTGGGTGATAGGCTGGTGGTAATTTTGAACAGCGACGATTTCCTGCTGAGGAAAAAAGGGTTTGTGTTCAGGCCGTTTGAGGACAGAAAAGAAATCCTGGAAAGTGTCAAGGGAGTTGATGAGGTTATTGCTTCTGTAGACGAAGACCAGACCGTAAGTAAGACGCTGGAACTGCTCAAACCCGATATATTTGCCAAGGGCGGTGGCCGGACAGCGGAAAACATACCCGAAGCACAGACTTGCCACAAAATCGGCTGTACATTGGTCACGAACGTGGGAGGAGGCCAAATCCGATCGGATACCGACCTGTCCTGGAAAGTAAAAGAGCTGGGTATGGAGGACACCAGCAAATTCAGAATTGTCTGCCCTTACTGTGATGACCATCCGATATTGAAAGAGAAGTGTCTCTATTGTAAAGGTACAGGTAAAATAGCGGTGGGGAAGTCGGACTAGATAAGCCAGTAGTCAGTCAACAGGATCAGCGCCCAACTCTGCCAGTTCCTCAGCACTCAGAACTCTCCCGGTAAGACTGCTTGCGTTTTGATTTGCCAGAAAAATTGCATATTTACCCCACATCTCCGGCCTCTGCCAGCCTGACGTGTCAGCGCCAGGCATCCATTGCTTGAATCCCTCGGTGTCGGTAAGGCTGGGACAGAGTGCATTGACCGCTATATTATATTCCTTTAGTTCTTCGGCCAATCCACAGGTAAAGCGCTCGATAGCAGCCTTGGCGACTCCATAGGCCAAATCGAACATTATCATCCTGGTGCCAACCACCGAGGAGAGATTGATAATGCTTCCGCTTTTTCTCTTCACCATGGTGGGGAGAACCGCCTTAGTGCAGAGGAAAGTGCCGCGCAGATTTACTGCGATGACCAGGTCCCATCGCTTTACGGGCAGGTCGAGCAACTTGCCAGGCAAAGTTATCCCAGCGTTGTTGACCAATATATCGACGGCTCCGCACTCCTGCAATGTTCTCCTGACCAGCTCCTCAACTGACTCTTCCTTAGTGACATCGGTCTTTATTGCCAGCGCATATCCTCCCAAAGCGCGGATTTCATCGGCGGTCTTATGGATAGTCCCGGGGAGAGTCCCGCCCTCACGTTCCGTACGTGCTGCCACAACTACACGGACACCCTCCCTGGCAAGGGCAAGAGCGATAGCCTTACCGATGCCGCGGCTGGCGCCAGTAACTATAGCAACCCTACCTTCAAGCTTCATTTCCACCTCTCAAATAATGTAATTATGTAAAGTAATGAGAAAACCATGTCTCAAAAGCTGTCAAGAAAATCCTCGATAGCCTTATTGACCACTTCAGGCTGCTCAGCGAAGACCATATGAGTGCCGCCCTCAATTATTACATACCTAGCTCCCTCGATTTTGCTGGCGAGGAATTTGGTGTATTTCGGCGGCGTCATTATGTCTTCGCTGCCGCATATAGCCAGGGTGGGCGGCTTGATTTCATGAACCTGGTCCATAATGTCGAACCTATCGCAGCAGAGCATATCATTGAGAAAAACAGCAGGGTCGCACTCTAGAGATTTCCTCAGAAGTAAGTCTCTAAGCTCAGGTTTAATAAGCTCATATGATTTATCAAAGAAATCCTCGAGTATATTACGGTTGCTTCTGGCCTGCCTTAGCGTCTCGAGATATATATTAGAGACGCGGAGACGTGCGCCGCTACCGATGATAATGAGGCCGCTTAAGTCTTCGGGGTATTTCAGCGCATAAAGTTGGGCTACAGCGCCGCCCAGCGAGTGCCCTACCAATACCACATTTACGTAGCCGGCATTTTGTATATATCCGCGCAACCATTCCACATAGGAGTCAACGCTGGTGCAGGGTTCGCCGCAGGGGTGGCCGGGAAGGGCCACAGCTTCAGCTTCCGAGAAATGACTTGTCTGGTAATGCCAGACTTCCTTGCAGCCTCCTGAGCCGTGAATAAAAATCAGCTTCATACCATGACCCTTCGAGCGATATTTAAAATTTATTCAGTGTAGCTGCATGAATATAAGCATCTCCACTTATTGTACCACTTCAAGAAGCCCCTCTACAGAAGATAGGCCGCTATCGTTATGATAGCGGCCTATCTTTTTCTTTGAGACCATTCAACAGCTATTTGACGTTTAGCTACCTTCTCGCGGATACTTTGCGAGCATGATCAACAGCCTTCAACACTTCTTTCTTGAACTCGTCGTAATCTATCTGCAACCCATTGATGTAAGTGCTCCAACCCATAGTCTCTTTAGCGAAGTGCACCGCATCCTCGATTTCTTCGTCTGTAGCTCCGTTCAGTCTAGCCATCTCTGTGTGAAAGAGAGTGCAATATTTGCATCTCGTAGCAGCAGCTACCGCTAGACCTATCAGTTCGCGATATTTGTTGGGTATCGCTCCGGGGGCCATCTCGCTTTGCTTCATCAGCCCCCATTCAAGCTCGAGGGTTGAATCGGGGAGCTTTTTCAAGAATTCAGGGACCACACCCAGCGTCTCTTCGATCTCTCTGTAGACTTGCTTCCTGTCCATGTTGCCTCCTTTCCGTCCTGATTTACAGATGAACTTTTCTAGTTCATTCGTCTAGACCTTCAGTTTTATTCCTTTCTTCGTCAGTTCTCCATCTCTTAAATTTACCTTTAATGAGATAATATCCTGCACTGTTAGCGCGGTATATGACTTTTGTCTCATATGGCAAAGTCCCTATCAGGCACATAAAATCCCTGGTTACAAAACGGATGCATCCCGGATGTTTCTTGAAGAAGGCTCGCCGATATCGATAGAGGTGGGAAAACGATGACGCAATAAAAGGAGGGTTCCCCGCCTTAAGGCGAGGAACCCTCAATCTATCGTCGATGACGCTCGACCGTGGGATACGGAGTTTACCTAGGGAACGACCATCAAGGTACCCTTCATCCCGCTCTCGTCGTGGAGCAGGCATACCCAGGGCTGTAACCCGGGAGTCATATTGCCAATCATAAGCGTATAAGTTGTGCCAGGCACCTCCATTATGCCTGAGTTGTAGACGCCGTCACGAGTAAGCTCAGCGCTGGGCTGATAGGGAAACAAGGTCGCAGGGTTAATATACAGCAGAGGCGGTC
>JAJYLC010000088.1 GCA_021787935.1 Chloroflexota bacterium | reverse complement strand
TTCCGATCTGGTAAAAAAATACTGGACGAGTCAGGCCTGAAGCTTATCAGAGCCGAAAGCTTCCGTGAAGCTGCTCAGAAGGCAGTGGGGGCAGCGAAAAAATCCTAACGAGGTGTTATCGTGAGCATTCTAATTGATGAAAAGACCAGGCTTTTAGTACAGGGTATCACCGGCGGCGAGGGAAGCTTCCACGCACGCCGCTGTATCGAATATGGCACCAAGGTAGTGGCAGGCGTTACGCCCGGCAAGGGCGGAACCAAGATGGACGAGGTGCCGGTGCTCAACACTGTGGAGCGAGCGGTGGCCGAGACAGGCGCTAATGCCAGCATCATTTTCGTTCCGGCTGCTTTCGCAGCCGACGCCATACTTGAAGCTGCTGATGCCGGCATACCTCTCATCGTCTGCATAACAGAGGGCATCCCTACGCTGGACATGGTCATGGTCAGCAACTATCTGAAGCAAAAAGGGACACGCCTCATCGGCCCCAACTGCCCCGGCCTGCTTTCAGCAGGCAAGTGCAAGGCAGGCATCATGAGCGGCGATATCTTCCTCAAGGGTAATGTCGGTGTCATATCAAGGAGCGGAACCCTAACTTACGAGGCAGTGAAGCAATTGACCGACCTCGGCATCGGGCAAACGACCTGTATCGGCTTGGGCGGCGACCCCATCATCGGAACAGTCTTTGTTGACGCGCTGGAGCTATTCCAGAAAGACCCTGATACCGAGGCCATAGTGCTCATCGGAGAGATCGGCGGCAATCAGGAGCAGAGGGCTGCGGAGTTTATCAAGGACAAGATGACCAAACCCGTGGTCGCCTTCGTCGCCGGGGCCAGCGCGCCTACGGGCAGGCGTATGGGCCATGCCGGAGCCATTATCACAGGAGCTTCGGGCAGGGCGCAGGACAAGATGGATGCACTGTCTGCTGCCGGAGTCACAGTAACCAAGAACCCTGCCGAGATAGGCAGCACCATGCAGAAAGTGTTAGCTTCGAAGAAAGGCAAGAAGAGCCGCAAATAGAGAGTGATTTCCGTAGGGCGGGTTTCCCAACCCGCCCTTACTCTATCCAATGTGCACCATTTATCATAATATTCCTCTTTTGTAAACGGTCTGAGTTGCATTCTCCTTGACACTTGTAGTATCCTATGATTTAATACCTTAATAGTCTTAAATAGGACTGGTGTTCGCCCCGAGGGGCGGTTTTTAGTTATTGCATCGTGAGGGACTATTATGAGAAGCGACGTGGTAAAGCAGGGCGTCGAGCGCGCTCCGCACCGGACGCTGTTCCGCGCCCTGGGGTTAACCTCAAAGGAGATGGAGCAGCCACTGGTAGGCATTGTGAACAGCTTCAATGAGGTCATCCCCGGCCATATTCACCTGAGAAACATCGCTGAAGCGGTGAAGGCAGGCGTATACAGTGCAGGCGGTACTCCGCTGGAGTTCGATACTATCGGAGTCTGCGACGGCATAGCTATGGGGCACATCGGCATGAGGTACAGTCTCCCCAGCCGCGAGCTTATCGCTGACTCCATCGAGATTATGGTGCAGGCTCACGGCTTCGATGCCCTGGTGTTCATTCCCAACTGCGACAAGATAATCCCGGGGATGCTGATGGCTGCAGTGAGGCTCAACCTCCCCTCCATCTTCGTCAGCGGCGGTCCCATGCTGGCAGGACACTTGGGCAGCAAGAACATAGTCGACCTGAATAGCGTCTTCGAGGCAGTGGGCAAGGTAACTACAGGGGATATGACTTTAGCCGAACTGGAGGAAATCGAAGAACGGGCCTGCCCAGGATGCGGCAGCTGCTCCGGCATGTTCACGGCCAACACCATGAACTGCCTCACCGAGGCGCTGGGTATGGCGCTTCCCGGCAACGGCACTATCCCTGCGGTCGATGCCAGAAGGATACACCTAGCTAAAGAGGCAGGCAGAAAGGTCATGGAGCTTCTGGCAAAGAGAATTTGTCCGCTCGACATCATAACTAAGGACTCTATCCATAACGCCTTCGTGGTAGATATGGCTCTGGGCGGCAGCACTAACTCTGTGCTGCACCTTATGGCGCTGGCGCATGAGGCAGAGGTCGACTTCTCGTTGAAAGCGATAGACAAGATAAGCCGGAGCACCCCTCATCTTTCGAAGATAAGGCCCTCGGGTGAGTATCACCTTGAGGACCTCGATTTGGCCGGAGGCATTCCTGCGCTGATGAACCAAATCAGAAAGCAGTTGAATTTAGGCGCGCAAACAGTGTCGGGCAAAACGCTGGGTAAAGCTATATCCGGCGCAAAAGTGAAGGACAATAAGGTGATACGGCCGCTGTCGAATCCCTACTCTCCCAGAGGTGGATTGAGCATTCTTTTCGGCAACCTGGCACCTAAGGGCGCGGTGGTGAAGAGCGCTGCCGTGGTTCCCGAGATGATGGTGCACCGCGGCCCTGCCAGGGTGTTCAACTCGGAGGATGAAGCAACCAAGGCGATAATGGCCCGGCTGATAAGGGCGGGGGATGTCGTAGTCATACGCTACGAGGGGCCCAAGGGCGGGCCGGGCATGCCAGAGATGCTTACCCCCACTTCTCTTATTGCTGGCATGGGACTGGACAAGGAAGTGGCGCTGATAACTGACGGACGCTTCTCAGGGGCTACCAGAGGCGCTGCCATCGGCCACGTTTCACCTGAGGCTGCGGAGAGGGGCCCAATTGCGGCCTTGAGGGACGGAGACCGCATAAAGATTGATATTCCACATAATAGAATCGATGTAGAGCTCAGCGAGAGGCAAATCGCACAGCGTCTGTCCCAGGTGCCCAAATTCCAGCCCAAGATAAAGACAGGATATCTAAGGAGATATATAGAAAAGGTGACCTCGGCATCGACTGGGGCAGTGTTTAAGTAGGAGCCTGCTATGAAACGTACAGGTGCCCAAATCTTATGTGAAAGCCTGGTGAAAGAAGGGGTAGAGGTTATCTTCGGCTTCCCCGGAGGCTCTGTGCTTCCCCTGTACGACACCCTGCCCCAATACCCGCAGCTGCGGCACATCTTGGTGCGCCATGAGCAGGGCGCGGCTCATGCAGCCGATGGCTATGCCAGGGCCACCGGCAAAGTAGGAGTCTGCCTGGCGACTTCCGGGCCCGGTGCCTGCAACCTGGTAACCGGCATAGCTAACGCTCACTTGGATTCTTCGCCGGTTATTGCCATCACGGGACAGGTAGCCAGACCGTTCATCGGTAAAGATGCCTTCCAGGAGATTGACATCACCGGCATCACCGTCCCCATAACCAAACACAATTATCTGGTGCTCAAGGCAGAGGAGTTAGCCACTGTGGTTAAGGAAGCCTTCTATATTGCCAGAACCGGGAGGCCGGGGCCAGTCCTCATAGACATTCCGCGAGATGTATTTGTCGAGGAAGCGAATTTTCATTACCCGGAAAAGGTCAACATAAGCGGGTTCAAAACAATCGTTCAAGGACATCCGTCGCAGATTAAAAAAGCGGCAAATCTCATAAACGAGTCAAAAAAACCTGTCATCCTCGCGGGGAGAGGAGTTATCATATCGGGCGCTTTTCCTGAGCTCAAGGAATTGGCCGAGAAAGCACAAATCCCGGTGATTACGACTCTATTAGGGATCGGGTGCTTCCCTGAAGACCATATACTCAGCCTGGGCATGATAGGCATGCACGGCATGGCTTACGCCAACATGGCGGTATGCTCTGCCGACGTACTTATCGCTATCGGTATGAGGTTTGATGACAGGGCAACCGGCAAAGTGAGTGGTTTCGCGCCACATGCTCAAATCATACATATAGACATAGACCCCGCAGAGATCGGCAAGAACGTAAGAGTGGACGTGCCCATCGTGGGCGATGTTAAGCACGTGCTCCGCGAATTGAACAAGCAAGTTGTCGTCCAGACGCATCTCGATTGGATAGGACAGGTCGAGGAATGGCGCCGTGACCACCCTGCAGTAGTTATTCGCGAGACGGATGAACTCTTGCCACAATACGTGATTAGAAAAATCTATGAAGTCACCCAGGGCAATGCCATTATTGTTACCGGTGTGGGGCAGAACCAGATGTGGGCAGCGCAGCATTTCTGGTACAACAAGCCCAATACCTTGATATCATCAGGAGGATTGGGGACGATGGGATTCGAGTTGCCCGCAGCCATCGGTGCCAAAGTAGGGAAACCCGATGAGGCCGTATGGGCAGTCGCCGGAGACGGCGGTTTCCAGATGACTATTCAAGAGCTGGCCACAGCGGCTCAGGACAATATCGCTGTGAAGATCGCTATCCTCAACAACGGCTTCCTGGGCATGGTAAGGCAGTGGCAGGAGCTGTTTTACAAGAAGAACTACGTGGCAACTCCTTTGAGCAACCCTGACTTCGTCAAAGTAGCCGAAGCCTATGGCATACCCGGGCTCAGGGTAACCGACAAGAAACTAGTTATTGCGGCTATCCAGAGGGCTATGGAATATAATGGTCCGTTCCTCATCGATTTCGTGGTTGAACCGGAGGAGAACATCTATCCCATGGTAGCGCCGGGGTGCACCCTAGCCGAAATTATCGAGGCACCCTGGAACAAGGTCAAGGTTCACACCGGTTCCCAGGAAACAAGCAACCTGTAAGCTTTCGGCATAAATTTTGATGACAGGATTTGAGAGTGTCTCTGTCACCCTGAGGGTAACGAAGGGTCTCTGAAATCCGAGATTCTTCGCTTCGCTCAGAATGACATTACATTTGGATACAAAGGAAAATGCTATGAATAGCAAGACAAAGCGCACCTTAGTCGCCCTGGTTGAAGATAGACCTGGAGTCCTTAATAGGGTGTCGAGCCTGTTCCGCAGACGCAATTTCAATATCGAGAGCATCGCCGTAGGACATTCCGAGCAACCGGGTCTCTCCAGGATGACCATTGTCGTAGACGGGGCTACTACAGCCGTGGAGCAGGTGAGGAAACAGCTCGACAAAGTGATCGAGGTAGTCAAGGTAATAGATATTTCGGAGGAACCCATAGTGGCCCGGGAACTGGCGCTGATTAAGGTTCATGCCACCTCTTCCACTAGAAGCGAGATAATAGAGATTGTAGACATATTTAGAGCTAACATCATCGATGTTGCTCCTGGTTCTCTGATTGTAGAGGTCACAGGTGATGAGGATAAGATTGAATCCCTGTACAATCTCTTGAGGAGATTCGGGGTTAAGGAGCTCTCACGCACGGGCAAGATTGCCATGGTCAGAGGTGCTGCGGGAGAGATCAACGTCGAGCCGGAGAAACCGGAAACGGAAGAGCGCCCCCGAAGAATTAGAAAGGCTAAAACTGCGTAAAATATGGAAAGGATGGAGAGAGGAAATGTACTACGACAAGGATGCTGACCTGGGTTTACTCAAAGGCAAGACTATCGCCATAGTGGGCTACGGCAGCCAGGGACATGCCCATGCTCAGAACCTCAGAGACAGCGGCTGCAATGTTATCGTGGGTGAGCTTAAAGATAGCCCGCCCTGGAAAGTGGCCAAGAAGGCAAAATTCGAGGTCATGAGCGCAGAAGAGGCATCCCGCAAGGCCGATATTATGACTTTGCTGGTGCCCGATACCCTGCACCCTGTGGTCTATCGCCAGATGCAGAAAGGCCTGACCAAAGGCAAGATGCTTATGTTTGCCCATGGCTTTAACATACACTACAGCCAGATTGTTCCCCCCAAGGACATCGATGTGACCATGATTGCGCCGAAATGCCCGGGACATATGCTGAGACGTACCTACACTGAAGGCGGTGGGCCCCCCGCCCTCGTAGCTGTGCATCAGGATGCTACGGGCAAGGCCAAAAAGATTGCCCTGGCCTACGCCAAGGGTATCGGCTGCACCAGAGCAGGCGTCCTGGATACCACCTTCGCCGAGGAGACCGAGACTGACCTTTTCGGCGAGCAGACAGTTCTCTGCGGTGGCGTTTCCTCTTTAATCAAAGCCGGGTTCGAGACACTGGTCGAGGCTGGCTATCAGCCGGAGATCGCTTATTTCGAGGTACTCCACGAATTGAAACTCATCACCGACTTGATTTACCAGGGCGGATTGAGCTACATGCGCTACTCGGTGAGCGACACCGCCGAGTACGGAGACTACGTCTCGGGCCCCAGGGTAATAGACGAATGCACCAAGCAGACCATGAGACAGATTCTGGCAGAGATTCAAGATGGCACCTTCGCCACTCGCTGGATTCTGGAAAACCAAGCGGGCCGTCCTTCCTTTAATATAATAAGAAAAAGAGAGCAAGAACATCAGATTGAGATAGTAGGCAAGAAGCTCAGGGCCATGATGCCCTGGCTCAAAGCGAAGGAGTACGAATAGCACAGGAGAACACCGTGGACAGGGTTATAATTTTCGATACTACGCTGCGCGACGGCGAGCAGTCGGCGGGCGCAGCGCTAAACCTAGATGAGAAGCTGGAGATCGCCCGGCAACTGGGGAAGCTGAGGGTAGATGTAATCGAGGCTGGCTTCCCCATATCCTCGCCCGGAGACCTGGAAGCGGTACGCCGCATTTCCCAAGAGGTGCATGGCCCCACCATCTGCGCCCTAGCACATGCTAATGGGGATGCCGTAGATGCGGCCTGGCAGGCAATCAAAGATGCCCAGCACCCTCGCATCCACGTCTTCCTCTCCAGCTCTGAGATTCATATGGCCCACCAACTGAAGAAGAGCAGGGAGCAGGTACTGGAAGCCTCGAAGAGCATGGTCGCGCGGGCCAAAGGCTATCTTGAAGATGTGGAGTTCTCCCCAATGGATGCCACTCGCACTGACCCGGCGTTTCTGTACCAGATAATTGAAGAAACCATCGCTGCCGGAGCAACCACTGTGAATATACCAGACACGGTAGGCTACACCATACCTCGGGAGTTCTGCGCCTTGATAGAGGGAATCTTCAAAAATGTGCCCAATATCCGCAAAGCCGTGGTCAGTGTCCATTGCCACGACGACCTGGGGCTGGCGGTGGCCAACAGCCTGGCTGTACTCGACTGCGGTGTGAGGCAGATTGAGTGCACCATAAATGGCATCGGGGAGCGCGCCGGGAATGCCTCCCTGGAAGAGATAGTCATGGCTCTGCGCACACGCAAAGACCTGTTTAACTACACAACCGATATCGATACTACGCAGATACACAAGATAAGCCGACTGGTCAGCGACTTCACCGGGATGTCGGTGCAGCCTAATAAGGCCATCGTGGGCGCTAATGCCTTTCGCCATGAATCAGGCATCCACCAGGACGGCATACTTAAAGATAAAGCTACCTACGAGATAATGGACCCCAGGGATATAGGACTCACAGGCACCACTCTTACCCTGGGCAAGCTCAGCGGCAGACACGCATTCAAAGCCCGGCTCGAGATACTGGGTTATACCCTGAGCGACGAGGAGTTCGCCCGTGCCTTCACGGCTTTCAAAGAGCTGGCGGATAAGAAGAAGGAGATCTCAGACCGTGATATTGAGGCGCTGGTCGCTGAGGAAATGCGCACTTTCTCCGAGACTTACCATCTGGACCACGTGCAGGTATCCTGCGGGGACCACCTTGTGCCCACTGCCTCGGTAAGGTTGATCGGACCCGGTGGGCAGCTTTTGGCCGATGCCGCCCTAGGTACGGGTCCCATAGACGCTGTTTATAAGGCGATAAACCGCCTCGTGGGTGTACCCAACAATCTCACAGAATTCAGCGTGAAGTCGGTTACTGCAGGCATAGACGCCATGGGCGAGGTAACGATTCGGATAGAGAGCGGAGGCAGAACATACACCGGCCGTGGAGCAGCCACAGACATCATAGTTGCCTCGGCTAAGGCTTATATGAACGCCTTAAACCGCCTCCTGTCAGCCATGCAAAGGCGGGATTGAATGCTATAGCATTTAGTTGACCAACTTGTAGGGGCGCGGTGACCGCGCCCTATTAGTCCGTGGAGATTTTCAATGACACTTGCCGAAAAAATCCTGGCCGCCCACTGCGGCAAGAAAAAAATCAGCCCTGGCGAGTTAATAAACGTCAAGGTCGACCTCGTTCTGTCCAACGACATTACCGCACCCATAGCCATCAAAGAGTTCCGTCGCATCGGGGTGAAAAAGGTCTTCGACCCCAAAAAGGTGGTCATGGTGCCCGACCATTTCGTGCCCAACAAAGACATCGCCTCTGCCGAGCAGGCCAAGATGATGAAAGAGTTTGCCCTGCAGCAGAAGCTGGTCTACTTCGAGGTCGGCGAGATGGGCATCGAGCACGTGCTTCTTCCAGAGAAGGGATTGGTGCTGCCCGGCGACGTGGTTATCGGCGCCGACTCTCATACCTGCACCTATGGCGCGCTGGGAGCCTTTGCCACCGGCATGGGCTCCACCGACATCGCCACCGCTATGGCGACAGGCGAGATATGGATGAAGGTACCACCGACCATCAAATTCGTCTACAGCGGCAAACTACGCAAATGGGTCAGTGGAAAAGACCTCATTCTCTACACCATCGGCGACATTGGGGTGGATGGCGCTACCTACGCCTGCATGGAGTTCACCGGCGATGCCATAAGCCGCCTCTCCATGGACAGCCGCTTCACCATGGCCAACATGGCAATCGAGGCTGGGGCTAAAGCAGGTATCTTCTCTGTCGATCAAAATACCTTAGATTATGTAAAGTCAAGGGCGAAACGACCCTACAAGGTCTATGAGTCAGATAAGAATTCCCAATACTCTAAGGTTATAGAATACGATGTCTCAAAGATAGAGCCTCAGGTCGCTTTCCCTCACAAGCCATCGAATACCAGGCCGATTAGCAAAGTGGGCAAAGTTGAGATAGACCAGGTGGTCATTGGCAGTTGCACCAACGGCCGCCTTGAGGACTTGCAGATAGCTGCCAGAGTGCTCAGGGGCAGAAAAGTCAATAAACGCGTGCGCTGCATTATCATCCCCGGCTCGCGAGAGGTCTATTTGCAGGCTCTGCGCAAAGGTCTGGTTAAGCTATTCATTGAGGCAGGCGCAGTAGTTAGTACACCCACTTGCGGGCCTTGTCTAGGCGGCTACATGGGCGTTCTGGCTGCAGGTGAACGCTGCGTCTCCACTACCAACCGCAACTTTGTAGGGCGCATGGGCAGCCCGCAGTCTGAAGTCTATCTAGCCAACCCCGCTATTGCCGCCGCCAGCGCCGTGTTGGGGAGGATTGCTGGTCCGGAGGAGGTCGGGAGATGAAACTTCGCGGTAAAGTCCATAATTACGGCGATGATGTCAATACAGACGTCATCATACCGGCGCGTTATCTGAACGTGTATGACCCTGCCGAGCTGGCGCAACATGCCATGGAGGACTTGGACCCTGATTTCCTGAAAAAGGTCAAGCCGGGCGACATCATCGTCGCTGGCGCTAACTTCGGCTGCGGCTCGTCGAGGGAGCACGCCCCCCTCGCTATCAAAGCCGCGGGCATAAGCTGCGTCGTTGCTAAAAGCTTCGCCCGCATCTTTTACCGCAACGCTATCGACATAGGATTGCCAATACTGGAATGCGAGGAGGCTGTCGATAAAACACGGGCTGGCGACACACTTGAAGTAGACCTTTCCACAGGTGAAATTAAAAATATCACCAGGGGTCTCACCTTTGAAGCAAAACCATACCCAAATTTTATGCTAGAATTAATAAATGCAGGCGGTCTCATTGAATACACCAAACGCAAATTAGCAGCAAACAGGGGAATAAAAGTCAGACGATAATAGTACCGTTCGTGGTTCGACAAGCTCACCATGAACGGTTAGTTTACTATCCGATAGGACCAGTGCAAACAGATAAAAATGTTCTCTCCCCTGGAGGGAGAGAGTTAGAGTGAGGGGGCAATATTCGCTTTCACCCTCACCTAGCCTCTCCCCTCAAGGGAGAGGAATTCCAGAGTGAACCTTCGAAATAAGAACGCTGAGGAGCAATTAATGAAATACGATATAGCTGTCCTGCCAGGTGATGGCATCGGACCCGAGGTGGTTGCACAGGCAACCAAGGTGCTGGAGGCCATTGGGCGTAAATTTAAACACGACTTCGTATTCCACCATGGAGACGTGGGCGGAGCTTCGATAGATAAGTACGGCGAGGCACTGACCAGAGATACCCTTAAAATGTGCAAGAAATGTAACGCTGTGCTTCTGGGGGCTGTAGGCGGCCCCAAGTGGGACGACCCACTGGGCAAAGTCCGTCCGGAGGACGGACTGCTTGCCCTGCGCAAAGGGCTCAAGCTGTTCGCCAATCTGCGCCCGGTTAAGGTATTGCCCATGCTCGCCGATCACACTACGCTCAAGCCCGAGGTTGTGCAAGGCGTAGATATGTTGGTGGTACGAGAACTCACCGGAGGCCTTTACTTCGGAAGGCCCAAGCGGCGCTGGCAGACACCGAAAGGCAGGCGCGCGGTGGACAGCATGTCATACTCTGAAATGGAGATAGAGCGCATCCTGCGCGTTGGCTTCGAACTGGCAAGGAGGCGCAGAAAGAGGCTCCACTCAGTGGATAAAGCCAACGTCCTCGAGTCGTCGCGGTTGTGGCGTCAGATTGCCACAGAGCTTGCCTCCCAATACCCCGATATCCAGTTGGAGCATCAACTGGTGGATAGCTGCGCCATGCGGCTCATACAGCGCCCTGTGGAGTTCGATGTCATCGTCACTGAGAACACATTCGGCGACATCCTGACCGACGAAGCCTCCATGCTGGTGGGCTCCATGGGCATGCTGCCCTCGGCCAGCCTAGCCGGAATACCGGAAAAGGACAGTGTGATATTCGGTCTCTACGAGCCAATTCACGGCAGCTCGCCCAAACGCGCCGGACTCAACATGGCGAACCCCATCGCCACCATTCTCAGCACTGCCATGATGCTACGCTACTCTCTGGGCCTCAAAAAAGAAGCTGAGTCC
>JAJYLC010000005.1 GCA_021787935.1 Chloroflexota bacterium | reverse complement strand
AGCCCTGATGTCTGCACGGAGGTCAAGAGCTGTGGAAACTATACCTGCCCCCTGCCTCTCCTTGTATGGCGATGTGGTGGTGGCGAAATACAGTTCGTCTACTTTTTCACGCTCGATTCCTCTCAAACAATCCACGGCAGCAGCTACAGCCATGGTGAGGCTATCCTCATCGTAATTTGCCACCGCCTTCTCGCCGGGCAAGGCACTTGCCGAACCCAACCATCCTGTAGCAGAGGAAATAAGCTTGCGATTTATACGCAACAAAGGAATGTATGCTCCATATGAAGTGATACCTATCATAGCACCTGTCCTCTCTAATCCCTCTGGACGAGGGCAGAATTTATTTCTTAGAATGACCAAAAAGACAGGGGCACCATGCTCCTGCTTCCACTTTTGCGGCTGAGCACATCAATTACCCAACCGTTAGAATAGTACCGTATCAGCTTCCCAGTGTCAACGGCTGCGAGTGTGGTGTATCGTTTCACAGCTTGTGCGAGGTTTGACAGCGCGCTAGAAGGTGCATTAAATTGTTATGTGAGTAGATAGGAGACTCAGGGATGAAATTCACCAAGCTATTCGAGCCAATTAAAATCGGAAACATGGAGCTGAAAAACCGAATTAAGCTGACTGCCATGGGCATAGCCCTTTCTGAAGATGGCACTGTGTGCGAGCAGACGAAGGCCTGCTATGCTGAGCGAGCCAAAGGCGGTGTGGCGCTCATCGGGCTAAGCTGTACCGCCACCAGGTTGTTGAAAGGCCCACTTTACGGGATATATCACGATAGTTTCATCCCCGGGCTTAAAGAGCTTGTTGATTTGGTCCATGCCAACGGCGCGAAGGTCTATGCCCAGATGGGTGTGGGCTACAGTTGGGCATTCGGGGATGGTCCGGTACAGTATGTAAGCCCTTCAGGTACAACTCCCACAGGGCATCCTGGCTCGGCCTTCCGTCTGGGCGGGCCTTACGAGCCAACTATGCCTAAGGCCGTCACCATTGACGAAATTCACCAGATGGTGGAGGCCTACGGAGATGGAGCGATAAGGGCCAAGCAGGCTGGTTTCGATGCCGTCGAGGTTATAGCCTCGGTGAGCTACGTGATATCGCAGTTTCTGTCTCCTATAACCAACAAACGAACAGACCAATACGGCGGCAGCCTGGAAAACAGGATGCGGTTCCTGCTGGAAATCATCGAAAACATACGGGCCAAGACCGGCAAAGACTATCCCGTTACTTGCAGGCTCAGCGGAGTTGATTTGATGGAACCCAAGGGGTATGACCTTGAGGATACCAAGCAGATGGCCCGCATGCTGGAAGGAGCGGGGGTAGCCGAAATAGATGTGATGTCAGGCTGGCACTATGCCTCTGTTCCCATAATACAGACGTGGGTGCCGCAGGGGGCATGGGTTTATCTCGCCGATGGAGTGAAAAAAGCGGTCAATATACCAGTGGCTGCGGGCACGCAAATCCAGGACCCTGTAGTAGCCGAGCGAGTTCTGGCTGAAGGCAAGGCAGACCTGGTGTACATGGCGCGAGCAACGGTTGCTGACCCGGAGATGCCGAATAAGGCGCGTGAGGGCCGTCTCAAGGATATCAGGCCTTGCATAAACTGCTGTCGCTGTATTTCGGGAGTAGATACCCCGCCCGTCCATTGCAGTGTCAACGCCAGAATGGGGAGGGAGGCAGAATATCCTGTGGAGAAGCCAGCAGCCAGAAGCAAGAGGGTGCTGGTTGTAGGTGGGGGGCCGGGTGGAATGGAGGCAGCACGCATAGCATCGAGTAGAGGCCACGAGGTCATTCTCTGCGACCAGAATCCCAGGCTGGGTGGAGCACTGCTGCTGGCATCCATAACCAATATGCGCATGAAACCGGCCCTAGACTACATGAAGAGGGAAATCGGGAAGCTCTCCATTGAGGTCAGGTTAAATACCAGAGTCACGCCTGCGCTGGTGGAAGAAGTGAAGCCGGATGCAATTGTACTGGCAGCGGGCGGCGCCCCTTCTCCGCTTGAAGTGCCAGGCGGTGGGAATGACATCGTACTTGATAGAGGAGACGTGCAGGCTGTTTTCAGCGGACACGCTATGAAGAAAGGCGGTTTACCGAAAAAGACGGGCTCCTACTTTGCTGCCCTCTTTGTAAAATATCTATATAATCCCTCGGCTCTGAGGTGGCTGTTGAGATTCAACTTCCCCTTCGGAAAGCGGGTGGTCGTTGTCGGGGGCAACTTCGCAGGATGTGAGCTTGCGGAGACGCTGGCAGCCAAGGGAAAGAAAGTAGCCATAGTGGAGGAGTCGAAGCGGTTGGGCTCTGATATAGAGCTCACCCACAGGTGGGTGTTCCTGAAAAAGCTAAAAGAGGCCGGGGCAAGGATGTTCAAGGAGGCAAAAGTAACGGAGGTGACCGACAAAGGGGCACGGATAAGCTACCCCGGTTCGACTGAGTTCATCGAGGCTGATACGGTGGTAAAAGTAGGGATAACGCCTGATATCGGACTCGCCCAGGAACTGAAAGGAAAGGCTCCTGAGTTTTATATTGTGGGAGATTGCAGCGAGCCCGGAAAGCTTATGGAGGCTATGGCTTCGGGATTTTTGACCGGACAAAAGATTTAGACTAAGCCCAATAGGGAGCTGAATTGTCCAAACAAACCGGGCATTTCGATGAAGAATACGACGTGGTGGTGATAGGGGCGGGGATTGGGGGGTTGACCTGTGCAGCCTATCTGTCGAAGAAAGGCAAGAAGGTCAAGGTATTCGAGCAACATCATACTCCCGGTGGCTGCTGCACCTCATTCTCCAGAAAGGGTTTCAGGTTCGATGCGGGCGTCCTGCACCTGACGGGAGGCAAGGAGAGCGGGGCTTTCCAGCGAGTCCTCTCCGCTCTGGAAATAGAAAATGAATTCAAGCTCAAAGAGCAGTTTCAGCGTTTTATCTTCCCAGGCCTGACGCTGGACAGTAGCAGGGACGCGGGGGACTTGCCCGGGAAGCTAAAAGAGCTGTTTCCCGGGGAAAGCAAAGGGATAACAAATTTATTTGACATAATAAAATCAGTATACGAAGACATCAAAAAACTACCTACATTATCACCTTTACTAACGAAGTACAGTGAGAGGTCGTTTCAGGAACTGGTCGATGAGCACATTAAGGATGCAAAATTAAAAGCTCTCGTTAACGCCAACTGGCACCTCTGGTATCCCCCCTGGAATAACTCAGCAATAGATTATGCCGCCCTGCTGGTCACCGAGCAGACTCGCGGCTATTTTTATCCACTCGGAGGGATTCAAACAGTGCCGGACACCCTTGTCAGAACCCTAAAGGGCTATGGCGGTGAGATAGAGTACAAGACCTTTGTGGACAGGATTATTCTGGAGAAAGGTAAAGCTGCGGGCATCGAAACAAAAAAGGGGAAACAGGTTCGGGCAGCGCAAGTCGTGTCAAATGTAGCAGCCAGGACCATGTTCCTCAACCTGGTAGGCGAAGAGAACCTGCCCCAAGATTTTGTCAAAGCATTAAACCGGCTCGAAATAAGCCTGTCAGCATTCTATGTGTACCTGGGTGTTGATATTGATCCCAGGACGACAGGTGTCGATGCCCTGGAGACCATAGTTTATGAAGCCTACGATAATACGGAAGAGTGGAATCGACTATTAAAAGGCGAGCTTGCCGTACCCTGCTTTGGAATCGCGATTCCTACGCTGGTTGATTCCAGCCTGGCGCCGCCAGGCAAGCATGTTGTCATTGTTATGACCATGGCGCCCTACAATCTGGCGGGTAAAAGCTGGCGGGAGGAGAAAGATAGGTTCGCCAGGAACCTTATTGCCAAGGCCGAGAAGCTCATTCCAGGCCTCTCACAGCATATCGTAGTACAGGATGCTGCTACGCCTCTTACCTATGAAAGGTATACCCTGAATACGCGGGGTGCGGCCATGGGATGGGCTTTCTCCCCGCAGATGTTTATGAAAAGGCTGGAGCAAAAGACTCCCATCCCCAACCTCTATCTGGCAGGGCATTGGACCATGCCCGGCGGCGGCGTGCCCGCGGTAGCATTATCCGGGCTGCGCGCTGCCCGCATGATTCTCGGCGAATGAGCACGACTGTTGACAGTCGCCTTCGACGTTGTTAAAATTTTCACAGCCTGCTTTTTCCCTTGAAAGGTGTGTACTATCCTCGATGTTCCTAAGCAAAAACTCTGCCAACACTAAGCCAAATCTATTATGAAAGGAAGGGATGTATGCCCATTGAAAACAAGGTTGGGAAACTGAGCGACATCACCAAAATCATCAAAGATGGGGACAAAGTGGCAATAGGAGGCTCCTGGTTGGGCGGCCATCCAATGGCCATAATCCGCGAGATCATACGCTCCAAAATCAAGGACCTGACAGCCATAACTGTCGTGGGAAGCATAGATATCGACCTGCTCATAGGGGCTGGTTGCCTTAAAAGGCTGATGTTTTCATTTGTGAGCATGGAGGCGTTTGGTCTGGCTCCCAACTTCCGCAGGGCGATTGAGAAGGAGGGGTTGCCCTATGACGAGATAACGGGGCTGGCCGTAATCATAGGCCTGGAGGCAGGTGGAAGAAATGTGCCGTTCCTGCCCTACCGCGGGCCCTTCGGCTCTGACCTAGTGAAATACAGACCCGAGTTCTATAAAAACATAAAATGTCCCTTCACCGGAGAAGAGCTTATAGCAGCTGCCGCTATTGTGCCTGACGTAGCCATTATTCACGCGGTGCGGGCTGACAAAACCGGAAATATCCAGATGGAAGGCACGACAGGAACTGACATCGAGATGATGAGGGCGGCGAAGAAGAGGATTGTGTCGGTAGAGGAAGTAGTGCCCAGCGAAGAGATATGGAAGCACCCTGAGAAGACTAAGGTGCCCAAATTCCAGGTAGACATGGTTATAGAGGCTCCGCTCGGCGCCCATCCCACGTCGTGCGCTCCTCATTATGTATTCGATGCCTGGCACATCATGAAGTACATGGAATATGCAGCCAGCGCTGAGACATTCAAAAAATACGTACAGGATTACGTGATGAAGCCCGAGTGGGAATATCTGGAAGCTATCGGTGGCATGCGCCAGGCGTCTATCCTGCGCAGACTAGCAAGGGAGGTAAAGTTCCTATGAAGCAGTATGCTAAAGACTATACCGTCGGCGAGTTGATGTGCGTCACCCTGGCGAAAGAGATTGAAGATGGCGATGTAGTCGTCCTGGGCTCGTTTACCCCGCTTGCCTATGCCAGCTATATCCTGGCGAAGATTACCCACGCGCCGAATAGCTGCCTGCTCGCTTACGCCGCAGTCGATTTCAGGCCATTCCAACTCTCGTTTATCCGGGCTGAGTCCTCCGCCACAAGGGGATCTGCCCTTATGTGGACTATGCTGGAAGACCTCAACTCCGTTCACTTAAAGGGAAGAGGCGACGTCGAGGCTATATCGAGTATTCAGGCAGACCAATACGGTAATATCAACCTTTCAGTGGTGGGGGAATATGATAGGCCGAAGCTGCGCGGACCCGGCGGAGCCGGTGCGCCCGAGGTAATAAAGATGCACCGCAAGATGATAGGCTACTTCCCAGGGCATTCCAAGATGACCTTCGTTCCCAAGGTCGATGTGATAACGGGCACCAGATACCTTATCGGAGCGCAGGAGCGAATCAAGTCAGGCTATAGACCCGGCCCTATACGCTATATCACTAATCTCTGCGTCATGACCAAAGAAGAGAGGGACAAACCCTTCAGGATAGACTTCCTGCATCCGGGCGTTAAAGCAGAGGATGTGGTCAGCAACACCGGCTTCCCACTGGAAGTCCCATCGAGTATCCCTGAGACTGAGAAACCTACAGAGGAACAGGTCAGGCTGCTAAGAGAGGAGGTAGACCCTTACGGCACACTGAATTTCGACTTCAAGCCTGGCAAGGAGAGATTAGGTTATTTGAAGGAAATGCTGAATAAAGAGTTGCAAGCTATCGGCTACGCATAAATAGCTTATGAAATTGATGACTAACTTAAGGAGAAAGGGGAACAGTTTATGAACTTCGAGACCATACTGCTTGAGAAGAAGGACGGTATAGCAACCATCTACTTCAATCGTCCCGATAAGCTGAACGCCGCCAGCCCGCAGGTGTTCAAAGACCTCGATGACGCTCTGACTGATATCGAAAAGGACGACAGTATCAGGGTGGTCATACTCACCGGCAAAGGTGACGCCTTCAGCGCAGGAGCTGACGTAGGGAAGTTCGAGTTCGACAAAATCATCAAGGGTGTGGAATTCATCGAGAACGTGGCCCGGCCTTTTATGCATATCGAGTACCTGCCTAAACCGGTAATTGCGGCTGTCAATGGGTACGCATTTGGCTTCGGCACAGGTATAACCCTTGCCTGCGATATTGTTATTGCCTCCGATAAGGCTAAATTCGGCACCAAGGAGGTCAACTGGGGCCAGATACCGATAGAGACGCTGCTCCGAGGGGCCGAACACATTGGCAAGCGCACCATTTCGTACATGACTTTAACCGGCGCCACTTTCACAGCCGAAGAGGCCAAGGCCGTGGGACTGATAAACAAGGTAGTTCCCCACGACCAGTTGATGCCGGAGGTCATGAAGATAGCGGAAGGAATGAAGCAGGGTGCACCGCTGGCCCAGAGAATGATTAAGAGGGTATTGAACCGCAAGTGCCATGAGGACTGGGATTGGACAGTTCTCATGATGCCGACTATCTTTTCCAGCGAGGATGTTGCTGAGAGCATGAAGGCCTTCAAAGAGAAGCGGAAACCGCAGTTCAAAGGTAGATAGTGGCAGAATAAAGGAGGTAGGTATACATGTTTGATGAAAAGACTTTAGTGGAAGCTAAAAAGCTTCAGGAGCAATGGAAGGAAGCCATTAACAAGATATACCAGGGCAAGGATTTCGCAGCCAAGACGAACTCCGGTATCCCTTTGAAGCCTGTTTACACGCCGCTGGACATCCAGGACATCGACTATGCCAAAGACATTGCTATGCCAGGGTCTTATCCGTATATAAGAAGCAACTATCCCATTCACTACCAGTACCAGCCCTGGGTTAACCAGCCGGTGCACGGATACGGTCTGCCCGAGCACACCAAAGAAAGAATGGATGCTCTGACCAAGGCCGGTATGGAGGGCTACTTTGGAGCCAGGAGCTACAACCTGGTATGGGACTATCCCGGCTACTTCGGAATTGACCCCGACGAGCCTGATGCCGAAGGCTATATCGGGAAAGACGGGGTTTCCTGCAACACTCTAGACGATTTCGCCCGCATGCTTGACGGGTTAGACATCGCTAAGAACAACATCATACTCATAAATGGCGACACCCTCCCTATGTTCGCTCTCTATATAGCTTACGCTGAGAACAGAGGTGTGCTGAGGGGCAACCTGCGCGGCAACACCATGAACTGGGTGTTTACCGCCTGGTATGCTCCGAATTTTATGTGGGAAACCGAGGACGCACTGAAACTGGCCACCGAAAATATACACTTCTGCGTTAAGAATATCCCCCGCTGGAACCACACGAATATACAGGGACACGCAATATCGGAGACCGGCGCCGATGCCATACATCAGATGGGCTTCTGCCTTGGCACCGCCAGAGCCGTTGCAGACTCATGCAAGGCTGCCGGTCTGAATCCCGACGATTTCCTGACCGGCATAGGTTTCCAGATAGCGCAGTGCAATGACTTCTTTGAGTATATCTGTATGTTCAGGGCCTGGAGAAAGCTCTGGGCCAGGATTACGCGAGAGAGATACGGTGCAACGAAGCCAGCCGCCATGCACCTGAGAACGCATACCAACACCTCTTGCTTCGAGCTGGTCAAGCAGCAGCCGTTGAACAATATCATTCGCAGCGCCTACCACGCTCTGGGTGCAGCGCTTTCAGGTACGACGGCAATGCAGATACCGGCTTACGACGAGCCTATTGGCATCCCCACCGAGGAGTCTGCTATCCTGACGCTGAGGATACAGCAGATTCTGGTACATGAGACAGGGATAACCAGAGTCGGCGACCCGTTAGCAGGCTCCTACTATGTTGAGTGGCTGACCAAGCGGATGGAGGAAGAGGGGGAGAAAATCCTCAAGGAAATCGACGATGCGGGGGGATTTGTCAAAGCACATAAGGCTGGAGTGCTGGCTACGGTACTGAGAAGGGGCTGTGATCAGTGGAGGGACGAGATAGATAAAGGCAAGAGAATAGTAGTGGGTTGGAACAAATATCAGACTGAAGAAGCTCTCAAGGTCAAAGCGTTCAGGCCCGACCCCGAGGTCGCCAGGATTTCTATTGAGCGGACCAAGGAATACAAGAAGCGCAGAGACCAGGCGAAGACCGACGCGGCGCTCAACGGCGTGGTCGAGGCCTGCAAGAAGCTGAAGGCGGGCGAATACGGCCATGTGATGCCTGCCTGCATCGAGGCTGCTAAGGCGCACGCCACCGCGGGGGAGATCTCGAAGGCGCTGCGGAAAGTGATGAGATGGGGGCCTGAGTACAACGTAATGCTGAAGTTCTAGAGACGACAGCCCGTCTTACTTTTGTGAAAGGGGGGTACGAAATTGTCTAAGAATGGAAGGCCGAAGGTTCTGCTGGTGAAGCACTGGATCGATATCCATGACAGAGGTTTGAGGCTGATTGCATCCCGCTGCCGGGACGCAGGCTTTGAGGTAGTTTATGCCAGCTACAGCCAGCCGGAAGAAGTGGTGAAGATGGCTATACAGGAAGACGTGGATGTTATAGGTATGAGCTTCTTCACCAGCGCCTATGAAGCCCATCTTCCTAGGGTGATGGAAGGGTTGAAGAAGAACAAATTGAACCACGTGATGGTCGTCCTGGGAGGAGTCATCCCGGACGAAGACCATGAGATGCTCAAGAAGCAGGGCGTCAGAGCGATATTTGGTGCCGGTTCGGACGTGAATCAGTTTATAGAGCTGGTGAAAACAGAGGTGCCTCTGCAGAAGAAGTAGGCAGCTAAGTTGGCTGCAACTGAACTATAAAAGGAGAGTGCGATGGCTTACGAAACAATTCTCGTAGAGAAAAAAGAGGGAGTCTGCAAGATAACCTTTAACAGGCCTCAGGTGTTGAACGCCTTTAACCCGACGATGTCGGACGAGCTTAAAGCAGCCGTAAAGGGCATCGCCAGCGATAAGGAAGTCAGAGTGGTGGTCATGACAGGTGCAGGAGACCGCGCCTTTATGGCTGGCGCAGACATAGACAAGACGATATTCCGATGGGTGGAGATAACCCAAAAGGGCGGGAAGGTCATTGACGACCACAAGGTGTACTTCAGTCCCAATATGCTGGAGGACCTGCCGCAGCCTGTCATCGCTGCAGTCAACGGGATTGCCTTCGGCATGGGCTCGGAGATAGCCCTGGGGTGCGACATCAGGATAGCCTCGGAGACCGCTCAATTCGGCCAGCCCGAGATTAAGCTGGGCATTATGTGCGGCGGTGGGGGGAGTGTGAGGCTGACCCGCTTGGTGGGAAAAAGCAAGGCTATGGAGATGTGCCTCACTGGCGACCCCATCGATGCTAAAGAGGCATATCGCATAGGTTTGGTCAACCAGGTGGTGCCGCCGGCGGAGCTGGAGAACGCAGTCAACGCCATGGTGAAAAAGCTGATGTCAAAAGGCGCTGTGGCGCTTGATTCTACCAAGAAGAGCATCCAGGCCGCCATGGAGATGGGCGTCAGGGCAGGCATAGAGAACGAAGCTCATCTCTTCTCAGACATCTTCAAGACAGAGGATGCTGAAGAGGGAGCCAAAGCCTTCCTTGAGAAGAGAAAACCGAATTTCAAGGGTAAGTAATAGCGTCGTTGGCGCAAGATAGGAAGATAGTAAGCAGGTCAGCTTCGCTGACCTGCTTAACTTTTAATTGTTATTTATCTGGGTAATTGGGGGTGGAAATAAACAAAGCCAGCGGTCGGACTTGAACCGACGACCGGCGGTTTACGAAACCGCTGCTCTGCCGCTGAGCTACGCTGGCAACCGAAGCTGATTATACCATAACAGCTAATGGATAGCTAACGTCCTCGCCGACTAATGACGGGTTTTTAGCGGTTTACGAAACCGCTTATCAACAACTGTTAACTGTGCGACTGAATAATAACTCAAGCAAGCGGCTCCTCATTTATTTGCTTGTCCTTTTCTGCCTGGCCTATTCTCCATGTAAGCAGTACCAGACTTATCAAGGCCACCGCAGTCAGTCCTATATACTGAATGACAGTCAGTGAAACTGAAGTCTGCGTGGTTATGCTTCCAAACACGTCCCACGAGGTATGAAGTAACACCACTAATACGAACGCGCTCAAAACAGCCCCGTTTAAGATAGGGTGACGCGCTCTTTCTCGTTCCAACCAGATCACTGCACAGACATATCCCGTCCAGGCAGCGTGGCCGGCAGGGGATAGCAAGCTTCGGACGAGCAGCGTTCCATCCAGTGCCCCCACGCTTCCATGAGTATTAATAAGAGAGACCAGACTGTACCCCATAGTCTCCAGGGTGGCAAAACCCATTCCGCAGGCTATGCCGATGAGGATTCCGTCAACTTCATGACGGTATTTGCCGCGAAAAAAAATGAAGACGGGAAACAGCAGCTTGGCGCTTTCTTCAATTGCTCCGACACCCAGCAAGGAAACTGGACTTAGAGTGCGCAGTGTTCCCCACTCCAGGACTGCTGCAATAACAATGCCAACTACTCCACCGAACATGAATGTCACAGCCAGTAAATTTACGGGAAACTCACGGTGGTGGAACCGCTGATATAAATAGATGACGAAAGTTACAGGCACGAGGAAAGCCCCGAGAAGGATTACCGTTGGCACAAGGTTGGGGTTTTCTGTGATGCGCAGGGCGGCGTCTGTAATCCCGAACAGGACGAGTCCGATAAACAGTACCCTGAACCAGGTTTGTTGTATAAAACTGACGACTCTTTTAGTCATGAAGTTACCTCGCTATGAAATCTTGAACTAAGGGGTTATGAGCATTAGTGTCGCACTATTTCATACTGTGACTCAATCTTACATTTGTCCCTGTCTAATACTGACTATTTTCTATTAAGAAGTCATAAAACGAGAGAATAAAAAGTTAAATTCTCATCACATTTCAGGCAATATTAGCCTTATGACATAAGTCGAGATTCTGCAATTTCCTTGTCGGTACGAGGGGCGTGGAGAGATTGCCGCGGCCTCCTTCGGATGGCCTCGCAATGACAGGTGGGTGGGCGTTAGATTGCTTCGCTACGTCGCGATGACATGTGAGTAGGAGGTCGGAAATTGGAGGTACTGAGAAGTTACCAAAGTATATGCAAGGAAAGTACCAACTGGTGATTATCTGATTACCAGAGTTGCGGTATGGTATACCTAATATACCAAATGCTCTTCTGGGAGTGAGCAGATATGCCTGTAAATTTGGAAGGGCGTAGTTATTACAGAACTGCTGAGGTCTGCCGGATTACCGGCATCAGCAGAAATACGCTTTTTCGCTGGATGAAGGAAGGTGTCATTATCGAACCTGCGAGCAGGGACTGGCGGGGATGGCGGCTTTTCAGCCAAACTCAGGTGGATAAACTGAAGTCGAAGACCGGCCGGGCGAAATGAATTAATACGTTACCCAACTAGAAAAAGATTGCGCTTTGGGAACTCAGAAACTAAGTCAGTTTCTGATACAAAGCTGTAGAAAAGAGAGATGATATGCGTGATCAAAAGATTTGCTCCGTGAGCGACATTAAGACCTTTTCAGGTACTGACGTGCAGATAAACGAGCTTCTCAAGCTGGTGGTGGAAAAGGGGGCTTCAGATTTGCACCTCACAGTGCCCAGCCCGCCGGTGCTTCGCATTGAAGGTGAGCTAGTGCCGCAGGAAGGCTTTCCTCAATTCGCCCCCAGGGATATCCAGGCTATATTTGAGCAAATTACCAATGATGAGCAGAAAGCAGCTTTTCACAGAGAATTAGAGCTAGATTTCGCCTACAGTATTCCAGGGCTTGCCCGATTCAGGGTCAACGTTCTGCAACAGCGAGGTTCGATGAGTCTCGCCTTCCGGCTCATACCATTCAAGGTCCCCACTATTGATGAACTTGGTTTGCCTGGCGTTTGCAAAGACCTCATTGTCAAGCCAAGAGGCCTTGTCCTGGTAACAGGCGCGGCTGGCAGCGGCAAATCAACTACCCTGGCGGCTATGATCAATTATCTTAACGAGACGAAAAAGCGAAATGTTATCACTATTGAAGACCCCATTGAATTCTTGTTCCGGAACAATAAGTGCATTATCCGGCAGCGAGACCTGGGTTACGATACCAAATCCTTTTACACTGCATTAGTCCATGCTCTCCGCCATGATCCTGATGTGATTGTAATCGGGGAGATGCGGGATTTGCCCACGATCAGTACGGCCATAACAGCGGCTGAAACAGGGCATCTTGTACTGGGAACTATGCACACAGTCGATTCTGCACAGTCTGTTGACCGCATTATCGATATTTTCCCTGCTGCCCAGCAGCCACAGGTTAGATTACAGTTGTCACAGGTGATAGAGGCAGTGCTGTCGCAGGTTCTCCTGTCCCGTATTGATGGAGGCCGGATAGCAGCTTTTGAAATAATGCTGGCTACGAGCGGGATAAGAAGGCTCATCCGCGAAGGCAAGGTCTTTGAAATACCTGCTAACCTGGAAGCCGGCTCGTTAGAGGGGAAGCGGATTCTCGATCAAGCGCTGGCTGAGCTAATAAGAACAAATGTTGTGACTAAAGAAGAAGCTATGATGAAAAGCAGCAATCCAGCGAAGCTGAATGAGCTGCTCCGATGATTATTGGGAGTTAGCCTCCTATTTTTGCTCCTCGTTTTTCCGGCGAAGCTGCCATGCCTGGACCTTTTTCTCAATCCAGGCCCCTGCTCTGCCTGCAAACAGCATGACGAAACCCATGCCACCGACTGTTACTATCAACATTATCCATTTGCCCATAGCGTCCGTCCTCTAGGCCCTATTTTTTAGTTCTTATTAGATTATAACAATCAGAGCAAGCTATTTTGTCTTGATCCAGAAGGATAACCCTTCAGTGAGCTCACGCGTGTTTGTCGCATCCCAGACGGGAGCAAGTATGCTGCTCAGCTCCGCATCATGGGTGATGAAGGCATTGGGTAGAATGATGTCGCACTTATTGCTCTCTGCCAGTAGATAGACCGCCAGCAAATATTGTTCGGAGTAGTAGTTTTTCCACTCTGTGGGGTAATCGTAGGGCAGAAAGATATCGTGAAATTGCACAAATACCCCTGCTTGCAATCGAGGCAATATGTCCAGGAAGAAGACGGCGACATCCGAGTTCATGCAGCAGTGGTGTGAACCGTCCACGAAAAGCATGTCTCCCGATTCCAGTGCATTGAAAACGCTCAAATCTATTTCTTCCAGAGGTTTGCGGACGATAGTATCGCAAATCGAGTCTATTTCCGCTCTGGGATAGGGGTCGATAGAGGTTATCTTTGTGCGCAGTTTATGGTTAATTATGGCCCTCCGGGCGAATTTTGTGGAAAAGCCTGACCCTATTTCGAAATACCTTTCAGGGTTATGCAAACAGAGAAGCGACAACAGGGTTGCCGAGTCCAATGCCCCCAGCCAGCTATTAAACCAGCATGGTTCGGGGGACTCGGGAGCTATCTCAAGGGCGATACCCAGGAAGTCGTCTCTGAACCGGAGAAAGCTTTCCAGTGCATGCCTGTATGAAGTCCTGTTCTTGTTGATTATCTCGTAGAGCTTGGCATGAGGGGGCTTCCCGTATCCATATCTGGGAGCGTGTTTTACCGGATATTCTAAATAGTAGGGTTGCGGGGCTGGCAGAGCATAGTTTTCTAGTGACATTTTCGTTATTTAGCTATCTAGCTGTGAGGAGTAGCAGTCATCCATGAGGTCGGATTACATGCACCCGGGGACGAAGCTATTTCTTCTTGCCCTCTCCTTTACCTTCGCTTTCCAGCTTGGCGAACCAGCCTCGGAGCATGGCTCTATTGCTCAGTATATCTCTAGCTGCTGAATAAGGGTCCAACTCGCCCTTTTCTACTTTCTCACAGAGCGTTACCAGGTTCTCGTCATTTTCCATCAGACTGGAAAGCCGCTCGCTGACCTCCTGCTCTATTGCTTGAATTAACTCCGCTCTGCGCTGCTGCTGACGCTGCTGGGAGAGCCGTCCCGTAGACTCCAGGACGCTGTGATGTCTTTCAATCTCTCCGTATAGCTCCTCAATGCCTACATTGTTGATTGCCTGGGTAGCTAAAACTGGCACCTCCCAGTAAGAGTTCTTGGGGTTTAGCGAGAGCATTGCCTCAAGCTCCATTACCAGTTGGTCTGCCCCCGGCCGGTCAGCTTTATTGACTACGAAGATGTTGGCGATCTCCATCAGGCCTGCTTTCATGGTCTGTATGGCGTCGCCACCGCCGGGGAAGAGCACTACTACAGTGGTATCCACCATTTTCATGATGTCCAGCTCGGTCTGTCCTACTCCAACGGTCTCCACTATGATAAGGTCTTTGCCGAAGGCATCCATAAGCTTTATCACGGCCCGGGCGGCCCTGGGAAGCCCGCCGAGGCAGCCGCGGGTTGCCATGCTGCGAATGAAGACGCCCTCGTCAAGATAGTGCTGTTGCATCCTTATGCGGTCGCCGAGCACCGCTCCTCCGGAGAAGGGGCTGGTGGGGTCAACAGCTATTATTCCCACTGATAGCCCTTTGCATCTGGCTATAGCGGTCAACCTGTCGACCAGGGTGCTTTTACCACTGCCGGGGGGGCCTGTGATGCCTATGCTATACGCTCTGCCTGTTCGGGGAAGAATCATTTTCATTATCTGAGGCACATCGGGGGCATCCATTTCCACGAGGGTAATGAGACGTGACAGGGCTTGTTCTCCGCCACAAAGCATATTCTCAACTAATTCCATGATGCCGGTCTCCTCGTTGCGTACCATCTGAAGTATCCTGAACCACGTTCTATATTAGCACCGTTTGCCCCTTCAGCGCAATGCGAGGAGATAAGAATGTTTAGCAACTCTTTTCAACCCCCTGATTCCCGCAATCTTGGGGGATTTTTAGGGTTGGGGGACATTTCCAAATCCCTGGCAAAGGTGCTCTGCCCCTCTGCAATCTCCAGTTGTTAAACGACCTCAAGAATAGGGGCGGGTTTTAAACCCGCCCCTATAAATCTCTGGTCTCAAGTTGAGCTAACAAGTCGCCTACGCCGGTATTTTGGGCAGTTGCTTGAGGGCTTCTTCCACTTTCTCTTTAGGATATTCATAGTCCTCTAGTTGACCGGCGAGGTATTTCTCGTAAGCGCCCAGGTCGAAGTGCCCGTGTCCGCTCAGGGCGAGCAGTATGTTCTTCTTCTCGCCTGACTGTTTGCACTTGAGGGCTTCGTCGATAACTACTTTTATGGCGTGAGCCGGCTCGGGTGCCGGTACGATACCCTCTGCTCGTGCGAATTGCACTGCCGCCTGGAAGGTTGGTATCTGGTTCACGGCACGTGCCTCGATGAATCCCAGTTTATGCAGGTGGCAGACGATTGGTGCCATGCCATGGTAGCGCAGGCCGCCTGCGTGTACGGGAGGAGGCACAAAGGAATGCCCCAGAGTGTACATCAGGGCTATTGGGGCCATACCGGCTACGTCGCCGTAATCCCAGGCATAGAGGCCTTTGGTGACGGTCGGGCAGGCTGTGGGCTCTACAGCTATGATTTGCAGTTTGGGTTTTTTCTTCTCGATCTTATCCTTGACAAAAGGCAGGAACATGCCGCCAAAATTCGAGCCGCCGCCGATGCAGCCCACGATGATGTCGGGGTAGACGCCTATCTTCTCGAGCTGCTTCTTGGATTCCAGTCCTACAACGGTCTGGTGAAGCAGCACGTGGTTTACCACGCTCCCCAGGGAATAATGCGTGTCCTCGCGGCTGAAGGCATCCTCACATGCCTCACTGATAGCTATGCCCAGGCTGCCCGTTGAGTTCGGGTCTTCTGCCAGAATCTTGCGCCCTATCTGCGTGTCCTGGCTAGGGCTGGCCACTACCTGAGCCCCAAAGGTCTCCATAAGTACTCGGCGATAAGGCTTCTGGTGGTAGCTGACCTTCACCATATAGACCTTGCACTCCAGCCCGAAGAACTGGCAGGCCATAGCCAGAGCGCTGCCCCACTGGCCTGCGCCGGTCTCTGTGGCTATGCGTTTAATCCCCTCTTTTTTGGTATAGTAGGCCTGGGGTACGGCTGTGTTGAGCTTGTGGCTGCCGGCAGGGCTTACGCCTTCGTATTTATAATAGATGTGGGCCGGGGTATCCAATGCTTTTTCCAGTCTGAAAGCCCGAATCATGGGTGTGGGTCTCCACATTTTGTAGATTTCCTGTACCTCTTCCGGTATCTCGATGTAGCGCTCTTTGCTGAATTCCTGTGTGTTGAGTTCATCAGCGTAAATTGGTGGTGGAAGCCGTGTCGGCTCCTTGGTCTGTGGATGCCGCAATGGCGGCAGTGGCTCAGGCAGGTCGGCCTGAATGTTGTACCAGGAAGTTGGCATCTCTTTCTCAGTCAGTAGAATCTTTGTGGTTTGCTTGTCCATTTCCCCTCCGTTCGTTTTATGGGTTTATCCAAAGCTTTAAGCTAACTAGATCGCTACATAGTGGGCCTCCTTTTTGTATCTCGGCTTTTACTATTATCTTCGACTCGGTTGTCCAGAGCGTCCCTTAAGCTCTGGACAAATGGGCGTACTTTCAATAGGGCATCCTTCTCTTCGAGCAATTGTATCAGACGGCTGCCCACGATAACGCCATCGGCTATTTGGGCTACGCGCTTTGCCTCCTCTGCAGTGGAAATGCCGAAGCCAACACAGAGAGGCTGGCTGGTTCTCTGCCGTACCCTCAAGACAAAGCTTTCCAGCTCTTCGGGCAATTTATCACGAGAACCTGTGACACCGGTCATTGAGACTAGATAGATGAAACCACGCGACCTTGCTGCTACCAAATCGATGCGCTCGTCCGTGCTGGTGGGCGCCAGCAGGTAGATAAGGTCGATGCCATTTTGTGATGAAATTTTCTCCAGCTCTGTTCCTTCCTCCGGAGGCAGGTCTGGGATGATTAGCCCGCTGACACCCGCCCGGGCGCAATCTTTACAAAAGGCATCCAGTCCGTAGTTAAACACAAGGTTGTAGTATGTCATAAACACCAGTGGAATATCAACCTTTACCCTCAGCTTGCCAGCCACTTTGAGACAAAGCTCAGGTGTGACCCCGTGCTGCAGCGCCTGATGGCTGGCTCTCTGGATGGTGGTGCCGTCAGCCAGTGGGTCCGAGAACGGTATACCCAACTCTACAATGTCGCACCCCGACGATGCTAACAAGGGGACTGTCTCCAGCACAGTATCCATAGAAGGATAGCCTATAGTGAGGTAGGTAATGAGCGCTTTATGACCCGGCTTGGCGAAAGTGGCTTTAATATCGCTCATAGTTTCACCCCTAGCGCCTCCGCCGCAATAGAGATGTCCTTGTCCCCCCGTCCTGAGATGTTAGCTACTATAAGCTTGTCTGTAGGAAGTTTAGGTGCAATTTGGGCGGCGTAATATACGGCGTGAGCTGACTCCAGGGCAGGAATTATGCCCTCGGTGGTAGCAAGAAGCTGGAATCCCTCCAGCGCCTCTTCATCTGTAACAGCAACATATGTTGCTCGCCCTGTATCCTTGTAGTAGCTGTGCTCCGGACCAACCCCGGGATAATCCAGGCCGGGTGCAATGCTCTTCGTATCGCTTATCTGTCCATGTTTGTCCTGCAGCAGATATGATTTTGCTCCGTGGAGCACACCGGGCCGGCCAGCGACCAGGGTGGCAGCATGGCTGCCATTTCTCATGCCCCGGCCTGCTGCCTCTACTCCTATGAACTTTACACTCAAGTCATTGACGAAGGGGTGGAAGATGCCGATGGCATTGCTGCCCCCGCCCACGCAGGCAATTATATAGTCGGGAAGCCTGCCGTGAGATGCCATTATCTGCTCCTTGGTCTCTCGACCGATTATAGACTGGAAATCGCGCACTATCATGGGGTAGGGGTGAGGCCCGACGACGGAGCCTAGCAGATAATGAGTGGTGCGCACATTGGTCACCCAGTCGCGGATAGCTTCATTGATGGCATCCTTAAGAGTACGGCTCCCTGTGGAGATCGAACGCACCTGAGCGCCGAGCAATTTCATTCTGAAAACATTCAGAGATTGACGCTGTACATCTTCTTCGCCCATGTAAACAACACATTCCAATCCCAGCATGGCGCATACAGTGGCGGCGGCCACGCCATGCTGACCGGCGCCAGTCTCCGCAATAATCCTGTGCTTACTCATCTTAAGAGCCAGCAGGCCCTGCCCCAGTGCATTGTTGATTTTATGGGCGCCTGTATGTAGCAAATCCTCCCGTTTGAGCAGGATTTGCGCACCTCCCAGTTTGCGTGACAGTTTTTGCGCATGGTAAAGCGGTGTGGGACGGCCAGCGTAATCGCGGCAAAGTGAGTAAAATTGCTGCTGAAAAGTCTGGTCTGCGCAAGCTTGAGCATAAGCCGATTCAAGCTCGCTCAAAGCGGGCATCAGCGTCTCAGGCACGAATTTACCGCCATATAGTCCAAAATGACCTTGTTCATCCGGTAGTTTAAATTTGTTATCCATGTTTTTGTTTCCTAGATACGATATGTACCAACGTGTTCGCTCGATTTCGCCGCTGATATGAAGGCACGCATTTTGTTATGGTCTTTCTTGCCGGGCTCTGACTCCACCCCGCTGGATACATCAACTGCGTAGGGGCGGGCTATCTTTATTGCCCGGGCTACGTTCTCTGGGCTCAGGCCCCCAGCCAGTATCACAGGGCTATTATCTCCAAGCTGACGGGCAAGCTGCCAGAGCTTCTCTTGCTCGTCCTCATTGAATACAGAACCTTTGCCAATATCGAGCATGTATGCGGCCACCTTATAACTAATTATATCTGCTCGCGATGGCATATTATTAGAACTAAACACTTTAACCACTTTCGGGAATAGAGCGGCACAATACTCAGGCCCTTCATCGCCGTGGAGTTGGGCCAGGTCAAGGTTGCAATATGACATAGTCTCCTTCACGGCCGCAAGTTTGCTGTTGACGAAAACCCCTACTTTATATACAAACGGAGGAAGTTTCTCGCCTATATTCTTGACCGTATCAGCAGTTACCTGGCGAGGGCTATTGGCAAAGACGAACCCCAGGGCATCCGCCCCATACTGTACTGCTGCTAGGGCATCGTCCAGATTAGTTATGCCGCAGATTTTAACCTTGACCATGGTTTCTGTCACTTCTTGATAGTGCCTTTTATTCTGACTTGTGTACCTAAAAGCTCAGCGATTTTGGCAGCCGGGTCGGGGTTAGTAACCAGGGCCTCACCCACCAAAATGGCATTGACTCCCGCCTGCTTCAATCTAAGTACGTCGTCGCGAGTATGGATGCCGCTTTCGCTTACTACCCGAACATCCTCTGAAATAAGAGGGCGCAGTTTAACAGTCGTCTCCAGGTTGACGCTGAAGTCTTTTAGGTTGCGGTTGTTTATGCCGATAATTCCTGGTGAGACTCTAAGAGCTTTCACTAGCTCTTCTCTATTATGCACCTCGACCAGTGCTGACATCCCCAGTGAGTGAGCGGTCTCTAGAAGTGCCTTTAGCTCATGTTGGGATAAGATAGCAGCGATTAGCAGCACCGCATCAGCCCCATGAGCGCGCGCCTGGTATATTTGATAGCTGTCCAAGATGAAGTCCTTGCACAGCAAGGGCAGGTCTACTTCTATGCGAACTGCCTCAAGGTCGGCGAAGCTACCCAGGAAGTAGTCTGGCTCCGTCAACACGGAGATAGCAGCAGCGCCGCTTTCGTCATAGACATGCGCTAATGAAGATGCTGCTAGATTAGAGCATAGCAACCCTTTCGATGGCGATGCCCGCTTTATCTCAGCTATAAGCTTGATGTCATCTCCTCGCAGAGCGCCTGCAAAGTCCCGCGGCGATGCCTGGTAAGCGATGGCCCTTTCGAGGTTGGCCAGTGGCGTCTCTTCCTTATGCTGTGCCAATGACTTTCGGGTTGAGTTTACTATTTGTTCCAGAAACATTTTTTACCTTTGCTCGAAGCTTCTGCTGAACTCGACAAGCTGTTCCAGCTTGCGCCGGGCGCTGCCATTGTCGATAGCTTCCGCTGCTTGAGCCATGCCTTCGCTGAAGCCGCTTGCCTTGCCTCCGGCTATGAGCACAGCGGCGGCGTTTAACAGGACGACGTCTCTCTTAGGCCCCTGCTTCCCTTTTAGAAGTTCTTTTGTTATCTTGGCGTTATCTTCCTTAGTGCCCCCAGTAAGGTCACTCAGCTTTGCCTGTGGCAAACCCAGTTCCTCTGGGGTGAGGTAATAGCTCTCGATATGGTTGTTATAAAGATGAGAGACCTTGTTGCGCCCGGTGACTGATAGCTCGTCGAGGCCGTCGGCACCATGCACCACTAAAGCGTGTTCAGAGCCGAGAGCACGCAGCACCTCTGTCATCAACTCCGTCAGGTTGCCATCGTAAACTCCCAGGAGCTGCCTCTTGGCCTGTGCCGGGTTGCACAATGGGCCCAATATGTTAAAGATTGTGCGCAGCCCGATTTCCTGTCGCGGACCGAGGGCATGTTTCATAGCCGGGTGCAGCTTAGGGGCGAACAGGAACCCGATCCCTATCTCGTCTATGCACAAGGCTACCTGTTCCGGGCTCAGCTCCAAATTGACGCCCAGAACCTGCAGCAGGTCAGCGCTGCCGCATCGGCTGGAGACTGAACGGTTGCCGTGCTTGGCTACGGCAAGGCCGGCACCTGAGGCTACGAAGGCAACTGTGGTTGAGATGTTGAAGGTGCCGCTGCTGTCGCCGCCGGTGCCGCAGGTATCCACCAACTGATTTCGTTTTGGTTTAACTGCTATGGCGCTTTCTCTCATCGCCTGGGCACAGCCGGCGATCTCGTCGGCGGTTTCCCCTTTCATGCGCAAAGCGGTGAGGAAGGAGCCGATCTGCGCATGAGTGGCTTCTCCTCTCATAATTTCTCTCATGACCTCTCTGGCTTCGGCCATGGAGAGGTCGCTGCCCGAGACGATTTTGGAAAGTGATTCCTTAATCATATTGTTCTTTCCTTGCCTGTGCTCAGCGCCGATTCAGTGTAGGCCGATTCTTCTTCTGCCAAAACTACCGCGCCCTCCAGCGCCTTCAATTTATTAAGGGTCTCCTGATATTCGCGGGTCGGGTCGGAATCGTATACTATGCCGGCGCCTGCCTGAAGATAAACAGTGTTTCCTACCATGACGATAGTGCGAATTGTGATGCAGGTGTCCATATTGCCGCTGTAGCTGAAATATCCCACGGCCCCACCGTAAGGCCCGCGCTTCAGTCCTTCCAACTCGGTTATAATCTCCATAGCCCTGATCTTGGGAGCACCGCTCAACGTGCCGGCAGGGAAGGCAGCCCTGAGCAGGCTGAAGGCGTTTTCGCCTGCTTTCAGTTTCCCCTCTACTGTTGAGACTATATGCATGACGTGAGAATATTTTTCTACACTCATCAGTTCGGTTACTTTTACCGAACCGTATTCGCAGACCCGTCCTAAATCGTTCCTGGCGAGGTCTACCAGCATAGCATGCTCTGCCTTCTCCTTGGGGTCTTTGAGCAACTCTGAGCTTAAAGACTCATCCTCTTTGATGCTCGTCCCCCTCGGTCTGGTGCCGGCGAGGGGGCAACTATCGGCAATACCATCCTCGACCTTCACCAGCATCTCGGGACTGGAGCCGATAAGCTGAAAACCTCCCAGATCGAGATAGAACAGGTATGGTGAAGGATTGAGCATACGCAGAGCCCGATAAATGTCGAAGGGCCTTGCGCTAGTTTTGCGACGCAGCCGCTGTGATAACACTACCTGGAAGGCGTCGCCAGCAGAGATGTACTCTTTGCAGGCTCTCACCGCTGCCTCGTATTCTTCCTGCGTGAAATTAGACTCAACCTCTCTATCCTGAAGAGAGGTCGTTTTTCCATTAGCTCTGTCTGATTCCAGCGAAGATTTTTTGGAAAGCCTGCTGACTATAGTCTCGATCTTGGCTATTGCCTGCTTGTATACACTCTCGATAGGACCGTCTACATAGTTGTTGGCTACTATCTTCATCTTGTGCTGCACGTGGTCGAAGATAATCATGGTGTCGGTGAAAACGAAAACGCATTCTGGTAGGTTGAGTTCATCTTCAGTGCATTCGGGCAGCTTTTCGAAATGCCGCACCATGTCGTAAGAGACATAGCCGACTGCGCCCCCGAAGAAGCGGGGCAAGCCCGCGACTTTGACCACCTGACGCTGTGCCAGAATCTCCTGCACCAAATGCAAGCAGTCCCGGCCTTCATCGAGCCGGATCCTCTGTCTTTCACCATTTTTATAGACGATTGCTTTGTCGCCGGATGCTTTGAGCACCACGTTGTGCCCTACGCCGATAAAGGAGTAACGCCCCAGCTTCTCGGCGCTCTCCACGCTTTCTAGCAAAAAAGTAGGCGCTTCTTGCTTCAGCTTGAGGAACACAGAGACAGGGGTATCTAGGTCGGCGGATAGCTCCCGGAACACTGGAACCAGGTTGCCATCTTTCGCCAGTCCTCTGAACGTCTCCAAATTGGGTAAATACTCGATTGCCATAACCTCACCCTAAAAAGGCAAATTAAAAACCCCGTCCAAGGGACGGGGTTTAATCCGCGGTGCCACCCTAATTAGCTATCAATTCCCGAAATAAGGAACGACAACTCACTCTTCTCGGGTACAGCCCTTTTCTGGGAGGGCGATACCCTGGGCTCTGTTAACGGTGCCCGCTCCGGCGAAGCTTACTCTCATTCTCTCGGAATGATTTCAGTTCGCAGCTCCCAAGCCCATTCCGCTTCTGCGCTGGCGCCGGCTCACACCTTAACCCGGCTCTCTGAGCCTTGCAGGAAACGTACTACTCTTGTTCTCAGCCTTTCCCTATTTAATTAAAAGATAATTTAACATATAATGTTGGCTTTGTCAACCGTGACATGTTAGAATTTCAGAAGCAGGGAAGAAGAGTTAATTAAAATGTACGACGTTATAGTTATCGGAGCAGGCCATGCGGGGTGTGAGGCGGCACTGGCGGCAGCCAGGATGGGATGCAGCACACTTCTGCTCAGCATGAATCTGGATAATGTGGCGCTGATGCCCTGTAACCCTTCGATTGGGGGCCCTGCCAAGGGCCATCTGGTTAGAGAGATAGATGCGCTGGGCGGAGAGATGGCCCGCAATACCGATAAGACTTTTATCCAGATCAGGATGCTCAACACCGGCAAGGGGCCAGCCGTTCAAGCGCTGCGCGCTCAGGCGGATAAGAAGCTCTACGGCCTCACTATGAAGCACACTCTGGAGACGCAGCCGAACCTTGACCTCAAGCAGGCTCTGGTCGAAGAATTAACCGTTGCTGGTTCTGTTCTGAAGGCTAAAACTAACATCGGCTGGATATATGAGGGTAAGACTGTAGTTGTAACTACGGGGACATCGCTGGCGGGCAGGGTTATTGTGGGCGAGACCGCCTATCCTGCAGGCAGGGCAGGTGAGTTTGCCGCCTATGGTCTGTCTCAGAGCCTTCGCAACCTGGGCTTCACGCTGGGGCGATTGAAGACAGGCACCCCGCCGCGCATCAACGCCAGGACCATAGATTTCAGCAAAACCATCCCTCACCCGGGGAGCGAAGTGCCACTTTATTTCAGTTTCACTCCTTCGCAGGAGCATCCTTTCTCATCTCCACCGAATCCCATTTACCCCTTGGGCAGGCCTATCACATGGCGGCAGCAGCTTCCCTGCTATCTGGTCTACACTAATGATAGGATGCATCAGCTAATAAGGGCTAATCTGCACCGCGCGCCTTTGTACACCGGGCTCATCAAAGGTGTTGGCCCCCGCTACTGCCCTTCTATAGAGGACAAGATAGTCCGCTTCGCCGATAAGGAGACGCACGGCCTATTTCTGGAGCCTGAGGGCTGGTACACCAACGAGGTATATGTGCAGGGCGCTAACACCAGCCTGCCTGAGGATGTGCAACTGGCTATGCTGCGCACCATACCTGCTCTGGAGCATGTTGGTATGATGCGGGTAGGCTATGCCATTGAGTATGACTATGTCCCGCCCAGCCAGACCACGGCTACTCTGGAGTCGAAGCTTGTCCCGGGTCTGTTCTTCGCCGGACAGATCAACGGTACCTCGGGCTATGAGGAGGCGGCAGCGCAGGGCTTAATTGCAGGTATCAACGCCGCGTTAAAGGTCAAGGGCAAACCCGCGCTCATCCTGCGCCGCGACCAGGCGTACATAGGTGTCATGATAGATGACCTGGTAACCACTGAACTCGCCGAGCCGTATCGCCTGCTCACCTCACGTGCCGAATACCGTCTTCTGCTGAGACAAGACAACGCTGACCTGAGACTGACACCTATCGGCTATCAGTTGGGACTCATCTCAGAGACGCGCTATAACGAGGTGGAAAAGAAGCGCAAGGCTATCGCTACCGAACTGAAACGGCTGGGCAAGGCTTATTTTTCTCCAGGGGAGGAACTGAATTCCCTGCTGCGTAAATATCATTTCCCACCGCAGGAGCGCAGCATAAGTGCCCTCGAGTTCCTACGCCGTCCCGAGGTCAACTACCGGATATTGACTGACATCGGCTTCGGGCAGTCTCATCTGAACCCCGAGTGCGTAGAGCAGGTGGAGATTGAAACGAAGTACCAGGGCTATATCGAAAGGCAGATGGCTGAAGTGGAAAGGGTATGGCGGCTGGAGGAGAAGGCCATTCCTCAGGGGTTCGACTATGACAGCATTACCAGTTTCCGCAAAGAGGCGCGCGAGAAGCTGAAGCGCTTCCAGCCCGCGACACTGTGCCAGGCCTCACGCATCAGCGGCGTAACCCCGGCAGACATCGCCATCCTCCTGGTACACCTTGAGAAGACAAAGTCCATTAAATCTGTCGCTAACTCAAGGACTAAGGAGTGATGTTTGAGCACAGAAGCGGCAGCTCTCGTGCTCTATAACGCTAATATTTTGACCATGAACCCGCGCAGGCCCAGGGCCACGCTGGTAGCAGCTAAAGACGGTAAAATAGTCCGGGTGGGCACTGATGATGACCTTGATCTTTTCAAAGGACGCAGCAAGCTTATCGACTGCGAGGGCAAGACTGTTATCCCCGGCTTCAACGATGCCCATATCCACATCATGGCCTATGCCTCTAATTTACTGAGCGTCGATTGCAGCCCTTCTTCGGTAGCTTCCATTTCGGATATCCAGGAAAATATCAGGGAAAAGGCGGAGCGCATTCCGCGAGGAACATGGATAAAGGGCACAGGATACAATGAGTTCTATCTGGCCGAGCACCGGCATCCCAATCGCCACGACCTCGACCTAGCAGCGCCTAATCATCCCGTGAGGCTCACTCATCGTTCCTTGCATGCCTGCGTGCTGAATAGCCTCGGACTTTCACTAGCCGGCATTACTATAGATATGCCTGACCCTCCGGGCGGGCTTATCGATCGTGAATTGGATACGGGTCAACCCAGCGGCCTTCTTTTCGGCATGACCTCTTTTATTAACGAGCAGGTGGTGCCTCCACTGAGTGAAGAAGAAGTGAGGCAGGGTGTCAAGCTCGTGAATAGAAGCCTTATCTCCTCAGGCATCACTTCGGTGCAGGATGCCACGGTGAGGAACGGCTTCGAGCAGTGGCAGATGTTTACCGGCCTCAAGCGGAGGGGAGAGCTTGCGCCTAGGGTTTCTGTGATGATCGGGCTGCATGCCTTGGATGAGTTCGAAGAACAGGGTCTTCACTATGGCTATGGTGATATCGCACTGAGGCTCGGCGCAGTCAAGTTTACGCTGGATGAAACGAGAGGCCAGCTCAATCTATCTCAGGAAGAGTTGAATGAGGGCGTGCTGCGGGCACACGGGGCTGGATTTCAGGTCGCTATACATGCCGTTGAGGAGAGTACGGTGGCGGCGGCTGCCACTGCTCTGGAAAACTGTGTGCGGCGCTCCCGTAAAGGCGGCGACCTCCGGCACAGGGTAGAGCATTGTTCGGTGTGTCCTCCGTCACTGCTGTGGCGTCTGAAGGCGGTAAAAGCCCTGGTTGTGACTCAACCGGCATTTATCTATTACAGCGGGGAGCGATATTTGAGTGATGTGCCTGAGGCTCAGCTTCCCTGGCTTTATAGAATCCGGTCTTTTGTAAAAAGCGGGCTTAAACCGGTGGCAAGCTCCGATTGTCCGGTAGTGCCGTGTGACCCCCTGATGGGGATTTATGCTGCTGTTACTCGAAAGGCTGAGAGCGGGCAGTCTCTTTCCCCGAAAGAGACTGTATCTGCGGAGCAGGCGTTGGAGATGTATACGCTCGCCGGAGCCTATGCCTCGTTAGAGGAACGACTGAAGGGAAGCATTGAAGTAGGTAAGGCGGCTGATTTAGTGGTTTTGAGCGCTGACCCAACAAAAGTTGTGACTGAGGAGTTAAGAGGAATACGCGTAGAGAAGACTATCATCAATGGAGAGGTTGTCTGGGAGCGTTAGCCTGGACTACATGTAAGCGCTAATGACCTGGGCTATAATTTGGAGGATGATGAAGGCAACTATCGGTGTTATATCCATCATGCCTATCAAAGGTATAATTCTACGCAGTGGCAACAGGATAGGGTCGGTTATCTGACGGAAGACCATATATAGACTGATGACCATTCTGTTTCTGGGAGCGACCATTACTATCCAAGATAGTACGGCGGTGCAGATGACAGCGAAGCTGAGCACCTGACAAAGCAGGTAGATTGCATAGAGGAAAGTGCTCATTTGCTGCTCTGCCCTCCCAAGCGTTGTGCCTTCTCGTAAGCAGCTATCACTGCTTGAGCGAGGATGGCGCGGACTCCGCCTTCTTCCAGGCAAAGCAGTCCTTCTGCGGTGGTACCCCCGGGCGAGGTCACCATGTTTTTCAACTCGGCGGGGTGTTTCCCGGTTTCGCGACTCATATAAGCTGAGCCGAGCACGGTTTGTGAGACCAACTCCTCTGCCATCTTGCGGGGCAGTCCTATATGCACTGCTGCATCTGTGAGCGCTTCCATGATGAGGAAGATATAGGCGGGCCCGCTGCCGCTTATGGCCGTTGCCATATCGATATATTTCTCTTCGGAGATATATAGCTCCTTACCCATGGCACTGAGGATTTTTTGCGCCGTTTCTTTCTGGGCCTGGCTTACGGCGCTGGTGGCTGTCCATACGCTCATCCCCTGCCCAACCTGTGCCGGGGTGTTGGGCATCACTCTGATCACCTTGTCATGTTGCAGACCTTTGCCGATGGTATCGGTGCTCGCCCCGGCGATTATGGAGAGCACTAATTGTCCTTCTTTCAGCACGCCTTTCAGATTATTCATGACCTTGGCTAGAACCTGGGGTTTGACAGAAAGCACAACGGTATCGCAATCGCTGACCGCTTTGGTGATATCGGAGGCGCAGTTGACTTTATACTTGTTTTCTATAAATATCAGGCGTGCTTGATCGATATCATAAGCAGAGACTTCGCCCGGGCTTGTTGTACTTTGCCTGAGAAGGGCGGCAATCATGGCCTCACCCATGACTCCGGCCCCGATAAATGCGACTTTCATTATTCCCTCCTCAAGCTCAGCTTCTGTCCCCGAAGATAGCCCGTCCTATTCTCACCAGTGTTGCCCCTTCCTCGATAGCAACCTCAAAGTCATCGCTCATCCCCATGGAGAGGTGTTTCAGTCCTAGCCCATCCCTCAGTTGCCTGAGATGGCGGAAAACGGGCCGCACCTCTTCGGCGTTCTCCACCCAGGGCGCGATGGTCATCAGCCCCTGGACATCGAGATTAGACAGCTTGCCGATTTGTCTGACTGCTTCATTGAACTCAGAAAGCTGAAAACCGCTCTTGGTCGCCTCGGCTGAGATATTGACCTGGATAAGGACCGGCAGCTTCTTCTGGCTGCAATTGTTCAGGGTTTCCGCTAACCTGAACGAGTCAATGCTATGGATTATATCAAAAATATCCGCTGCTGTCTTGGCTTTGTTAGTCTGAAGATGGCCGATCATGTGCCAGGTAATGCCAGGCCTCAGTATTTGGAGCACCTCTATCTTGGGTTTAGCCTCCTGCACCCTGCTCTCGCCGAAATGTGTGATGCCTGCGTTGAAAGCAGCCTCGATAGCGGAGACATCTACAGTCTTGGTCACCGCAACCAGTGTCACATCTTCGGGAAAGCGCCCAGCATGCTCGCAGGCCCTGGCGATGCGATTTTTCAATTCACTGATATTCTGCTCAATACCCATGCTTCATTGCAACAGGGCAATTGGAGCAGATGCTCCAATCTACCCAGCACAAAATGTTTTTGATTAATAGTATAGCAGATGTGGGGTGTTTGCGGAGCGGTGGAACTGAATCCGTGCCCTTATGCGTTCCTACTATGTCTCAAGTATCTTAGCACTACTGGTCGATTAATTAGTAAATGATGAGGTGAGATTCTTCCCCTTCACTTCCTTCAGGGTCAGAATGACATCAACATACACCGCATTTATGGCATTCTGAGGGTGGGCACGGTTGGGATTCAATGCTATGACGCGCTTTGCTCAATTCCTTCATGAGGTAGTCTGGACTAATGCCCGAGTCAACGACATTCCAGGGCAGCTGCATATTATGGGGCAGCTCGCGGTGTGCATAATGGCTGGCGCTCAGATTGCATTCATTCAGCGCTTTGCGCCAGGATGCCAGGGAGATGCGCTGCATTTTAGCCAGCACTTCGCCCAGTTTAGCGTCGCCCCTGGAGAGCACGCCCTGAACCAGGCTCCAGCTTACGCTCTCAGCTCTGACGTCGACACCTTTTCTAGAGAGTGAGGTTTTGATTCTATTCATACGCTCGTCGAGCACATCCTCCGGTGCCATTGCCAGCCATTGAAACGGCGTACCCGCCTTGGGTACAAAAGGCTCCACGGTGATAGCGATACGGGTCATAGTGCCTTCTACTCGCTTCTTCAGAGCTAACGTCAACTTGACCAGTTCATGTATGTCGTCGTCGGTCTCGGTAGGCAGTCCTATCATGAAATAGAGCTTGACCTGCCTTATTCCCTGCTTGGCAATCTTGTCCACTGTGTCGATGATGTCATTATCCGCGACGCACTTGTTAATCGCTTCCCGCAGCCTCTCTGAGCCTGCCTCGGGTGCCAAAGACAGGGTCTGAGCCCCGCTTTTGGCAAGCGCCTTGAGCAGCGCCCCAGAGAAGGGGCGAATCCTCAGCGAGCTGACGGAGATTTCGGCATCCATGCGGTGCAGCCTGTAGGCAAGCTCGCCTATCTCGGGATGGTCTGAAACTGCGGCTGCCAGCAGCCCTATGCGACTTGTATACTTCAATCCCTGCTCAGCTTGAGCCAGCAAACTGTCAAGAGGCCTGAAGCGGAAGGGACGGAACTGAAATCCGGCTAGGCAGAAGCGGCAGCCCCAGCCGCAGCCCCGGGCAATCTCGACCAGGTGCATATTGCCCAGCTCGGTATCATGGGTCAGGATTACCGAGGTCGTAGCTACCGAATCTAGGTCTGCCAGCCATTGCCGTTTTACCGGTTTTCCTTTATAGAGGGATGGTACGTACACTCCAGGCAGCGAAGCCAGCTTTTTCAGCAGTTCATCCTTCTTGTCTTCGATGCCTTCCGTTAAGGCAGCCACAAAACTAGGGAGGATGGGCTCTCCTTCTCCTATGGCAAAGCAGTCGAAAATCTCGGAGAGGGGCATGGGGTTGGCGGTGATACAGGGGCCTCCTGCGGCCAGCAGGGGATGACTTTCATCGCGGTCAGCAGTAAACAAAGGGATGCCGCTGGCTTTGAGTATTTGGACCACGTTGAAATAGTCCAGTTCGTAGGAGATAGAGAAAGCGAGGATATCGAAGTCGGGGAGGGGCCGCTGCGATTCCAGGCTGATCAGTGTTTCTAGTTCAGGTCTTTTAGGTTCCCAGAAGGACCGCTCACAGACGATATTATCGTAGCTGTTCAGCAGGCCGTAGATAGTCTGGAAGCCCAGGTTGGACATCCCCAGGTAGTAGGAATTAGGGTAGATGAGGGCGATGTGTATCTTTCCGCCCCAGTCCTTGTAGATAGTGCCACGCTCTGCTTCGAGTTTCTGCCTTGCCTCTTTAACTGCTTGCCAAGACATATTCAACCTCAGAAGCTAACTCAATCAAATAATAATCAGAATTTTTTGCTGCCATGCATGCTGCTCTTATATCTATCAAGGTTGTGCAGCCTAAGTCCTTTTTCTTTGAGGAAATACGAGGGAAATTATATATCTTTGTGGCTTCTGACCAAACCCTTCTGATTCTATGTAGAAAGGCCGTCCTATGTTACCGAGGGAAAAACTCTCGAATTTTTTCATAATTGAATCTGCTTGGAAGGCTTGGAAGATGCTTGAATTTGGGCTAACGGAGATGAATTTAGGTATATCATATTGCGAATCAGAAGACCAAATAAGGCATGGCTTCATTTGTTTCCATCTAGGTCGTTTTACTAGCTTCCAGTATAGTGCAATGCAGGGCTCTTGGCTCAATTCCGCAATTCGTCTGGCGGTAGCTGGAATAGAGGTGTAGAAAATGTGGGCTAAACGTTGAATTGAGTTTACTGATACCCCACATTGTTCAAGATATCCTGAGAAAAGTGACTCTGGCATCAGAAGCTCGGCGGCAACCCGTTCGCACAATCTCTCTTTAAGTTTGTTATCTAATTCCTTGGCGGAACGAAACTCAGCAGTATGCGGCATGGATTCATATAATGCTTTGTCAAGGAGAAGGTGGGCTATTTCGTGGGCGCAAGAAAAGTTCTGTCTTAATGGGTGATGGTTGATGTTCAGTTTGATCGAATAACCATCTTTCCCAGGCAAGAGTAGTGCACTCAAATCTCCCAAGTCCACTTTAACAATGTTTTTGACACCTACTAGCGGCATATAATCCTCGGCAAAAATGGGCGGTATTCCGTGCTTAATTCTATCGGATGCCAATAGCTGACGCGTCAGTTCGCTGGCCTGTTTGATAACAGATTCTGTCAATTCCGTCATTTCTTGGCTCTAATCTCCCGTTTGTTTCGGGTCAATAGAGAAAATATTAAGCAGTTCCTCGTCATTGAAGTATTGTAAACTTTGGCGGGTGAATCTTTGCCCTCGTGCATTCCAGTTTGGTGCAAGAGCGAGCACCAGGTCTTCCATATATGCACGTTTAATTTCATCTGTTGTTTCGTTCATGAAGAGCTTGAACCAGCGTGTATCCCCTCCTACATTTGACAAACGCTCAACAGCTTGACCTAAACCTATCCCTAAAAATTGAAGACGTCTCCTAATAGCATCTCTCCAATTGTTTGCAACTAAAGTGTCCATTTCTACCTCCTCTCAGCTAGCACTTAGTGTACCCGCAGGCGGGACAGACTAGGCAGCCTTCCTGGTAAATGAGCAAGTTGGTACACTCCGGGCATTGCCCTGCCAGATTCCTGACAGCGGATAGCACCGCTGCTTTGGGGCTGCCTTTAGCCTCAGCTTTAGTGCCGGATTCAGTCCCGCTATTACTCTTATGTCTTTCCAGCACCCCGGCGATAGCATCGGCACAGGAGAGTGTGGCATGCCCCTTATCCCAGGCAATGGATGGGCACCTGATACCCTTTAGTTGCTTGATGACGGATTCTATATCAACTCCTGACCTTAACGCTGTAGAAATCAGCCTGCCAATGGCCTCAAGCTGGGCCGAAGCACAGCCGCCTGTTTTACCCAGGGTACAGAATACCTCGTAAAGCCTCCCCTGTTCATCGGTATTCACCGTGACATAGAGGTTGCCGCATCCTGTAGCGACCTTCTCGGTAAACCCCCTGATGATACTGGGCCGTTCCCTAGGGACAAGCTTGGCCTCCTCGGTTGATTTTGCCTTATCGTCGGTTTTGGCCTTGCTGATGCTCAAGACCTGACTCTCGCGGCTCCTATCCCTGTATATGGTTATCCCCTTGCAGCCCTCTTTGTAAGCCAGCATATAGACCCGGGCCACGTCTTCTTTGGTAGCGTCGTGAGGAAAGTTGACTGTCTTGGAGACGGCATTATCGGTATGCCTCTGAAAGGCTGCCTGCATCCTGACATGCCATTCCGGGGTGATGTCGTGGGCGGTGACGAACAGCCGCTTCATCTTTTCCGGGATGCCTTTTATATCCGTCATCTTCCCTTTCTGGGCTACATCCTGCATCAGCTCTTTGGAATAGAAACCCTCTCTCTTCGCTATCTCCTCAAACAGGGGATTTACCTCTGTCAACTTTGTGCCTTCAAGGATAGTGCGGGTGTAGCTCAGGGCGAACAGCGGCTCGATGCCGCTGGAACATCCGGCGATTATGCTCAGTGTGCCGGTAGGGGCAATGGTAGTCCTGGTGGCATTTCTCACTCTGGGGCTGCCTGGCCTGTCATAGATACTGCCTTCGAAAGCAGGGAATACGCTTCTTTCTTGAGCTAGCTCCGCAGAAGCCTCGGTGGCTTTGTCGCTGATGAATTTCATCAGGCGCTCGGCAGTTTTAAGTGCCTCCTCGGAATCATAGGGTATCCCCAGCATGATGAGGAGGTCGGCGAACCCCATTACACCCAGGCCGATCTTCCTGGTGAGCTTGGTCATCTCTTCTATCTTGGGCAGAGGGAACTTGTTGACATCTATGACATTGTCCAGGAACCTGACAGCCATTCTCACCGATTTCTCTAACTTTACATAATCAACAGTAGTGGCGCCATTGTTTTTGTTCACCATCTTGGACAGGTTGATCGAGCCCAGGTTGCATGATTCGTAAGGAAGGAGAGGCTGTTCACCGCACGGATTAGTGCTCTCGACCATCCCGAGTTTGGGTGTCGGGTTGTCTCTATTGACCCGGTCGAGGAACACAATGCCGGGGTCTCCGTTCTTCCAGGCCATGCCCACTATGCGGTCGAATACCTCTTTGGAGTTCTGTTTGTCCACCACTTTTCTGGTGCGGGGATTTATGAGTTCATAGTCGCTGCCGCTCTCCACGGCCTTCATGAACTTCTCAGATATGGCCACCGAAATATTAAAGTTGGTGAGGGATGTGTTGTCCTCCTTAGCAGCGATGAACTTCAATATGTCGGGATGGTCGACGTTGAGAATAGCCATGTTGGCGCCGCGCCGTTTGCCTCCCTGCTTGATTTGCTCTGTGGCTGCGTCAAAGGCTTTCATGAAAGATACAGGGCCGCTGGCTACGCCTCCGGTAGAGCCTACCAGGTCTCCTTCAGGGCGCAGTCGGGAGAAAGAGAAGCCGGTGCCGCCCCCGCTCTTGTGGATGAGTGCCGTGTATTTCAGGGTGTCGAAAATGGAGCTCATGGAGTCGTCTATGGGCAGGACGAAGCAGGCCGAAAGTTGTCCCAACTCACGCCCGGCGTTCATTAAGGTAGGCGAGTTGGGCAAAAACTCCATGTTCACCATCGCCTGGTAGAACTCCTCTTCTCTTTCTGTGATATCGGCTTTGGGGTTGTAAAGCAAATCCGTAGCGGCGATGTGATGGGCCACGCGGCGGAACATATCCTCGGGGCTCTCGACCACCTGACCTTTTTCATCCTTAATCAAGTACCTTCTTTCGAGGACAGCCCTCGCGTTGGGCGATATTATTGATTTTTCCTTCTTAGTTTCTGTAATCATGACAGGAATTTTTCTAGCTGCTTTAGCAGGCTTTTTCTTCTCTTTTTCCGGCGGTGTGGGAACCTCTTCGACTTTTCTCTGGTCAAGTATGCTTCTTACCATGGATTGGATCTCCGTATCTTGAACTGGCCTTCTTGTTATGGGGGCAAGGTGTTCCATGCCGGGCAGGGCAGGTACATGCTCCAGGCTGTCAATGACCTGGTCAGTTAGCTGCTCGATCACCTCTCTGTCTGAGATGCCCATAGATTCAGCGTAGGTGAAGATAGTGCGAGCAATCTTATTGCGCAAAAGTCGCTCTGCCTTATTGTTCTTTCCATTATCGCTGCTCATAACAATTACCCCGCTCTTATACAATAATTATTCCATAGAGAGATTTACCGGGGACGTCTTGAGGGAGCAGACCTTTTCTTCCTACCAGAAACGCTTACTTCCTCTTTGGGCAGGAGAGGTAGCTGGCTGACGATGTCTTTAGCAGCGATGAGGGTATCCACCTCACGCTTGAGGCTGGTGATGTCGGCGAAATCGCGGTATACGCTGGCGAAACGAATATAAGCGATATGGTCCAGCTCCTTCAATTTCTCCATCACAATCTCTCCCACCACTGAGCTGGGTATCTCGGCCTTGCCCAGGCTATGCAGCTCGTTTTCAACCTCATCTACCAGCTTCTCAACGGCTCCTGTGGGCAGCGGGCGTTTCTCGCAGGCCTTTCGAATACCAGTTGTCAGCTTCTCCCGATTGAACTCCTCACGACGCTGGTCCTTTTTTATAATAACCAGGTTGCTGGTTTGTATCCTCTCGTGTGTGGTGAACCTGAGCCTGCAGCCGAGACATTCGCGGCGGCGGCGGATGGTGTCATTCACATCGCGAGAATCGATAACCTTGGAATCTATATAGCCGCAAAAAGGACACTTCATAGAGATACCTCACCCACCCAACATATTGTGGTGCGGAATCAAGGTAACACAACATCTAGATGTTGTCAAGAGGTTTTTACGAGGTTTTTCGGGGTACTTTTGGAGTATAGAAAGCTTACTTAGCTTGCTGACGCCGTATCGGTAGCCAGCTAAAGAGCCTGCCGAAATCGCCGCTTTCCCATGATACCAGCAGTTGGGGGGCAATGGCCAGCGAGCTGTAGGTGCTGGCGACGACTCCAACGATCAACGCCAGTATGAAGTTGTGGATGGTCGAGCCGCCGAAGGCGAAGAGCGCAAAAAGGGTAAACAATACGGTCAAGCTCGTGTTGACCGACCTGGTTATGGTCTCGGTAATGCCCAGATTAACCCTGGTGCTGAGATCGAAGCGACCTGCCATGACGTTGCTCTCTCGGAGTCGGTCGAACACCACGATGACATTAGTCACACCGAAGCCAACTATGGTCAATACTGCGATGATAAACATAGAGTCAACTGCTATTCTAAAGATGGCGAAGACCGTCAGCATTATGAGGACGTCGTGAAGGACTGCCACTATTGCACACGCTCCATACTTGAAAGGATTGGGCAGTTTGCGGAAGGCCCAGGCCATATACAGCAGAATCGCCACAGAAGCTGCTATTATGGCGTAGATATTATACTTGACACGCTGCCCCGACACCTCAGGAGATATAGTGGTGAAATCCAGAAAATCCATAGGCCCGAATTTCTGCTCCAGAGATTGCTTTATCTGTCCCTGCTCTGCCGTAGAGATGGCTCTTGTTCTCACAAAGTATGTATCGAGGCTTGTCTCCTGTATAGTTACGCCTGTATATCCGAGAGTAGCAAGTTCACTACTCACATCGCTTGGCGCTACGGGTTTACCGAATATAAGGGCAAGAGTGGTGTTCCCTGATGTGTTGTTGCCTGACGTGGTATTTCCCACAGTAATGTTTCCTATAGTGTTGTTCCCTGACGTCGAATTTCCCAATGGGGTGAATTCAACAGTCCTGACAGTCGTAGTAAATTTTGTCTGGAGGTTGTCGGCTAATTGCGCCTCTTCTTGGTCTCTCTGAGTTTGCTGGGGGGACAGCGCCAGGCCCTGGAGTAAGAAAGTATCCTGGGCGCTGCTCTGGATTATGGCATCGGAATACCCCAGATTAGCAAAGGCGCTTCTTAGATCTGCCTCGGCGACATGTTTTTCGAAGAGCAGGGTCATGGTAGTACCGCTGCTGAATTCCAGGCCCAGATTAAGCCCGGATACTATCATTGCAATGATGCCGGCGACAATGAAGAGCCCTGATAGCAGGAAAAACCATTTTCTTTTGCTTACAAAGTCTAACAACTATCCTTGCTCCTTGGGATTTGATGTCTGCTCAGGTTTTGACACCCCAAAAAGAGGGAGGTTATTTGCTACGTTTGTCCCGACAAGAAGACGTATAAAGGTTCTGGTGATTATCACAGCGCTAAACAGGCTAAGCGCCACGCCAATGCCGAGAGTGAGCGCAAACCCTTGCATCGAAGGCTCCACTAAGGCGCTTCCTACCCAGTAGAGGATAATGCAGGAGATAATGGTGGTGACATGGGTGTCACGTACAGCAGGCCAGGCACGGTTGAAGCCTGTTTCTACCGCCACACCAAGGGTTCGTCCTGCCCTTAGCTCCTCCTTCAATCTCTCGAAAATGAGCACATTGGCGTCAACCGCCATGCCGAGGGACAGGATGAAACCTGCGATGCCAGGTAGTGTTAGCGTCACCGGTATCAGTTTGAACAGTGCCAGCATCAGTATGCCGTAGATTATTAAAGCGGTGCTGGCCAGTGCACCGGGGAGGCGGTAGTAAAGCACCATAAATACTATGACCAGGATAACCCCCACCATCCCGGCGATAAGGCTCTTGTGTATCGAATCAGCACCCAGGGTGGGGTCTACGGATGTCTGCTCGATGGGCCCTATAAGGGGAACCGGCAGGGCACCTGCGTTGAGCTGGATAACCAGGGTCTTCGCCTCATTCAGCGGAATATTGTCAATAACCCCGCTGGCACCGATCTGAGCTTTAACTGTGGGACTGGAGATGAGTTGATTATCAAGGAAAATCCCCAGCGGCTTGCCGATGAGACGCCCCGTGATCTGTGAGAATAGACTTGCCCCCTCGCTGTTGAAATTAAAGGCTACCTCAGGCGCGTTAGTATTCGCTGCAAAGACGACTTGGGCATTGTTTTTGAGGTATTGGCCGGTCAAAGGAACCTCCTGGCCGCTGCTGTTGACTGCTGTGGCCGGTATCCATATGGGGTTGCCGCTGCTATCCAGAACTGGATTGCCACTGCTGTCGTACTCCATCTCCTTGAAGTCTAGTTGTGCAGTTGTGCCGATGAGAGAAATTGCCGCATTCACATCTCTAATACCGGGAAGCTGCACCACGATTTCGTTAGAGCCGAGTTTTTGAATAGTCGCCTCAGAAACGCCATAAGCATCAACTCTTCTGGTGATGATTTGTATAGCACCCTGCATAGCATCCGCAACAGACTCGTTGCCGATCTGGGATAGGTTGCCCTGATAGACAAGGCGAGTGCCGCCGCTGAGATCCAGGCCAAGCCTCATTCCCAGAGTGTTGTTACCCGGATTGCCGCCTGTTATGCTTGGCGAATTCTTGACCAGCACTTCCGCAAGGCCTAATGCGACCAGTAGGATGATAAAAGCAAGTATAATGAGGTTTCTGCGGTTCACTGATTATTCTCCAGATGCTTTCTTACAAGGTCGAGTGCTTCTTCAGCGGTATTTATCTCGCCTGCGGCCTGTGCTTCTCTTACCATCTCCAGCAATTGGCCGATTTGCGGGCCAGCGCTTATTCCCAACTTCTCCATTAAAATGTGTCCATCTATCAACTTTGGTGGCGCGACTGTGGCTTTTCCCTCGAACCATTTGGCGAGGATATATTGCGTTACCTCTACATGTTTGCGCCACTGGTCGAGGTCGAGCGTAGGCCCTCGAGCTGCCAGGTGGTCGGCAAGGCCGAGGAACAGGGTATCTATACCTACATCTACAGTGTCTCTGAAATATCTATAAATGGCACGGCGTGAGGGCATGTCTTCAGACAGCAGATATCCCGGGCGCAGGTGGTGCTCTATCATCAACTGCACCATCTTTATCTCACGGTTGCTGAACCTTAACCGCTCCATGATTTGAACTGCCATCGACGCTCCACCTTTGGCATGGCCCAGAAAGCGCATCCGCCCACTTTGCTCTATTGTTTTAGCAGCAGGTTTGCCGATATCGTGGAGCAGCGCCGCCAGTTTCAACAAAGCCTTTCTGGTCCGTCCCCCTGCGCTGCGCTGGCCGAAGTAGTCAGCGAGGTCCGACGACCAGGGTGCCTGGGAGATAATTTCGTCTTCCTTGCTGTTATCTTGCTCTCTAAGCAGCCGCTCTATGCAGGCAACTGTTTCCAGTGAGTGCTCGAAGACGTCCCAGAAATGCTCCTTGGGCTGTGTTACCCCTCTGGAGCTGGTTAGCTCAGGCATCAGAAGGGCGAGCAGGCCCAGCCGGTCGAGATAGCGGAATGATTGATATGCCTTGTGCGTTTCGAGGATATAGCCTATCTCGTCACGAAGCCGTTCAGCGGCCACATTAGTGATCAGTCTACTATCTCGTTGTATCAGCGCTTCGGTATCAGGCTCAATAGTGAAATCGAGCGTAGCTGCGAGGCGAACTGCTCTGAGAAGGCGCGCCGGGTCCTGCCGGAAGCTCGTATCGCTTACCGCGCGCACTATCTTCAGACCCAGGTCGCTAAATCCACCCAAGGGGTCGATAATTTCAACTCGAGGCCAGTTTCCCTTTGCTTCGGACAGCTTTACGGCGATAGCGTTTACGGTGAAATCGCGGAGCCTGAGGTCTTCCTCGATGCTGCCCCGTATAGTGGCAAAGTCGAGATGCCACTGGTAGCCGGCCTGGAGGAAAACTACCCTGGCAACCTGGTTTACCTCATCTAGAGGCACCATCCTGGCGCTAAAAGCCCTGGCTACTTCAGATGCGGTTTCTAGGGCATCACCGGCCACTGCGAGGTCGATGTCGCTATTGGTTCGCCCCATCAGTCCATCGCGGACAAAACCGCCTACAACATAGCAATTGATGTTGCGCTGCCGAAGGAACTCTCCTAGCTTTTCCAGGAGTGAAGCTGCCTCCCCGGGGACGTAAATCTTCAGCCTCTCTTTAGCAAGATTAGTCATTAAGTATTTCTTCTAGATGCTGCCTGCCTCTTCCTCATCCTCTTCCTTGGTTTTCTCCAGCTTGTCCATGCTATCCAGATGGTCAACGAAAACTATGCCATTGATGTGGTCCACCTCGTGCTGGAGGGCTTGGGCCATGAGGCCCTCTCCCCTGACCCGAATCAGCTTGCCCTCACGATCGCGTGCTTTCACTGTGACCGAGGTGAAGCGCTTCACCTCGCCTCTGTAACCGGGCAAGCTGAGGCAGCCTTCTGTCATCATTTCACTCTCCTCCGAGTTTTTCAATATCTCGGGGTTGATGAGCGTGATCACCTCTTCTTCATCAGGCATTTGGATTACAATTACCTGCAGAGGGACTCCGACCTGGGGGGCGGCCAGTCCCACTCCTTCAACGTCGTGCATAGTATCGATCATATCGTCGATGAGCTTCTGAATGGAGCTATCTATTTTCCTTACTTTTTTCGCTTTCCGGTGAAGCACGGGGTTATCCATTTTGATTACGGGCATAATCGCCATGCATGAACCCTTACTTTCAAGATTATATGAATTATATGAGCAATTTTTTGCAATTAGGCAGATTATAGTCCAACCAGCATGTGTTGTAAAGCCTAAATCAGGCTTACGGGGTCGATATCTATTGACCATCCTTGAGGTAAAGGCAGATTGTAAAGAAGGGGGATAGGGTCGGGGCTGCGGATGATTATCTGGTAGCGGAACCTGCCTCTTACCCGCTGGGCAAAAGCGGGGGAGGGCCCGATCAGGGTAGTGTTCGGAAGCCCCTGAGAAGCTCTCTCTTGTTCGAGAAGCCGGTATATCCTCTCCGCCTCCTTCTGGCAGCGGGCCGCATTGGTATGGATATAGACCAGACGTGACAGGCGGCTGAATGGAGGATCGCCTTGCTGTCGGCGGAAGACGACCTCTTGATGGTAAAATCCGGCATAGTCGTGCTTCGCTGCAGCGGCTATGGCATAATGCTCCGGCGTATAGCTCTGGACGATAACCTTGCCACCCATCTTCCCCCTACCAGCTCTGCCGGCTACCTGTGCCAGTATTTGGAAGGTGCGCTCGCTGGAGTGGAAATCGGGAAAGTAGAGCCCGATATCGGCGTTGATTACACCAACCAAGGTTACCAGGGGCATATCGAGTCCCTTGGCTATCATCTGGGTGCCAATGAGTATATCTGCCTCATGCGCCAGAAACCGATTCATTATCTTTTCATGGGCGTTTTTACCTCTAGTGGCGTCGCGGTCCCAACGGAGTAGCCTTGCCTGTGGAAATGTTTTAGCGACCTCCTCTTCAACCTTCTGAGTACCGATACCGAGGAATTTGATGCGTCTGCTCTGGCAGTTAGGACATATCTCCGGGGGGGTAGTCCTGTAGTTACAACGGTGGCAGACCAACTCGTCCTCTGCAGCGTGATAGGTCAGCGCCACGTCGCAGCGTTTGCATCGCATTACGAAGCCGCAGTCACGGCACTGGACGAAGGTTGAAGTTCCTCTGCGGTTGAGGAATAATATGACCTGCTCTCGCATATTCAGGGCATCGATAATGGCTTTGGCCAGAGAGCGGCTGAAGATGCTTCTGTTTCCCTCCTTAAGCTCACGCCGCAGGTCTATGACTTCGACTTTGGGCAAGGGCGACGGTGCTCCTGAGCTTATCCTCTCAGGAAGCTCGAGCAGTTGAAACTCGCCTCTTTGTGCCCGGTAGTAGCTGGTGACATCTGGGGTGGCGCTTCCCAGAATTACCACCGAGTTGGTTGACTCTGCCAGCTTGATAGCGACATCTCTGGCGTGGTAACGGGGCTGCTGCTCCTCTTGTTTATAAGTCCATTCGTGCTCTTCGTCTATAATAATGAGCCCCAGGTCCGGCTGCGGCGCGAAGAGCGCACCCCTTGAGCCGATGACTACATCAAACTCGCCATTCTTGATTCGCTGCCATTCATCGAATTGCTCGCCTGCGGATAGTTTGCTGTGAAGCACAGCGACTCTATTGGGAAAGCGCGATGCGAAGCGGTCGATGGTTTGCGGTGTGAGCGCAATCTCGGGGACAAGGACTATGGTCTTTTTGCCCAGTGAGATGGCTTGAGCCAGTGCTCTGAGGTATATCTCGGTCTTGCCACTGCCGGTGACGCCGTGGAGAAGGAACACCTTGGAGGTATTGGAATTACCCATCTCAGATTTGATCTTAAGCCACGACTTCTCCTGGGCTCGGGTCAGGGTAAGGGGCGGTGTTTTGGTGAAGGTACGATAAGCCAAAGGGTCTCGCTGTACCCTGACTTCCTCGATGTTGATTAAACCCTGGCTGGTCAGGGCCTTCAACTGAGTAGATGTGAATTTGAGTTTTCGTCTTACTTCGGGAAGCGGGATAGGGCCGGGCTCCGAAGCCAGAAGATTGAGCAGTTTCGCCTGCTGAGATGCCCTCTTATGTTCAAGGTCGGCCACCAGTTCATGGGCCTTGTCGCCGGAGATCGCCAGCCTCAGATACGACACTACCCGAGGGCTTATCTTGACTTTCTCCGTCTGCCCGGTTCTGACAATGAGGCCTTTACGCAAAAGCTGCCCTACGATGGTATCGATTTTCTCTTTCTTTAGCAGCTTCTTGAGCTTCCTTAATTCAAGCTTTCCTTCCTTGCGAAGGACGGCTAGCAGCTTCTGTTGTGGCTCGGTCAGAGAAGATATGGCAAGTTCCGAAGTATTGGGGGCAGGCTCAATGAAGGTGAGCACCCTGCGCTCGAATCCGGGCGGCAGCATCAGGGCTGCTGCATCGAAGTAGGAGGATAGATAGTGCTCAGCTATCCATTGTGCCAGCTTGATTTGATGGGGGAAAAGTATGGGATCAGGGCCGATAGCCTCAGCTATTTCCTTTGTATCTTCGACCTGGGCTTGCTCGCTGAGCGCCAGGACAATGCCCTGAACCAGTCGAGGCCCGAAAGGCACCCAAACTGCATGCCCCACGCTCAATGAGATATAGTGTGGTATGGAGTAGCTGAAGCTTCTCGGTTGAGCCAGAGGGAAATCGACAGCGACCTCAGCGTAGTTCATCCTTTGATTTCGACTTTACCTTTTGCCGGGCCATCTTACCGCTGAGTTGGCGCAGGTAGTGTAGCTTTGCCCGGCGAACTTTGCCGTACCGCAGTACTTCTACCTTCTCGAGACGCGGCGAATTGAAGGGGAAAGTACGTTCTACACCCACTCCATGGAATACCTTTCTCAGGGTGAAGTTGGCTCCTGCACCGCTCCGGCGTACTCGAATCGCCACGCCTTCGAAAGTCTGGCTCCGCTCCTGGTCTCCCTCTATGATCTTCATCTTGACTTTAACGGTATCGCCGGGATTTATCTTGGGAATATTCTCATTTACTTTGGTCTCAACAACAGTTTTGATGTCCATCACCACTCTCCTGAATTTAGCCTTGGCATAATCTAATCAAAGCGGGTTGACCGCTCTATTTGCTGCCATTTTTCTCTCTGCTGGAGAGAGATTTGCTTTCTCAAAAAGATCGGGACGCCGAATGAAGGTACGCAAGATCGACTGCTCTCTGCGCCACCTGGCAATCTGGGCATGGTTGCCTGACAACAACACCTGAGGCACCTCCCAGCCACGATATGCCGGAGGCCGGGTATATTGAGGGTATTCCAGGAGCCCAGCTGTGTGAGAGTCCTCCGCAGCCGATTCTTCAGAACCCAGAACGCCCGGTAAATACCTTACCACAGCATCGATAATCACCATCGCGGCCAGTTCGCCCCCTGTCAGAACATAGTCTCCGATGCTTATTTCGTCGGTGGCGAGGTGCTCTCTGACCCTCTCATCGATTCCTTCGTAATGTCCACAAAGGATGATTAGCCGGTCAAGCTTCGCTAGTTCAAAGGCTATTTTCTGGTTAAAAACCCTTCCCTGGGGAGTGAGTAAGATGACCGGAACGGAAGAATCACTGCCCTGCTGGGCTTTTATGGCCTCGACAGCCTCAAATATGGGTTCTATCTTCATCACCATGCCGGAGCCGCCGCCGAAGGGATAATCATCGACCATCTTGTGTTTGCCCAATCCCCAGTCACGCAGGTTGTGGATTTTTATGTTGACGATGTCATTGTCTATAGCCCGTTTGACGATGCTCTCGTCGAAGGGGCCGGTGAACATGCCGGGAAACAGGGTCAAAATGTCTATGCGCATTTCTCTTTCCCCCGAGCCTTTCCCTCAATCACCTTCTGGGTCTCAGCGCATTCCGAAGCTTCACCCCTGAGTGTTTCAACGGCATGGGGCAGGGCTGGCATTATCACTTTCAGACATTCTCGCACTGCCTTGGGGCTACCAGGCAGGTTGACGATAAGTGTCTTCTTGCGGATGCCAGCTACCGCCCGGCTCAGCATAGCGTGGGGAGTTTTCTTGCGCCTCTCCGCTCTCATCGCCTCGGCGAAGCCCGGGGCGATCCTGTCTACTACGCCGAGTGTGGCCTCAGGGGTCACATCGCGTGGAGCCAGGCCAGTCCCTCCTGTGGTGATGACAATATCGACATTGTCGTTATCGGCCCATCCCGCCAGCTTCTTTGCGATGATATCCCTTTCGTCAGGGACGATGGCGTAATCCACAACACGAGCATCCATTTGAGATATTATCTCTTTGATGGTCTCGCCGCTTTTATCCTCGCGTTTTCCCTGCGAACCCTTGTCGCTAACAGTAAGTATGCTTACGGTAAACATTGCTCTTAATTCCGCAAAAAACGACAGTTATCTATAATATCATATCTATGCCTTATTGGGAATAGCAGCAAAGCCTACTACCTATCCTGCTAAGCGTTTTTAGGTCTTGGCCTATAGGCGCTGGGTACGTCCCTGACTGTGTTTCACTCGAACATGCTCTATTGAAGGGTCTCGCGATGCATGGCGCACGTTGTATATCATGAAGGGGCGAAACAGTGGCCAACTCGCCGGCGAAATGATTGCCTCTTCGGGGCACAGCATCTCGCAGTTGAGACATAGCAGGCACTTGCGACCGAAGGTCGGACTTCCTTTCTTCCCCTCGACAATGTTTCCCGTGGGACATTGTTCTATACAAAGCCCACAGCTTGTGCACTTTTTGTCATCCACTCTAAACAGACGGCTATAAATATGGTTTGCCAGCTGACGGTTTGTTAGAAATCGCTCCAGGCGGTAGATAGCTGCCGGCGGGGGATCCCTTTTTGCTCCGGTATAATCCTGCCTGCCAATACGACCCGCTGCTTCACGACCAAACCTTTCCGCCTTGGTCAATTCTTCGGCAGTAGGGTGGTCCGGGGAAAAGAGATAGCCTTCCTTCAGGTAAGGTAGGTAGAAGTCTGCCCCATAGCTGTGAAAGTAGCCTGCTGCTCGTGCGCCTTTGCGGGACAAGAGTCGTCTTATATCATTGCCCGTATCACCAATGTATGTCCCATGTAGCACAAAGACAAATGTTGGAAGCCCCTTTAGGGGAGGCAAGCTATTCACGTAATCCATCACTTTGAAGGGTGCATGGTAATAGTAGGTTGGGGTACCGATGCCCAGAAGGTCGTAACCGTCAAGGCCCGGCGGCTGCTTATCGTTCATGTTGCACGAGGTGCTCTGCCATTCGGTAGCACGCATCCCGGCGGCGATGGCTTCAGCTACCCGCGCCGTCGTCCCGCCCTGTGAAAAATACACTATCAAACCCTTGGGCATTGCTTCCACCCGCCCTTGTTACCAGAACTACCACTCTCAGTCTTATAGTACCCCAACATTACTCTTAAACATACAGCATAGCTTGTGACATTATATGGCGCGGATAGAGAAGACGTCAAACAAGATAGTCTTTGGAACTTATAGGAGAATGTCATCGACTCTTTCTGTAGTAGCAGAGGCAAATTTTTTGTGTTATGATTTAACGGGATTGAAGCTATGGCGTCTAAATATAACCCGCAAGAGATAGAGAAAAAGTGGCAATTACGATGGGAAGCTGACCATGTTTATGAGGCGCATGAGGCATCAAAGCGTCCCAAGTGGTACGCGCTGACCATGTTCCCCTATACCTCAGGAGACCTGCACATCGGCCACTGGTATGCAATGGCCCCCTCAGATGTTCACGCTCGTTTTAAACGGATGAGAGGCTACAACGTTCTGCATCCCATTGGTTTCGATGCCTTCGGGCTTCCGGCGGAGAACGCTGCTATCAAACATGGCATCCATCCTCATACCTGGACTATGCGAAATATCGAAAACATGCGCCGCCAATTGAAGAGCATAGGCGCGATGTATGATTGGAGCAGGGAAGTAATTACCTGTCTCCCTGAATACTACAAGTGGACGGAATGGTTCTTCCTTAAGTTATATGAGGCTGGTCTGGCTTATCGAGCCAAGGCGCCGGCCAACTGGTGCCCTCAATGCAAGACTGTGCTGGCTAATGAGCAGGTCGTGGGCGAAGGGGTCTGCGAACGCTGCGGCACACCGGTAATAAGGAAAGACCTGGAGCAGTGGTTTTTCCGGATAACCAAGTATGCTGAGGAACTGCTCGAGTTTTCTGGAATTGAATGGCCGGAGCGCGTGAAGACAATGCAGCGCAACTGGATCGGCAAAAGCGTTGGCGTAGAGATATCCTTCGGGCTCGATGTGAAGGGTGTCAGCGAAAAAGAAATCAAAGTCTTCACTACTCGCCCTGATACTATATTCGGCGTTACTTTCATGGTTCTTGCTCCGGAGCATCCTCTGGTTGCCAAGCTCACCACCAGTGAACACAAGGACGAAGTCCGCGATTATATTGAGTGGACCAGGGGCCAGACGGAGATCGAGAGACTGTCCACGGAGAAAGAGAAGACGGGGGTTTTTATCGGCTCCCATGTTATCAATAAGCTCAATGGCGAGAGAGTGCCTATCTGGATTGCTGACTATGTGCTCCTGAGCTATGGCACGGGGGCGGTGATGGGCGTACCTGCCCATGACCAGCGCGATTTCGAATTCGCTCAGGATTTCGGCTTGCCCATAAAGGTGGTTATATCGCCTCCGGGATGGGGTGGAGAGCCGCTAAAAGAGGCCTATGTCGAGGCAGGCACCATGGTGAACTCCGGGCAGTTCAATGGCCTGCCCAGCGAACAGGGGAAAGAGGCTGTTTCCGATTTTATGGAGGAGAAAGGCTGCGGCATACGCACGATAAGCTACCGACTTCGCGACTGGCTTATCTCACGCCAGAGGTACTGGGGAGCGCCTATTCCTATTGTCTATTGCTCGAAATGCGGCACTGTTCCTGTACCTGAAAAAGACCTGCCGGTGCTGCTGCCAGAGGACGCTGAGTTCAAGCCTACCGGTGAATCACCGCTTAAATACTGTGCATCGTTTGTGAATACGACTTGTCCCAAATGTGGTGGCCATGCTCAACGCGAGACCGATACCATGGACACCTTTATGTGCTCGAACTGGTACTACCTGCGTTACACGAGCCCCGGATATGATAAGGGCCCCTTCGACGATAAAAAGCTCGCTTACTGGATGCCTGTAGACCAGTATACAGGTGGAGCCGAGCATGCCGTTATGCATCTGTTCTACGCTCGTTTCTTCACCAAGGCTATTCGAGATCTGGGTCTGGTGAAATTCGATGAGCCTTTTACTCGATTATTCAATCAGGGGACTGTCGTCTTTGCTGGGGCCAAGATGAGCAAGTCGCGCGGCAATGTGGTCACCCCTGACGAATATGTAACGAAGTTGGGCTCGGATACGGTTCGTGCCTATCTCATGTTCGTCGGTCCCTGGGACCAGGGCGGGGGCTGGGATGATAGCGGCATCAGCGGGATCTGGCGCTGGCTCAACCGGGCCTGGAATCTGGTGCTGGACGAGCAAAAAAGCGAAAGTTTGCCGCCTATTGAAGGAGCCATTGAGAACGAGTTGCGCCGACGGACTCACAAAACGATAAAGAAGGTCAGCGAAGACCTGGAGAAATTCCGTTTCAATACCATGATCGCCGCTCTTATGGAGTTTACCAACTATCTGGCTAAGGTAAAGGAGGAGCGCTCGATTGTACACAATGCCTGGAAGGAGACAATTGATACGTTGCTGCTCCTTCTTGCTCCCTCGGTTCCGCATCTGGCAGAGGAGCTGTGGGAGCGGACAGGGCATTCCTACAGTATCCACAATCAATCGTTCCCATCCTGGGATGAGAAAATGGTAGTTGAGGAGCAGTTCACTCTGGTAATTCAGGTCAATGGCAAGCTTCGCGACCGGGTGGATGTCCCAGTTTCTATCGCCGAGACTGAGGTCCGCGAGCTTGCGCTCAGCCGGGAGCGGGTGCGGGTTCATATCGACGGTAAACAGATAAAGGATATCATTTACGTACCGGGGCGGTTGGTAAACATTGTGGTGAAATGAAGTATTTAAGCCGAATTGGGGTTATAATAAAAATGGAGACAGTGCTTTATGATGAAAGAGATTCGTGTTCATGCACGGGCGGGGCAGGGAGCGATCACTACTGCTACTATCCTGGCTAATGCAGCCTTCGAGGACGGCAAGTATGCACTGTCGTTTCCTACCTTCGGAGCGGCGAGGATGGGAGCGCCCATGAATGCCTTTGTGCGTATCGGCAATACACCGATACGTGTGCGCAGCCAGATTTACAAACCTGACTACGTGCTTGTGCAGGACCCTACTCTGATGAAAGGATACGATGTAGTAGCGGGGTTGAAACCAGATGGGCTTGCTGTCATAAATACAGGCAAGAAACCTTCCGAACTGGGGCTCAAGACTGAGGCCAGGGTCGTGACTATAAATGCAGCGAGGATTGCCAAGCAGATTATGGGTCGCGCCGACCGTGTCAATACTGCTTTAATTGGCGCTTTCATTGCAATCACTGGTGAACTCAGCCTGGAATCACTGGAGAGGGCGATTAAGTCTCGTTTCTCGGGGAAGGCAGCGGAGAGCAACTGGAAGGCGCTTATTGAGGCTTACAATGAGGTCAAGAACAGGGGGAATGGCGCATGAAGATTACGTTGGGAACGGTGACACGCCCGGGTGGAAGCCGTGTCAATAAAACCGGGGCCTGGCGCACGGCGGGCAAGCCGCATTTCCTACAAAAGAAATGCATCGGCTGCGGCGTATGCGCTCTGAGCTGCCCGGAAGGATGTATCTTCGGCACCGGACAGAAAACCTATTATTCTAATGAAGATTTCTGCAAAGGCTGTGGCATCTGCGCCAATGTTTGCCCAGTTCATGATATCGAGATGGTACCGGAGGAGAAGGAAGATGCTTAAGGGAAGAATGATTCAAGGTTGCCGCGCTATAGCTGAGGCAGTGACGCTATGCCGTCCAGTGGTAATCTCAGCCTACCCTATAACTCCCCAGACACTGATCGTTGAAGAGCTTGCCTCAATGGTAGCTGAGGGTGAGCTGAATGCGGAATTTATCAATGTGGAGGGCGAGCATTCAGCAGCATCCCTGGTTTTGGGTGCCAGTGCTACGGGCGTTAGAGTTTTTACTGCAACTTCCTCGCAGGGGCTTCTATATATGGGTGAGGTGGTCTTCAATATCGCCGGTATGCGGCTTCCCATAGTAATGGTCAATGCCAACCGCTCAGTGTCAGCGCCTCTTAATATTTGGAATGACCAGCAGGACTCGATGAGCATGAGGGACAGTGGTTGGCTTCAACTTTACGCTGAAAATAATCAGGAAGCCTGCGACCTTGTTATGCAGGCTTACCGGATAGCTGAAGACCATAGGGTGATGCTACCCGTGATGGTTTGTGTGGATGGTTTCGTGCTGCCCCATGCCTTTGAGGTGGTGGATCTCCCCACTCAGGAAGATACAGATGCATTTTTGCCGCCTTACCGGCCTTTGTATCGCCTTGACCCTGACGATCCGTATACCATGGGCGCCTTTGCCGAGCCGGACAAATATCTGGAAACCCGGTACATGATTCAGCGCACTATGGAGGCATCTATTCCTATAATTGAGCAGGTGGCCGGCGAGTTCAAGCGCGCCTTTGGCCGCCCTTCAGGCGGTCTCTTTGAGAAATACCGCGTCGATGACGCCTCCACGGTGGTGGTGGCTTTAGGGTCTATGGCCGGGACTATTAAGGATGTAGTGGATGAACTGAGGAGTAAGGGGGAGAAAGTCGGGGTGCTGCGGCTGATTACCTATCGTCCTTTCCCCAAAGAGGCTCTGTATGAGGCGTTGAAAGAGGTCCAAAATATCGTCGTTATGGAGAAGGCGCTCTCACTGGGCGGCAGTTCGCCGGTCGCTACCGAATTAAGGTCCGTTTTTCATGGTCGGCCAGCTTCCCCCAGGATCAGCGGATTCGTCATTGGCCTCGGTGGGAGGGATGTCACCGTGGATGATGTGAAGGCCACAATAGCTAAAGCCCGGCAGCAGCTTATAGATATGGAGTTCATCGGTGTGAGGACGGACCTGGAACTGGAGGGTGTAAATGCCT
>JAJYLC010000087.1 GCA_021787935.1 Chloroflexota bacterium | reverse complement strand
CCAACGCCGACACCTACGCCCACGCCATCGCCCACTCCGACACCTACACCCGCGCCTACTCCAACACCCACGCCTACGCCGACGCCTACACCCACGCCAACTCCAGCAACCTACACGCTGACCGTGAAAAGTAGCGCTGGGGGAACGGTACAGATCCCCGGGCAGGGCACATTCACTTATGATGCAGGTACTGTAGTGAGCCTGGAGGCTGTCGCCTCAGCGGGCGGCGGATGGGTTTTCCAGGACTGGACGGGCAACGTGGGGACAGTAGCTGACGTTAACTCTGCTACCACCACAATTACCATGTACGGTAATTACTCTATAACCGCCAATTTCGTGCGCATACAGTGACCATAATAGACCATTGTCGGGCTACCAAAATAATAGTCTCTAACACAACTGTAACTGTGGTACCCAGTTGTTGACGGTAATCTCGAATACGGCTTTCTATGTTGCAGCGTTGTCCTGAACCGCCGCCCCTAGTACTTCATGCTGTCCCAACAGTTACTCATCTAAGGTTCATATGTAGTACATTTTTACTTTTTGAATAGAATTCTTGGGGGAAAAGTAATAAAAAGTGAAGATAGAATAAGTTGAGATTGTCTTTTAGAAAAATATAATACAGTAAGCGGTGTTTCAGGATAGCGGCCACGGTCAGTAGCTCGACCAGGGTAAAGCCCTGCTCTTCTGGACACCGCTATATAGTTGCAGCACTAGAGTCCTTTTTATCTTATCTGAAACCAGCAAGAGCCCTTAGTAGCATTTCGAACCACTTGAAGGACATTGACAACGTACTCGGTGGTTACCCCATCCCCCCGTCATTTATGTGCTTCCTGGACCCAGCACTCTCTCATCGCCCACGCGACGAGTGATTTTCTCCTGGTCAAGGTGTTCCAGCAGGGCCTGGGCATACTTGCGGCTGGTGTTGAACATGTCCCGCGTCTCGGCCAGCGTAATCTTCCCTTTCGACTTGATATGAGCCACTATCTTTTTGACCATTTCATCGTATGCCTGTGCTGAGAAAACTACGGTCTCACTGACCTTAATTACTCGGTGCTGTTTAATGAGAAGGTTGAGCAGTTCAGGTTCGGGCATGACATCGCTGGGTGGGGCATAGGGATTCCGAGCCAGCAGTTGCAGATAGGTATCTACCTTGGCTTGCTGCTCCTTGCTGAGTTGAATCTGGTGGGAGGGCATCCGGACTACTGCTCCTTCCTCGATAAGAATGCTATCATCGAGAAGTTTACGCAGGGTAGGGGTGAAGACAGCAGCAGATAGCTGCAGCCTATTGCCAAGCTCGCCCCGCGGCATCCCGGGCCGTGTAGAGAATTTACGATGGTAGTCTTGCATTATGGCTTTCACTTTTTCCAGCAGATTCTCCCAGCCAAAAGCGGTGTAGAGGAAACTGTGTTCGCCAGAGCCGACTGCTACGATTCCCTTATCTTTGATGAGGGCTTCTATAGCGGGCTGTGCTTCGCTGGCAGGGAGCCCGCAATTGAGGAGTAATGTGCCTATATCCTGCGGCTGGTTGGCTTCCAGCGTCGCCACTATAATTTCTGGTGTGGTGCCTTTTTCTTTGTTCTCCAGGCTCTGGATTAGGGCGGGCCGATAGCGGCGATACCGTTTGCTGTGTATTTCAACTATTTCACCTCCCCCCAGTGTGTCCTGTGGGGAACGGATTACAAAGCGGTCTCCTTTAATCACTGCTACCGGATCCGACAAGAGCAGTTGAGCCCAGGATGTCTCCCCGGGCTTCAGCTCGTCTTTCTCCAGCAGGCGGACTTTAGCCATAACCTCGCTGGTCCCGCTGTGAACACTTACGCTGGCATTGTGCTTCAAAGGATAGCGCAGCGATGCGAGCAGGATGAGTTTGACATTCAACATCGTGGTAGGAGCAAGCCAGCCCGGGTTTGTCAGCACGTCTCCGCGCTTCAGTTGCGTGGTGGCGATACCGACCAGGTTGGCTGCAACCCGGCTGCCCGGCGCTGCGGCATCTATGTGCGTTTTGTGGGTCTGCAAACCCCTGAGGCGCGATTTCAAACCGGCAGGAACAATCTCAACCTCCTGCCCTGCATGGAGCGAGCCGTCCAGCAATGTACCGGTGACTATTGTACCTGCGCCGGCTATGGTGAAGATGCGGTCTATAGGAAGCCTGGGTCGGCCGGTGTCCTTCTTGGGCTGCATGGCGCCTAGAAGCTGGTCGATGGTGGCAACCAGTTCGGGCAATCCCTCCCTGGTTACAGCAGAGACTGCTATGATTGGTGCGCCGGATAGTGTCGTTGGCGCTATCAGCTCCTCTACATCCATCTTGACCAGGCTCAACCACTCTTCGTCAACCAGGTCTTTTTTGGTGATGACTGCGATGCCTTTTCTTATTCCCAGCAAATCGAGAATAGCCAGATGCTCTCTGGTTTGAGGCATCACCCCTTCATTGGCGGCGATGATGAGCAGTGCCAGGTCGATTCCTCCCACGCCAGCCAGCATATTTTTTATGAAGTGCTCGTGTCCCGGCACATCGACGATGCCGACTTCTCGGCCGCTGGGCAGCCGCAGCCAGGCGAAGCCGAGATCGATGGTCATGCCCCGTTCTTTTTCCTCTCGCAGGCGGTCGGGGTCTATTCCGGTGAGGGCTTGTATCAGGGCTGACTTGCCGTGGTCTACATGGCCCGCAGTGCCGAGCACAAACATTAAATCTCCCCTTTGGCTCTTAAATCGGCAGCTGCACTGCGAAGTGCCTGTAGAACCGCCCGGTCTTCTTCAGGAAGGACGGAGCGCGGGTCGAGGAGCAGGACATTCTCGCTGATGCGCCCTACCAGCGGAGGTTCCTGTGTTCGCAGCCTTTGGGCTAATTCCTGGGCTAGGTTTTGCTGTTTCGCTTTGCTCTGTTTGCCGATGGCAACCAGCCTGGTAGGCAGGGTTCCTCCGGGCAGGCTGCCGCCCCCTATCATGCTCTCTCCTTCAATTACTCTGGCAGAGTCACCAAATTCTTGAGCCCAGAGTTTGGCGCGCCTCTCGATATCTTCCAGCGGCATGGAGATCATCCGCCACACGGGGATAGCTTTTAAGGCTTCGCCTTTCAGATAAGGGATCAAGGTAGCCACTAGCCCGGCCAGCCTTATCTTGTCGATGCGCACTGCCCTCGCCAGAGGGTGTTTCTTGAGTTTATCGATAAGCTGCTTTTTCCCGACTATAATCCCTGCCTGTGGGCCTCCGAGCAACTTGTCGCCGGAGAAGAAGGCCAGCCCCACGCCCAGGGCTACGCTTTTCTGCGCCATGGGCTCAGGGTCGAGTCCAAACCGGGTGGTGTCAAGTAGGCAGCCGCTGCCCAGGTCGTCAAATACAGGGACCTGATATTTAGTTCCCAGCGCTACCATTTCCACCAGAGTGGCCATATCGCTGAAGCCTATTATTTTGAAGTTGCTGGAATGCACTCGCAGCAGGGCCGCAGTGCTGGGAGTGATTGCCTGTTCGTAATCATGAATATAAGTGCAGTTGGTAGTCCCCACCTCGACCAGCTTGGCGCCGCTTTGTTTCATTACCTCGGGGACGCGAAAGCCGCCCCCAATCTCTACAGACTGACCCCTGGAGACGATGACCTCCTTCTTTTTAGCCAGGGCAGTGAGCCCCAGCAGCACTGCGGAGGCATTGTTATTAACCACCAAAGCGGCCTCAGCGCCGGTTATCTGGCACAAAAGCTGCTCGACGTGTATGTTCCGAGAGCCCCTGGTTCCGCTGTCGAGGTCGAACTCCAGGTCGCAGTAGCCCCTGGCAACCTCATCCATAGCAGCGATTGCCTCTTTGCTCAGAGGGGCACGGCCGAGATTGGTGTGAAGTATAACGCCGGTGGCGTTTATCAGATAGCGCGGGCGCGGCGATGCCAGCGCGTTCACGCGGGCACGAATCGACTCCGCAATTTCATCAATGGTAGATGATGGAGCGCCCCCGGCAATGGATGTCCGTTCCTGGTCCAGACGCTGGCGGATTAGATCTACCAGCAAATCGTGAGGATATATATCATCCAGTTGCTTGATTCTGCTGTCGGAGAGCAGCTTGTCCACGCTGGGAAGGGAGCGAAATTTATTTTCCATCGTACCTCCCGACATATCTTAGCACATATAAAGGCAATTTCAATCTTGGGAGTTAAGGATATTTGTGAGCGAGAAGCGAAACAAGAGGCTTAAGCTTGTCTATCTGAGACGGAATCAATCATCTGTTCCAGGAACTGTTCCACCTCTGCAGGCGACTTCAGGTAATATCGTGCCGCAGAACGGGCCGGCTTCTCTCCTACAAAGATGGATACGCCCCCGTGTTTTTCTATTACCCTGAACCCGTCATCGTCGGTCTCGTCATCACCGAGAAATATCGGCAGTAGCTCTTTTTTCACTTTTGTTTTGCCGAATCTACCTATGAGAAATTCTATGGCTGCGCCTTTGTCCCAGTCTACCCCTGGCCTAATCTCGTAGACCTTTTTCCCCGACGTAATCCTCACCTTTCCCAGAGACCGTGCTGTGTCAATGACCCTCTCGAAGATGTTCTTGACCTCTTCAGATTTGCTCTCCTCTACCAGGCGGTAGTGTACGCTGATAGTGAGTCCTTTGTCTTCGACTAGCACACCTCTTATCGGTGCCAGCGCTTTTTTCAATACCTGGTTTATCAGGCGGAACACAGGCATCATCTCTGCTGCCAGAGGATTGACCAGGCCGATGCCAGGCCCCTCTATCTCCAGACCGTGGTTGCCCGAGTAGATTATGTTGCTGACGTTTACTTTCTGCCTCAGGTCGGCCAGCGCTCTGCCGCTGATGATGCCGACCGTAAAGTTCTTTTGGCGCGTTAGAGTTTGTAGAAGTTGTCTTGTCTTCTCAGATAAATCTGCTAGCTCCGGTCTGTCTACGATGGGCGTGAGCGTGCCGTCGTAATCACAGAGCAGCAGAACGCGTCTCGCCACTTTGAGGCGCTTGGAAAAGTCCTGCCACACGGAGAAGAGATGTTGCAACCTATAGCTCTCCAAAATCGAATCTTGATCCCTGTGAGATAATAAATATCAGTTTCCTCTTTGCATCTACTATCAGAATAAAGGATAGGATACGATTTAGCAATCGTCTTTCAACATTTCTACTTAGGTGAACTCCTTGCCGTTCCCCCCTTTTTTAAAGGGGGCAAGGGGGATTAGGTGCCTCATTTTACATTTTTTATACCCTGAAAATAGTCTTTTTGCTATTCTCCTGAGCATTGCTTACTTTTCCATCCATAGTTTTTCTCTGGTGATGTAGATTTCGTAGCAACCGGTCTTTTTCGCCGACTTATAGGGAAGTTGGAACGCCTTCAGTACCCTGATGACGCTGTCTCGAGCAGCAGCCTTATCTACCAGAACAACAACCGTCTCGCCCTGTTTTGCCAGGCGGATGGCTTCGATTGTCATCTGGCGGGGTCTGGGGCAGGGTATACCTCTCGCATCCACAGTTATTTGCATTTCGGATTCTGACTACTTCTGTGGGGGCGTCACTCGCTCCTCATGGGAGTAAACAGATAGTCGGCTGCCGCGCACATAGCCGATCAGTGTAATGCCTGATTTCTCGGCTAGTGAAATCGAACGGTCTGTCGGCGAGCTGCGGGAAACGATGATGGGAGTTCTCATTCTTGCCACCTTTGACAGCATCTCCGAAGAGATGCGGCCGGTGGTAAGCAGCAGCTTGTCATCGGCGGGTAATTTGGTCAGCAGGCATTCACCCATAATCTTATCCAGGGTATTATGTCTGCCTATATCCTCGGCGACTACCAGCACAGTGCCGTTATCGCAAAGCGCGGAGGTATGTACTCCCCCGGAAAATCGATATAGCTCCGCCTTCTCATTCAATTGCTTCATCAGGGATAACACTTCCTCGGGTTTGATTGTAATCTGGGATTCTACTTTCTGCATCTCAGTTGCGAAGCTTACCCCGCCTCCACAGCCGGAGGCCAGGGTGCGCCGTGCTGGCGGGGTATATCCTTGTTTGTTCAGCTTGACATCGGCCAGAGAGTCCTCCTCGCATACCCGCATGCTTGCCACATCGCTCATGCTGGAGATTATGCCCTCTGAGTAGAGGAACCCCAGCACCAAACAATTCAGCTTCGTCGGGGTGCACAGAATGGTCACTAGTTCCATGTTATTTACGTAGATGGTCAGCGCCATCTCTTTGGGCACAGCGGTCGATGCGCTGGCCCATTTCCCCGAGGAAAAGGAGCTATATTTTATATCGGGCGCAGCGCCCTGTATCATTGAGTCTTCATTCAACATTCTACCGTCATTCTATATTTGGTATGGTGTAACGTCAAGGATTGTGTAGGGAGGTCAACTTCTTTAAAATTTTGTCTCCGACGCCTATCGTATATTTGTATCGCAACAATGTACCTGCTATAATATGACGGCTATGTACAAAAGGAGATGACCTTAAAGTATGCTGGCAAAAGTAAAAACTGCTGCAGTCGTGGGTTTAGATGCGCAAGAGGTAGAAGTAGAGGTTGATATTCTGGGCGGTCTGCCTGCGGTGAACATAGTTGGTCTGCCGGATGCGGCAGTGCAAGAGGCCAGGGAGAGGGTCCGCTCCGCTGTCAGAAATTCGGGATGTTATTTCCCTATGAGGAGGATAACGGTAAACCTTGCCCCTGCCGACCTTAAAAAAGCTGGTCCTGCCTATGACCTCCCTATTGCAGTGGGCATCATTATCAGCTCTGAGCAGGTCTCGGTGGATGCCTCACAGATGCTTTTCCTGGGTGAGCTCTCCCTCGATGGCAGCCTGCGTCATACTCACGGTATCATCTCTATGATCGGTCTGGCTAAAGACAAGGGAATATCCAAGGTTTTCGTCCCTGCCGCAGATGCCAGAGAAGCCTCTCTAATTAAAGGTGTGACAATTATCCCGGTCTCCTCTTTATCTCAACTGGTGGGGCATCTCCGTGGGGTAGAGCCTATTTCAAGCTGCGTAGCGGATGATATTACGCTTGAAGCGACTGTAGAATACCCCTCATTGACCAATCTTTCTCTCATCAAAGGCCAGGAGCATGTGAAGCGTGCACTGGAGGTAGCTGCTGCCGGTGGGCACAACCTGGTGATGAGCGGCCCGCCGGGGAGCGGCAAAACTCTGCTGGCTCGTTCACTGCCGTCCATCCTGCCCCAAATGGATATCGAAGAAGCTTTGGAAGTAACCAAAATCTATAGCGTGAGCGGGCTTCTCCCCCAGGACACCCCACTAATCAGGCAGCGCCCGTTTCGCGCGCCGCACTATACTATTTCTCATGCGGGCTTAGTCGGCGGAGGCCGCTGGCCCAGGCCCGGTGAGATAAGCCTGAGCCATCGTGGTGTCCTCTTCCTTGATGAGCTTCCTGAGTTCGGCCAAACCGACCTCGAGGTCTTGCGTCAGCCCCTGGAAGACAAGATAGTGACTATCAGCAGAGCACAGGGCAGTGTTACTTTTCCGGCGAACTTCATGCTGGTGGGTGCGATGAATCCCTGCCCTTGCGGCTATTACGGCGACCCCGTGAAGCCATGCACCTGTTCCCCGGTGGTAGTCTCTCGCTACCAGAAGCGCATCAGCGGGCCACTGCTTGACCGTATTGATATCTTTGTGGAAGTTCCCCGCATCGATTACGAGAAGCTGTCCGATGCCAGGATGGGTGAGAGCTCCGAGGTAGTGCGGCAGCGTGTTGAGCAGGCGCGCTCTGTTCAGCGCAGGCGGTTTAACGGGACAAAGCTGGCCGCAAACGCTGATATGACCCCCCTGGAGGTGCGCGAGTTCTGCCAGGTAGAGCCATCGGCGCAGAGCCTGCTCCAGGCAGCAATGAGGCAGTTATGTCTTTCGGCGCGTGCCTTCCACCGCATCCTCAAGCTGGCCCGCACTATCGCTGACCTCGCGGAAGCTGAGACCATCTCGGCCAGCTACTTAGCCGAGGCGATTCAGTACCGGCCCAAAGCCCAGATATAGCTATCACTGGTTTATATCAGACTGGGGTGACGACTTCTACAGCGATAAGCTGGAAGGGGTGCTATTGCTGGATTTTGATCGGTGCTTGGTGTAAGCCGAAACGTTTAGCTCTTTCTTTAAATTCCTCTTCCGTCTCGTCTTCCCAGGGAATATATTGGATATCCTCCGGCCTTCTCAGCCCGTAAAGCAGGACGTCGATTATTTCTCTGGAGGGGTTGCCGAGTTTGATCACAGTCTCTTTCCTCACTGAATAAACCTGGCCTGTTAATATGGTGGGCACATTGGGATAATAGACATTAACCAGGCCGAAGTCAGCCTTTTCGGTATTTAATCTGACCTTTTCTTCCGAAAGTATCCAGCCGTAGGATGGGCAGGTCGGAGAGTAAAGAAAAAGGCATGGCGTCATATTTGCCAACGTGTCGATGGTGATTATTTCCCCGCCCCTTCTAAAAAAGGTTCCCACAAATGGAACCGATGCGAAAAAGTCACCTACAGAAGTAGCTTTTAATAGTACGCCGGTCAAGAAGAAGATTACCAGCCAGAACACTATTCCCAGACCTGTGTAAACGAACCGATCCGGAACAAAGAGAGTGAGAAATACGTGACCGTAATGCTCAAGGTCTCCGAAAATGTAGACACAAACCAGGATCACTATGGCGACGGGGAGCCAGAAAATAAAACCATATAGAAGAAACCCCAGTTGGTGCTTGGCGAGCTTCATTTTTCTTCTTCTGACTGTGTCCGCTAAAAATTAATCACAATAGATTAACACTGTCAGGCTGAGGATGCAATATCTCTGCAACTTTGGGGAGCTTTAAAGAGTGTTAGTGAGGTTAGAGTATAACACTTCGCCGGATGCAGGCCTTTTCAGGCATGCAGAAGAAGGGGGAGTTGACAGGCAAGATTCCTGAGGTCTCTGAATTGACGGTAAAGCCACGCTGTGATATCTTCTTCTTCAATACTTTTCCTGAGTGCCTCGATTCTTCTTTTCTTCTCTGCGGAATCCATCGTCAGCGCTTCGTAGAGCGCCTGGGTGGTTCCTTCCAAGTCTGCCGGAGCTACAGGGATAACGTTTTCCTTAAGTTGTTCATAGGCGCCAGCGGACTCCGATAACACCAGTACGCCGTTTCTTGCGTTGACAACGGGCCCCTCCTTGGCTACCAGGTTCATACCGTCGATCACCGGGTTTACCAGGAGCACATCGTAAAGACGCATGCCTGCTATCGACTGGGCATAGTTATTTTCAAAGAAGAGTTTTACCGGCTGCCATTCTTCGGTTCCATACTTAGCATTTATAGCTTCCACAGAATCGAATATCTCCTGGGTGTACCTTTCATACTGCTTTATCCCGGAACGGGAAGGAACTACAAAGCAGATGAGCTTGACCCTGTTCACGAACTGTGGATAACGCTCCAGCAGCATGTCGAAGGCTTTTAAACCGCGGGCGATATTTTTGCTTGGTTCTGCCCTGTCGACTCTTACTATGGTTTGCTCGCCAAGGTAAGGGCGCAGCTTCTCTTCGTACTCCTGGACGCGGGGCGAGCGGACGATTCTATGTAGTGCAGCTAGGTCTACTGATACAGGATACGAGGCTATCTGGGTTCTACGGCCTCCGTAGACAACGGTGTGGCTCTCATAATCGACCTTGGCTCCTTCGAGAAACATTTCACAGCTATGCAGGAAATAATGCACATCACGGTTGGTCTGCAAGCCAACGATGTCAGCGGCGCAGAGGCTCTCCAGGATCGCCCTGCGCATGGGGTCGGGGAAAAGATGCCAGAAGCTGGAGGCAGGCCAGGGGATATGAATGAAGTGCTGCAAGATAGCGTTGGGCATCTCCTGGCGAATATAGCCTCCGACCAGATATAGCTGGTAGTCCTGGATCATCACGAATGGAGGCGTCCTGTCATGCGATGCCTCGTCGATAACGGTTTGAGCGAAGGCGCGATTAACTGCGACGTAGCCGTTGTCCCAGGCATCGTAGACCTTGGCATCGACATTAGGAGTGTAAGGTGAGTTCCACATGTAATGCTGGAGAAACCAGAGCAGCGGGTTGCAGAAGAGATTGTAGTATTTATGATAGACATTGCGGGGGGAGGTAACAAAGCGGAGATAAAGCCTCTGCCCTGGCAGTGCTACCTGGAAGCGCCCGCTTTGACCGGAGGCAGCCAGACGGTCTCCTTCTCCCATAGTACTGGCAATCCAGGTAACCTCAACATGCTTGCTGATACCCCTGAGAGCAGTAACTACTCCGCCGGTGCCGCGGTTTAGCTGTAATTCCCCGTTCTGTGCGATCCGGTATTCAACGGGGCCTCTATTGCTGACGAGTATAAGCCGCCTTTCGGCGAGCAATTCTTGATATAAATCTACGAGCTGGTCACTCGTGTGCCCCAGCTTTTGTGGCATTTGCATGCCTCAAAATTAGCATATCACGCTCAGCTTGTCAACCGCACATCATTTGCCATTGCGAGGCCATCCGAAGGAGGCCGCGGCAATCTCACCGTACTCCCGCATTTACGAGTGAGAGGAAAATGTGGAGCCTGAGCCGTTTGACTGTAGAGACTGAAGAGGATACGAAAGTTCAAGGAAGCAGACCTCAGCCTCCGCTGCTTTTAAATTGACATGTAGCTGGACTTATTCTAAAATCCCCAAGAGTAAAGATATAAATTACTGGAGAAAACATGACTGGTGACGAGCTCAGGAAGCAGTTCCTTATTTTTTTTGAGCAAAAAGGGCATCTGGTTATCCCCAGCTCATCCCTTATCCCTCATGGCGACCCTACGTTGCTTTTGACCAGCGCGGGCATGGTACAATTCAAGCCTTATTTTACCGGAGATGCCGTGCCGCCATCACCCCGGCTGGCATCGTGTCAGAAATGCTTCCGCACTACTGATATAGGCTCGGTGGGCAATTTCAAGCACCTCACCTTCTTCGAAATGCTGGGCAATTTCAGCTTCGGCGATTATTTCAAGAAAGAAGCGATAGCCTGGGCCTGGGAGTTTGTGCTGGACTGGCTCAAGATACCCAAGCAGAAGCTCTGGATAACCATTTTCCTTGATGATGACGAGTCCTTTCGCTACT
>JAJYLC010000086.1 GCA_021787935.1 Chloroflexota bacterium | reverse complement strand
AGGTTATATTTAGCGGAGGTCGTAGTATGATACAAATACGGGTGCATGGGAGGGGTGGTCAGGGCGCAGTCACCCTTGCCCATATTTTATGTGCTTCTGCTACCTATGAAGGCAAGTATGGGCAATCATGTATGGCAGCCACTGTGGAGCGCCGCGGCGCTCCTGTGGAGGCTTACGGGAGAATAGGAGATAGGCCTATCGCAGAGCGCGGAGTGGTCTTGGCTCCCGACTATGTGATTGTACTTAACCCCATGCTCGTGAAAGCAGTAAATGTAGAGGCAACCATGAAGGATGGCGGCAAGCTAGTGGTAAATTCCCCCAAGGATTTAGGGCTAAAGCACGATACAACCTACATAGACGCCACGGCTATAGCAGTCGACATCTTGAAGACCCCCATAACCAATACGGTAATGCTGGGGGCATTCTCTGCCGCTACAGGTCTGATTTCACTGGAGTCACTGGAGAAGGGCACACGGCTTATCCTTTCCAGGTTCTCCAAAGAAAAGCTGGACCTTAACGTTAAGGCCATTAAAGCTGGATATGAAGAGGTGAAACGTGGCAAAGGTGTACATTAGAGGAGCGGGCATACATGCAGCTGACACCATAGCCCTCATGAATAAGACGGGAAGCTGGAGATATTTCCGACCGGTGCATGAGGAGAAGATGCCGCCGTGCAATAACGCCTGCCCTGCCGGGAATAATATACAGGGTTTCATCAAATTAATCCGCGAAGAGAAACCCCTGGATGCCTGGAAGTTGATAAAGGAGACCAGTCCATTTCCCGGCATCTGCGGGCGTGTCTGCCCACATCCCTGCGAAAAGGAGTGCAACCGGGGGAAATACGATGAGGCAATGGCTATCCACACATTAGAGAGGCTGGTTGCGGATTACGCTATTAGCGAGAAAGTAACGGAGAAATCGAAGGCAGCCCAGAGGAAAGAGAAAATAGCCATCGTGGGCTCAGGGCCTGCAGGCCTTTCCTGCGCTTATTTCTTAGCCAAAGACGGCTATCGGGTAACTGTCTTTGAAGCCTTGCCTGAAATCGGCGGTATGCTGAGGGTAGGGATACCCAAGTATCGTCTGCCTCGGAGGATACTGGACAAAGAGATAGCCGATATCAAGGCGCTGGGAGTGACCTTCAAGACCGGCGCGAGGATTAAAGATATTAATGAGCTTAAGGAATACGATGCAGTCTTTGTTGCCACAGGAGCACATGTCAGCGGGAAGTTGCATGTCCCCGGTGAAGATGAAGCAGCAGTTATCTCTGGCACGGAGTTCCTGAGGCAGTTAAATCTGGACGGCAAGGCTAAAATCGGGAAGAACGTGATAGTCGTCGGCGGCGGCAACACCGCTATCGATGCTGCCAGGTCGGCCGTCAGGCTTGGTTCTAAAGCTACCATAGTTTATCGCAGGACCAGAGACGAGATGCCTGCGGTGGAAGAGGAAATAGAGGCAGTCGGCAAAGAGGGGATCGAAATCATCTATTTAGCAGCCCCTACCAAAATAATAGCCCAGGATGGCAAGATTAAAGAGGTAGAATTTGTTCGAATGAAATTGGGGGCACCAGATGCAAGTGGCAGAAAAAGGCCGATTCCGATAGAGGGCTCTACTTTTAAGATGAAGGCAGATACGGTAATCACGGCAATCGGCGAGTCGTCTGACCTCTCTCTGCTGCCCAAAGATGTCAAGCTCACGGAGAAAGGTGTAAATGTAAAGGGGATACAAGTATTCGGTGGCGGCGATGCTGTTACCGGTGCTGGCAGGGTAGTGGACGCCATAGCTTCCGGCCGGCGGGCCGCTCGCTTCATCGGCAATGTCCTGCATGGCACGCCTGTTGAAGAAAAACAGGTAAAAGAGCTTGCCCCGTATGAGGAAATCAATACCGCTTATTTCCCGCGGCAGGCAGCAGTAAGGATGCCGGAGTTATCAGTAGCCAAGAGGATCTCGAATTTCTCTGAAATCAGTCGCGGCATCGCGGTGGAAAAAGGCATAATCGAAGCCAAAAGGTGCTTCTCGTGCGGCGTTTGCAGGGAGTGTAACAATTGCCTGTACTTTTGTCCTGACATCTGTGTGTCCAAGAAAGATGGCACATACGAGTTTGACTATGAATTCTGCAAAGGTTGTGGTATTTGCAGCCACGAGTGCTGCACAGGGGTAATTCGAATGGTGCAGGAGGCTCAATAACATGGAGATGTTTCTTTCAGGAAATCAATGCATAGCTCACGGTGTTAAGTTGTCACGTGCCGAGGTCATAAGCGCCTACCCCATTACCCCTGCCACTCCAGCATCGGAGGAGCTTCACGAGATGGTTGCGGCCGGCGAACTGGATGCCGATATTGTGAACGTTGAATCCGAGCTGGGTGCTATGGGTGTTTGTGTTGGCGCCTCGGCAGCAGGCTGTAGAACCTTCAACTGCACCTGCTCTCAGGGTCTTGCCCTGATGCGCGAGATGCTGTGGGCAGCTTCAGGTATGGCTCTGCCCGTGGTATTGGCCATAGACAGCCGGGAGGTAGGGATACCGCAAGGGTTGCTGAGCGACCATTCGGATTCTCTTTCGGAGAGAGACGCCAGTTTCCTCCAGTTCTACTGTGAGAACGGTCAGGAAATCGTAGATTCCGTAATAATGGCTTACAAGATTAGCGAGAATGATAAGGTGTTGTTGCCCTCCTTCGTTGTGTCAGAGGGACACAGGATGAGCCACAGCTTCGAGCTTGTGGACGTGCCCGAGCAGGCAAAGGTGGATAAATTCCTGCCCAAATATCGGCCCAAGCACGTCTTTGTTGACCCTGACTATCCTATGACTCAGGGGCCGGGCGTCATGGCCCAGTATCCCAGCTTTAAGCTGCAGCAATACCAGGCAATGCAGGATGCCAAGCAGGTGATTAGGGATGTCTGCAAGGAATTCGCGCAGACATTCGGGCGTTCCTATGACCTCGTCGAGGCATATAAGACCGAAGATGCGGAATTCATCATAGTAGCAATAGGCTCAATTGCCAGCCTCGTCAGAGAGAAAATCGACGAGTACAGACAGAAGGGCATAAAGGTCGGTATGCTGAAGCTCAGGGTCTTCAGGCCTTTCCCTGAGGAAGAGGTTAAAAAGTACCTCTCTAACGCTAAGAAGATATTAGTGATCGATCGAGCATGCTCGCCTGGAAACACCCGTGGCATATCCTGCATTGAAATAAAATCGGCGCTCCAGAAATCGCCGGTGGCTATTTCCAATTACATAGTTAGCGGCAGAGACATCTCAGGTATGGACATAGATGAGATGTTTGCAGCCTGGTCGAAGCGAGACGATGAGTTTGTAGAGTGGTTCAAAATCGGTTTCGACGATCGAGTAGCAACCATAAGCGGCTATGATAACTGGGAAAAACTCTTGAAAGATGAGAAGGTCCAGAGACAGGTGGTAAAGGAGGGAGAAGGCTGTTTAGGCAAAGGTACGGCATCGTGCGCTGGCTGCCTCAGCCTCCATGCTATCAGGTTGGTTTTGAGCGCTTTCGATAAGAAGGCAGTGATCGTCAATAACTCCGGGTGTCTTTCAGCGGTTGGCACCATCTACCCACTGACCGGCTGGAAAGTCCCCTTCTACTTCTTCACATATAGCCATGCCGGGGCTGCAGCCAGCGGCATGGAAGTAGCAATGAAGCGAAAAGGCATTAAGGCTGATTTGGTACTGGTGGCTGGAGATGGTGCCATCTTCGATATTGGGCTGCAGACCTTCTCAGCTGCCCTGGAAAGAGGGCACCGCATAATCTACCTTTGCTACGACAATCAGGCCTATATGAACACTGGTGTGCAGAAGAGCGGCTCTACCCCTTATGGGGCAAGGACGAAGACTACCCTGGCTGGCAGACCGGGCAGGATAAAGAACATCGAGCAGATTGTGGCTGCTCATGGCGATGTCTACATTGCCACCGCATCTTCAGCCTATCCTGAGGACCTGTTGATGAAGGTTAAAAAGGCGAGATCCCTGGATAAGCCTTCCTTCATCCATATAATCTGTCCATGCCCTCCAGGATGGGAGTATGATCCTGCTCTGGGCATAGAGATCGCCCGCCTGGGAGTTGAGACGGGAAGCGTGATTCTATATGAGTACGAGAATGGCAAGCTGACTGTCAATTACATTCCTGAGAAGATGAAGCCTGTTGAAGAATATTTGAAGAAACAAGGCAGGTTCCATAACCTCACTAAAGCCCAAATTGCTGAGATTCAAAAGCAAGTAGATGAAAATTTCAGCCTTGTAAGGAGTGGCACTCTAGTATAGGAGCAGGAAAAGGAAATGGGGCTAGATAACAATGATGATTTCCCAATTCGACGAGGCTTATCGTAACAGACACAAGCTGGCGGAGGGATGGGAAAAGGAAGGTAAAAAGTTATTCGGTTACTTTTGTAATTATATTCCAGAGGAGCTCATTTATGCCGCTGGTTTTATCACTCTGCGCATCAGAGGAAGCTCTGAGAACATAGAGCTTGCCGATGCCCACTTACCTAGCATCTGTTGCTCCTACATGAGGAGTGCTCTCGAGGAGGCGCTGAAAGGGCGATACAATTACCTCGATGGAGCTGTGTTCCCCAAATCGTGCGACATGACACGGGCCCTTTACGGTATCTGGAAAAGAGACATTAAACTTCCCTACTATTACTTCTTGCCCGTCCCCGGCAAGAGCACTGACGCAGCGGTAGACTTCTTCATCGAAGAGTTACAGCTATTCAAAGAATCGTTAGAGAAATACACCAATAAGAAAATCAGCGAAGCATCGCTGAAGCAGGCCATCAAACTCTACAATGAAAACCGTGCCCTTGTGCGCGAGCTTTATAACCTCGGGTTACGTGATACCCCTCCTCTCTCCGGCAGCGAGGCGTTTGCTGTGTTGCGGGCGGGGCTGGTGATGCCCAAAGAGGAACATAATGCAATGCTCCGCAAGTTGCTGCCAGGTCTTTCGTCTGCCAAAGGTTCTCCGGATGGCAAAGTGCGGCTGATGGTAGCAGGGAACACCTTCGAAACAATTGAGCTGCTGCAGGCAGTGGAGGATAGTGGTGGGAATGTAGTGGTTGACGATATAGATATAGGCAGCCGTTACTACTTCTCTGCGGTTGATGAGAACGCTGAGCCGCTGAGAGCCCTGGCTGAGCGTTATTTACGGAAGGTTCCTTGCCCCTGCAAGCATCCTGCCGAGCCTAGGTTGTATCACATGCTGAAGTTAGCCAAGGAATACCGCGTCAGGGGCGTTATTCTGCTGACCCAAAAGTATTGCGACACCCATCTTTACGATCGTCCGTGGCTTGAGAGCAGTCTCAAAAATAATGGCATTCCGGTGCTGGTAGTTGACCACTCGGATACGGGTTGGGCTGGCGGTAAGTTTAAGACTATGGTTCAAGCATTTATCGAAATGGTGGGGTGAGTTGAATTGGAGACAAAACAAGGTAAACCCACGGCGACTCCGTTTAAAGTAGTCAGGTTAGCCGCATCGGCAGCGTTGGGCACCCTGAATGAGATTTACTATAAAGAACTAGCCAACGCCAAGCAACAAGGGAAACCTGTAATCTGGATAACCTCAATGACCCCTATTGAATTGGTGTACGCTTTTGATGGGATTCCATTCTTTCCTGAAAACTACGCTGCACTTTGTTCCTCAAGGAAAGTGGCGGAGGACCTCTGCAAGGCGGGCGAGGCTAGAGGTTATTCGCAGGACCTGTGCGCATACGCATTGTGTACGTTCGGCATCATGTTCGAAAAGCGCGGTGCCTTTGGTGAGCCACCTCCCGACCCGGACATACTGATTGCGACCGAGGGTGCATGTGCCACACATCCCAAATGGTGGGAAGCTATTCAGAGACATTACGAATGTCCTATGATTATAATCGACGCACCTTATACGGTAGATAGCGAAACTCTGGCCCCACGGCAAAAGGCATACTATGTGGCAGAACTGAAGGAAGCTGTCAAGTCGTTGGAGCAGGCCACCAAGAAGCCCTTTAGCATGGAAAAACTGCGTGAGGTGGTGTCTTTCTCAGACCAGGCGAGTGAGCTCTGGGACGATATCGACGCCATGCGGGCTGCCATCCCTACTCCGATAAGTCAGATCGACGTTTTCACCTGCCTGTTTCCTCTGGTAACGCTCAAGGGCACCAAGGAGGCTGTGGATTTCTACAAACAGCTTCGAGATGAAGTTAAGGCGAGGGTAGACAATAAGGTGGGTTTCGTTCCTAACGAAAGGTTCCGTCTCATTTGGGACCTCTTCCCTGTCTACCACAACATGCGTCTGTTGAACTATTTTGCAGAGTTCGGTGCGGCATTTGTTACTGACCTCTATGGAAATGCGTTCAGTGGCCGTCTGGACTCCTCCGACCCCTTTGGTAGTCTGGCTAACAGGTATCTCAGTTTCTTCATGCGTTCAGCGTCGCGGGGGAAGGCTGAGCTCTATAAGAAGAGAGCGAAGCAGTACCATGTGGATGGCATAGTATTTCATTCGAATCGGTGCTGCAGAAATTTCACCGCTGAACAACCGGATATAGGCGCTATACTGAGAGAGGAACTTGGCCTCCCCAGCATGTCGTTCGAAGGCAACATGGTGGACCCCAGGGGATACGATGACGCTCAGGTTAAGTCTAAGATCGAGACCTTTATCGAGATGTTAGAGGCTCGAAAATACCCCAAGAAATGAAGTTTTGACAAACGAAAAAGGAGGCAAGCAACTGTGGATTTCAATTTAACTGAGCAGCAGCAAATGTTCAAGAACTCGGTGAAAAAGTTCGCCGAGCAAGAGCTTACCCCTCTGGTGGACACCATGGATAAGCAGAATAATTTCCCTCATGAGATTCGGCCCAAGCTGGCTGCTATGAATCTCTATGGGATTCCTTTCGACCCAAAATATGGAGGAGCCGGGGCAGACCATGCGAGCCTGGCATTGGCGCTGGAGGAATTCGCTAAAATTCTGGCTGCCATGGCAATACACCTCCAGCTACAGCATGTTGTCAATGACAGGTTCAACAAACTTGCCACTGAGGCCCAGAAGAAACAATGGATGCCCGCGATTTGTGAAGCTAAGAAGGTAGGATGTTTCGGCTTCACCGAGCCTGATACCGGTTCGAATCCGAAGATGATTAAAACCGTAGCCAAGGAAGTGAAAGACGGCTATATCATAAACGGGGCCAAAAGGTTCATCACCAATGCTCCCTGGGCTGATGTGATGTGCGTATTCGCTAAACTGGAGGGCGATATCAGTCTCTTCTTTGTAGAAACAAACAGAAAAGGGTTCTCCACCGGCCCCAAGATGGATAAGCTGGGGTTGAGGGGCACTGACCTATCGGATGTGTTCTTTGAGGATGTCCATGTGCCCAAGGACCACCTCATGGGTGGTAAGGGCGGAAAGTTTGATGCACTGAAAGATGCCATGACTATTGGCAAGCTGTGCCTCAGCGCCCAGTGCGTAGGGCTCATGCAGGCGTCACTTGAAGAGGCAATCAAATACTCCATGCACCGGATGCACTTCGATGAGCCTATTTTCAATCTGCAAGCCATTCACTGGCTGCTCGCTGAGATGGCTTCGAGGCTCGAAGCGGCGCGCTGGCTGACCTATCGAGCCGCCTTCTTAAAAGACCAGGGCCAGGACACGATTAAAGACATGGCTATCACCAAGCTATTTGTAACCTCAACCGCCGTCGATGTCTGCCGATGGGGCATGCAGGTGCACGGTGCCTACGGTATCAGCAAGGAGTACAAAATCGAGCGCCTTTTCAGGGACGCCAAGATGTACGAGCTGCTGGAAGGTACCTCCGAGATACAGAGAGAGCTGATAGTCAAGCGTCTGCCCAGGTAAAGCCGTCTACCAAAAGGTTTCCTCAGGCTTCAGGGTTCCTTGGAGACTTTGTCAAGGAGGACTGAGCATGGATTTCAAGCTTTCAGACGAGCAGGTCAAACTGCGTCAAGAGTTCTACGCAGTTTGCAGGGATTTGGAAAAAAGGAAACCCCATGGATTTGCAGGCCTGGAGAGCATTTACGATACCGATGAAGGCTGGAAGTACCATCTTTATTGTGCCAGGGAGTACGCCAAGAGAGGCTGGATTTCAATTGGCTGGCCTGCTGAATACGGTGGTAAAGGCACAATCGGGGATAAGGTGTTTTTCGCCGAAGCCAGGGGATACTATGACCTCCCTGGAATAGATATCTTCGGACCGGAGATGCTTGCTCCCACGCTTCTGGGAGTGGGCAATGAAGAGCTGAACAAAAGATTTCTCCCTGGAATCGCGTCAGGTGAGGTTCAGTGGTGCGAACTATGGAGCGAGCCTAACGCAGGTTCTGACCTTGCTTCTCTAACCACGTCGGCGGTCCGAAAAGGTAATGAGTACGTCATAAACGGCCAGAAAATCTGGAGTACAGGAGCCCACCGCGCCCACTGGGCCTTTGCTCTGGTGCGGACCGACCCGCACGCGCCCAAGAAGCAGATGGGTATTACCTTTATCCTTTTTGACATGAAGACACCCGGAGTTACCGTGAAGCCGCTTTACTACATGGATGGAGCACATGTATATAACGAGGTCTTTCTGGATGATGTGCATGTGCCCGTAGAGAACGTTGTAGGCCAGGAAAACGAGGGATGGCGGGTTACCCAGCTTTTGGCTGGCTTCGAAAGATCGAGCCTGGGCGCTATTATGATGATGCTACGCCAACTAGAGGAGCTGGTGAGGTACTGCAATGAGACTAAAATCGGTGGCAAATTGCTGGCGCATGACCCATTGATTCGCAACAGGCTGGCTCAAATGGCTTGTGAGATTGAAGCGCTTCGCTGCCTTGGTTACCGCATAGCAGATGCTCAGGAGAGGAACGAGATGGCCGGGTTCGAGGCTTCCGGAGTTCATATACTTGCCAGCGAGCTGCAGGAACGTCTTGCTTGGCTGGGCGCTGATATATTGGGACCTTACGGCCAGGTGAAGCGGTCGAGGTGGTCGCCCTTCGATGGCTGGTACGAGAAGTGGTACCAGCAGTCGTTTGTGCTGTTTATCGCTATGGGCACCAACGAGATACAGAGGAATATCATCTCCTGGTATGGCCTGGGTCTGCCCAGAATGAAGTAAATTGTTTCTTAAGCAGTCTTCCACTCTGTAGATGGAAGGAGACTCTGTAATGGATTTCAAGTTTTCAGATGAGCAATTGAAGCTACGCAAAGAATTTTTCGACGTCTGCAAAGATTTAGAGAAAATTAAGCCCAAAGGCTACGTAGGTCTGGAGAGCAATTTCGATACCGATGAAGGCTGGGAATATCATCTTCATTGTGCCAAGATATTCGCCCAAAAAGGGTGGCTGGCGCTCGACTGGCCTGTAGAGTATGGTGGCAGCGGCACAATGATGGACAGGGTATTCTTGGCCGAAGCCAGGGGCTATTACGATGTCCCCGGAGCGGATGTTTTCGGTGTGGAGATGCTCGCCCCCACGATTTTAGGAGCAGGTAATGACGATATAAAGAGAAGGTTTCTTCCAGGGATTGCTTCGGCGGATGTTATGTGGTGCGAACTGTGGAGCGAGCCCAACGCGGGTTCAGATTTGGCTTCGCTGACCACGACCGCTATACGCAATGGTGACGAGTATGTAATAAACGGGCAGAAGACATGGAGCACTGGTGCCCATCGCGCTCACTGGGCCTTCGCTGTAGTAAGAACCAGTCCCAATGCCGAAAAGAAGCATCAGGGGCTCACCTTCCTACTATTCGATATGAAGACCCCAGGCGTCACTGTGAAACCCCTCCTGTACATGGAGGGAGGCCATTACTATAACGAGGTCTTCCTCGATGATGTGCATGTCCCTGTAAACAATGTTGTGGGTGAAGAAAATAAAGGCTGGGCAGTAACACAGATGCTGGCCGGCTTCGAGAGGTCTAACCTGGGAGCGATTATGTGTATGCAGCGTCAGTTGGAAGACCTTGTCAAGTACTGCAATGAGACAAAGATGGCAGGCAAGCCGCTGTCGGGTAACCCGTTGGTTCGCAACAGACTGGCTCAGGCAGCTTGCGACCTTGAGGCTGCTCGCTGTCTCGCCTATCGCATAGCCGATGCCCAGAGCAAACATGAGATGGCCCCCTTCGATGCCTCGGCGGTGAAAATAACCTCGGGTGAGCTGCAAGCGCGCGTGGTTCATATGGTGACCGACCTTTTTGGCCCTTACGGTCAGGTCAAGATTTCCAAGTGGGCCAAACTTAATGGCTTTTTCGAGACCTGGTATCAGCATCAATTCAGGCTTAATATTGCCATGGGCACTAATGAGATACAGAGGAATATCATTGCCTGGAACGGCCTGAGCCTGCCCAGGATGAAGTAGTCCGACTTCGAGGGAAAGGAGAAATGCCGTGAACATAGCTTTCACCGAAGAGCAGGAAATGCTACGAAAGGCAGCGAGGGATTTCCTGACAGCAGAGTGTCCCAAGAAGATGGTAAAAGAGCTTGAGGAGGATGAGAAAAAAGGATACTCCCCCGAGATTTGGAAAAAGATGGCCGACTTGGGCTGGCAGGGGATGATTATACCAGAGAAATACGGTGGACAGGGAATGTCCTTTCAGGACTTCACTATACTCCTGGAAGAAATGGGGCGAAATATACTTCCAAGTCCTTTCATTTGCACCCTGATCGAAGGCGCTTACCCTCTTATGGATGCGGGGGCAGAGGAGCAAAAAAAAGAATTCCTGCCCAAGATAGCCAGTGGTGAGCTGATATGCACTATGGCTCAACTTGAGCCCAACGGGCTGTTCGATGCCTCTGGAATTACCCTCAAGGCAGCCCACAAAGGTGACCACTACTCACTCGAAGGTACGAAGGTATTCGTTGAGATGGCAAATGTAGCTAATTACATACTCTGTGTCGCCCGGACTGGCAAAGGAACGGCAGAGGACGGCATAACAATTTTCATCGTTGACGCCAAGAGCCCGGGGATACACTTCGAAGTGATGCCCACCATAGGCATGGACAAGCTCTGCGAGGTGCAGTTCAAGGGCGTAGCTGTCCCCAGCAAGAACATCCTGGGAGAGATAGATAAGGGATGGGCCATTGTTGAGAACGTAATGAGGCGCGGCGCAATTGCCAAGTGTGCCGAATCTATTGGCGGTATGCAGGCAGTGGTGGATATGACGGTAGCTTATTCCAAGGAACGAGTGCAGTACGACAGGCCTATCGGCGCCTTCCAGGCGCTCCAGCATATCATGGCAGATATGTGGACGGCAATGCAGACGAGCCGATACATCCTCTATCAAGCCGCCTGGATGGAGTCGGAAGGTATGCCCTGCACCAAGGAAGTAGCTATGGCTAAGGCTTATGTGAACGAGAAGTACAAGTGGGTTACCGAGAAAGGCGTGTTATTGCACGGAGCCATCGGCACTAGCCGGGAGCACGACGTCCCTCTTTATTTCAGAAGGGCCAAAGCTGCGGACATCCGCTACGGTGGCACCGAT
>JAJYLC010000085.1 GCA_021787935.1 Chloroflexota bacterium | reverse complement strand
CACTTCCTTCTACTTAATGTCCCGCGGCGTGACGGATGCAACTCTTAATCACGTAAATGGTATCACAGGCCTGCAGTTGGCTATTGGCATCCTGGTAGGGGCGCTTTATGCGGCTAACCACTTTAAAGGCAGAATAAAGGCATTTTTCAAGAGTTTGTTCCGACAAGGTGAGAAACATCCGGAGACAGAAGAGTAGCTCAAATATCAAAATATCATCTGTAGATGCTCACCACATAGCGGATATACTTGGTGCTGTAGTACAGGAGAATCAGGAACCCGGTCAGGAGAACATAATCTGCGTAACGCCAGTCGATTATGTGCACCATAACAGTGGGGTAAACAAAAGCAGCCAGAAGATTTGTATCCAGGTGCGGTATCGTAAGTCTCCCCTTCTTTCTTGAGATAAGTCCCACCACGGGAATCAGGAACGCTATCGAAATTAACCCTGCGGCAAGCAGCCAGTACGTGTGCACCTTGATGGCGAGACTGACTATCGTTGTGTAGACGAGTACGAAATCGGCCAGACCGTCAAAGGTTGCTCCGTAGGTAGTGGTCTTTTTGCTCCATCTGGCGGCGAACCCATCAAGCAGATCGGTTATCGCGGCGGCAGCGAAGAGGTAATAGGCGGCATCCGGTCTATCAGTGAATATGAGCCATACGATTATTGGGGTTACTACAATCCGGGAACCAGTCAGAACGTCTGCTAATCTCACTGCTTTGAAGAGCCTTGTCTACCTTGTCTGCGAGCCTTTGGTTATCTCGAACCAGTCAGGCCGGACTCGATATTTGCAACGTGATATAATACCTGGGGCAACAAAGGAATTTAAACGAGTATAATGGCAATGTTTTCATGTTGTCAAGCCGAACCGCAACTATGATAGAGCAATCTAGAAACGGAAGTTGCTGTGAAAAAAGATAAGCCGAGTGCCACCGCAGAAGCCAACGCTGCCTTCAGGGCTGCGGAGCTGTTGAGGCCCAAGAACGAGCAGGTTTGTGAAGACCGGTTCGCTAAACGTTTTATCGGCCTTAGATTCGGTATCATAGCCCGGAGTAGGTTGCTCACCAGTATTGCCCTGTGGTACGCCGAACGAATTATCCCCGGCGCTGCCAATAGTGTGGTGGCTCGGACCAGATATATCGATGATTATTTAAAGCAGTGTATTGATGGTGGCATAGAGCAACTGGTCATTCTGGGTGCCGGTTACGATTCCAGGGCGTATAGATTCGACGAGCTCAAGCCTAAGGTCAGAGTCTTTGAGGTAGACCATCCCAACACGCAGAGGGCCAAGATACAAAAAGTCAAAAAAATATTCGGCTCACTTCCTAGCCATGTTACCTATGTCGGGCTGGACCTTGACCGGAGGAAGCTCGGGGAAGGGCTTCTGGAAAGTGGATATGACAAGACTAAGAAGACACTTTTTATCTGGGAGGGCGTAACTGTGTACCTTATCCCGGAGGCTGTGGATGAGACCCTGGCCTTTGTGGCGGGGAATTCGGGCAAAGGTAGCTGTATCATTTTCGACTACGCGTTTCAGTCTGCCTTTGATGCAGCTACCGAGAATGGCGACGCCAAGAAGTGGCGGGAAGCCTATGAGAGAAGGGGCGAGCCTCCCAAATTTGCACTGAAAGAAGACGGAGTAGAGGAGTTTCTCTCTAAGAGAGGGTTCTATCAGGTGGAAAGCGTGAGTATGGAGTCGCTGAAGAAGGCATACTTCAAAGGCCCTAATGCGAAGAGAAAAGTGACGAACCTGGGGGGAGTTGTTCACGCCACTGTGGCACGAAAAGAATAGGAAGCCGACGGGCTGTGTCAGCTTGACTGAGTTGACGCCAGTTGGTATATTTGAACAGGCTAAAAATTACCTGCAGGGAAGGAGTTTAAATGGCAATTAAGAAAGTCGGCGTGGTCGGCTGCGGCATAATGGGCGGCGGCATCGCGCAGGTCTGCGCTCAATCCGGCTATGAGGTGACGATATCGGAGATAAACGACGATTTGTTGAACAAAGGGATGAAGGTCATCAAGGGCAATCTGGCCAAGAGCGTGGAGAAAGGCAAGCTGTCGAAAGAGGAAGAGGCTGCCATCGTGGGCAGACTCAAGGGCACTACCAAGATCGAGGACTTCGGAGACCGCGACCTAGTAATCGAGGCGGCTGTGGAAAATATGGGCTTAAAGAAGAAGATTTTCGCTGACCTCGACAGAGTCTGCGCCCCAGGCGCGATTATGGCAACTAATACTTCTTGCTTGTGCGTAACCGAGATTGCGATGGCGACCAAGAGGCCGGACAAGGTACTCGGTATGCATTTCTTCAACCCGGTGCCCGTAATGAAGCTGCTGGAGATCGTGACCACCATTGTATCCAGCCAGGAAACCTTCAATACCGCGAAGTCATTTGGTCAATCGCTGGGCAAGGTAGTCGTTATAGCCAAGGACACGCCTGCTTTCATAGCCAACCGCATTGCTGTGCCCATGTTCATAGAGGCCATGAAGGTGTACGAGGAGGGCCTGGCCACAAAAGAGGACATAGACAATGCCATGGTTTACGGCTACAACCACCCCATGGGACCTCTGGCGCTGGCTGACCTGGTGGGGCTGGATACCCTGCTCTATGTATATGATTCAATGTATCAGGAGTTTAAAGACCCCAAGTGGGCGCCCCCGCTGCTGCTGAAGCGCATGGTTACAGCAGGGCATCTGGGAAGGAAGAGCGGCAAAGGCTTCTACGACTATACCAAGAAGTAAGCCGTATTTACTTGACATAATACAGACAGGAACCGAGAATAGGCTGCAAGCTGTATACTCTGTATACTATTGTTTTGGCTTAGGTGCCGCGTTTCTTATACTCGCCGCACGAGGTGGCGTTGGGACGTTGGGGGTTGTGGCAAGCGCTGCGCCAGTCCCATTTACAGCTATCGCAGAGAATGGGGTTAATCCCCAGGAATTTCTTAAACCTCAGGCTGAGCCTGTCTCTCCAGTTAGACCTCATGTGAATACCCCGTTTCAAGCCCCGCAGGGCTAACATTTCCATTGTATCACCGGCGCTGCAGAGTAACAAATTTGGGAGGTGATTTAGAATGCCGATAGTACGGATCGAGATGTGGACCGGCAGGACGCACGCTCAAAAGGAAGAGTTGGCCCGGGTTATCACCGAGGCCATGGTGACCATAGCTCATACGACGCCCGAGGCGACCATAATAGTGTTTGATGACATCGCAAAAGAGAATTGGGCTCAGGGAGGCGTATTGGCCTCCGAAGCCAAGCCCAAGAAGTAAGCCCCGGAACTAAATCCGCAAAGCCTCTTAATTGAAAATTAGGCCTATAAAACGGCTGACGGGTACGTTTATATATGTCAGCAGGCATGGCTCAGCCAAGGTTTTATACTTTTTGACCCTTCAATTTTTCGGGGATAGCCCTTATAGAGCTATGTCTATGCTGGGACCAGTCTATGGTCGCACTATATTTATTATGTAAAACTTACAGCTTCGATTTTGGCAGGTTTTTTGACTGGCCGAAATGGACTTAATAATACGTTCAGGAATGAGTTTGTTAAGCTTCCCCAGAAATAGTAAAGTCCGTTTTACGCGATATGCGGGATAATAAAAACGCCGATGTGGTTTTTTGGGGTAAAAGCCGTGGGGATATTTTAAATAAATGTGATCAGGGTGGGCTGTCAATAAGAAAAGAAAATGTCGTACCACCGGGAAAACCTCACCCGGAAAGGCGAACTCTGGGATTTTGAGTTTTTCGACCCCTGCGGTGAAGCCACAGCGAACCTGCGAGGCCCTAGAATTGAAATCTGGGCGTCTGCATAGAAAAAGACGACCTTTTGTACCTGCTGGAGACCTGGCCAACCCTGAAGGCCCACTTTTCAGGGGTATTTTGGGGAGAATTTTTGCCGGCCGGTTTTTGGGTAACCCCCAAGGGGTGTCCAGCGGTCGCAGTACCTCGACATAACAAGCCCTGGGGCTGGGCTGTTTAATGAGAGGTTGGGCTTTGGGGGTGGTGAGCTGATTAGTTGTTGTGGGATTTTGGGGCTGGTGGGTTTTATATGATTCGCGTTTGACGTGGTATGAGGTACTAAGGCACTATAAAACTTGCATTGAAAAACCGAAATAGAGTTATGTAAAGTTATTGAATAACATAGGGTTAAGGGAGTGCCCTGTTGATAATAGCCGTTTGGTACGCGCTTTGCCTCCAATCAGTTGGTCGAATGCGGTATAGTGGCTGCTGTACTGCCCCAGCGTGCATTGCCGACTATTTCGGCTTTGAGCAGTTCGAACTCTGTGTCGTTTATGGCCCCTTCGTTCTTGAGCCAGGCGAGCTTGTGTATGGCGTCCGCTGAGGAGCCGACAGCGGTGTTCAACAGGTAGTTCTTGAGGATATAGTCTTGCTTCCTGCGCTGTACCTCAGCCATGAAATCAGTAAAAGCCCCAACGTTGGGCTTGTTTTTATAAACAATGAGTTGTGGTCTCACAGAGCCGTAGACCAGAAAGGTCTCCCGGGACATGAGGTAGCTTACTCCCGCGATGATGCCGAGTACCACCCATACCATGAAGGCCCAGCCTCCGACGTCCTGCCCGAACAACTGCAATAATCCGGTGAGCAGGGCTAAGCCGAAGAGTATGATCGTGGCCCAGAACCGGAACTGTGATGAGGGATTGACCTCGGTACCTTCCTGGTGAATGTTCTCGAAAGCTACTTTGTACTTTCTAGGATTGAACATTGTTCTTTCAGACACAGCCACTCCCTTGTCAACAATCTCAACGGTGATGCGTGTGAGAAAACGGCGCTGTACCAAACGAGTACTTTCCATATATGTGTTCCTCCCTGCTGAAACTGCATAATGTTCCACAATAACCCGCTCGGTTCGCTCGGTTTCGGTCACGCCTAGTATAATACAATATTACCATTCCTACAAGATATTCTGCGGTGATTTAATAAGGGATGCGGTGAGATTGCTTCGCTACGCTCGCAATGACATGAGGGCAGTAAAGGGGAAGGTTTTAAGGAAAGGTGTCTCTTTGGAAAACAAAGTATTAGGGCGAGGGCACCTCGCCCCTACGTAATATATGCAGGCTACTTCGGTGAAAGGCTGGCGGCGTGTTTGCCCGCGCGCCGGCCGGAGAATATACAGTCTGCAATAGAGATGCCGCTGGCAAAGTAGCCATTGCTGCAGACTCCTACGGCGTTCCGTCCCACGGCATAGAGGCCATCGATGGACGAGCCGTCGCTGCGCAGTACGTGGCCGGTCTTTTCGCTCACTACAAGGCCGCCCAGCGTCAGCGATGCGGTAGGTATGCCGCTCTTTGACTTCAGGGAGCAGTCAACGGCATAGAAAGGCGGCGTATCCTGAGGCACGAAGCGCTTCTCTGTCTTGCCCAGCAAGTCCGGTTCATGCTTACCGGCAATAGCATTGTACTGGGACATGGTCTGCTCCAGAGCTTCCGGAGAAACCTTGATCTTCTCTGCCAGCTTCCGGAACGAATTGGCTTTCTTACGGGTAAGGCGCAGCATGGGTATCATGGTCAGCTTCTGGAATGCGGCACACTGCTCGCCTATCTTGCTCACGGCTTCCTTGTAGGTCTTGCTGTCAAAAATCAGGTAGGCATGGCCGCCCGCTGCGACTATATAGTCTCCCTGTTTCGCCCCGTAAAGGTCTTCGCTACAAATGCGCTGCGCTTTTATGTCAACTAATACTCCCTGCATCAGCGCCTCCGGAGGCACGTAGAACCGCCAGGCGCTCATCTTGTCCATGTGTGACGTGACTCCACCGGCGCTCACCCCCAAACGGATTCCCGCGCCGTTATCGCCGTAGGTGCCCAGAGGCAGACAGTTCAGATAGATGGGAGCGCACTCCTTGACCATCTGCTTGTTGAAGATAAAGCCTCCAGCCGCCAGAATGACGGCCTTACGCGCCCTGGCGCGATACGGCCTGGCCATCAGCCTCATGAGCAGCCTATCTATACCGTGTAGCACTGCCGCGGCAGGAGGCGCATAAGTATTCAGCTTGGCATTGATATAGGAGATGGCGCCGTGCAGACGCGCTGTGATGCCGGGCGGGATGGAGATGCCTTCGATACCTATCACCCGCCTGTCATCGGCGAAGACGAGTCGCTCTACCCGTGTCTGGCAGCGTACATGGATTCCCTGTTTCCTCACAGCTTTTTCCAGGGCATGGAAGAGTGTGAGGCCTGAGATGCCTTTTCCCCGGGCACGGTGGCCGCGCGGTGCCGGTTTCGCATTCGCCTTGTAGCTGCTGTGATTCTCGTTGCCGGAGAAGTATATATAGTACTTGTTGGTGGGGTAGGACGTCTTGAAGGGACACAGTGAACCCTCGAAAGGGACTCCTGCCTGTTCCAGCCAGGCAATCATCCCTGTAGACTGCTCGCAGAAAAGGCGCAAGGTCTCGTCCGTAACGACGTCGCCTGCCTCTTGCTTCAGATAGCGATACATTTCTTCAGGTGTATCATCGTATCCGGCGGCTTTCTGATATTTTGTCCCGCCACCGGCATAGACGATGCCGCCGCTGGCTGCGGTGGCTCCTCCCCCATGATAGCGGTCCAATACCAGCACTGAGGCTCCCTGCTGGGACGCCTCCAGGGCTGCAGCTGCACCGGAAGCACCGAATCCCACTACGATGATATCGACTTCGGCATCCCATTTGTCAGTCTTCTGCTTCTCAGCCATGTTATGCGCACTCTCCTCGGCCGTTTTTGGTTCAATGAGGCGCATGATAGCAGCAGACTGAGGGATAGTCAATCACTGAAATTTTAATGAAATTGGTGGAAAGACTTCGGATTGTCTTCATACTGCCTTCACAATTGACTGCCAGAATGAGTGTAGCTTAAGAAAGAAGGAGGGTGAACATGGACAGGAAATGGAAAATCGCAATCCCAGTGGTCGCAGGTATACTTGCTATCGGCACAGGACTCGGCGTGGTAGCCGCCAAGTCCTCGGACAATAATGTGGCCTACCGGCCAGTCGGCACCTATCAGACTCTCAGCACCAGCACTGACCCCGGTAACGCGACGGGTTTATGGTATTGCAACGCAGTTGGCGGAATGATGGGATATGGAGCAGGCTTTCCGGTGACCCAGCAGATGGCAACGATGCTAGGCACAACGACTGCCGACCTTACGGCTCAACTGAAATCCGGGAAGACTCTGGCGGAAATCGCCAGCGCCCATGGCATCAGCCAGGGCCAGCTAATTCAGACGATGATGACTCCTTATGAATCCCATATGAATTTGATGGTGCAAAACGGGTATCTAACCCAGGACCAGGCAAACAATATGATTGAGCAAATGCAGGCAAGGCTACAGACAATGGTGACCAGCCAGCTGAATTACGACGGCAGCGGTTGGGATTACATGGGTGGTATGATGGGACGCTACTATGGCGGGGATAGCTCGCAACAGCAGCCGGGTAGCGACTCATCTCCTCAACGAGGTTATGGTGGCATGATGGGAGGCTACGGGAGCGGCATGATGGGAGGCTACACGGGTGGAATGATGGGAAGGTAGTAAGGTTTATAATCGCCTCCCTGAGCAGCAGAGTCCGGTGGGGTTTCTCACCGGACTCTTTGGTGCAAATTGTAAGAAAGCCACCGTTATTGTAATATGGAACCAGGGGCCGAAATGGTGCAGAGCAGAGTCCTCGTCGTTGATGATGAGCCCAGGATTATAGAAGTTCTCAAGCTGTACCTTGAGAAAGAGGGATTCCAGGTAGCCAGCGCCGCCAACGGCAAGCAGGCATTAGAACGCGCTGGGAGCTACAAACCCGACATCGTAATACTGGACCTCAATCTGCCTGACATCGATGGACTCGAGGTATGCCGTACCCTCAGGAAGGGGTCCAACGTTCCCATAATAATGCTCACCGGGCGTGGTGAAGAGGTGGACAGGATAGTGGGGCTCGAGCTGGGTGGAGATGACGACGTGACCAAGCCCTTCAGCGCCAGGGAGGTCGTGGCCAGGGTGCGAGCGGTGCTGCGCAGACAAGCGCCACAGCCCGCTCCGTCGGAGGCTCTAGCTATTGGCGAACTGACGATAGACGCTGCGCGCTATGAGGCTAGCTGCAGCGGGCAGAGGCTTGAACTTACCACGACGGAGTTCAAGCTACTGTCGACACTGGCCCAGTCCCCGGGCAGGGTATACAGCCGTATGCAGCTACTCGACACCGTGCAAGGGATTGACTACGAAGGATATGAGCGTACTATCGACGCGCATATCAAGAACCTGCGCCAGAAGATGGCATCAGGTCAATGCGGCTGTCATATTGAAACAGTACGCGGCGTGGGCTACAAGTTGGAGGTGGATGCAGATGCGCATTAATAAACTCTGGCTTAAGATGGCCTTGATCTCTGCGGTGGCTGCTGTAGCCGGCGTCCTCATTGCAACGTTGCTGATACGTAACTCGACCACTGCGGATTTTAGCAGCTACCTGGAGCATGTCGGACGCATGAATCAAATGATGGGTGGCGGGGACGCCAGTGAAATGATGGGGCCCTCTGAGACTGCGTTCCTTAACTCAGTACATAACTCGCTGTGGATAGCGGGAGGCATTGCGGTTGCTATAGCGGCTTTAATTGCACTCATATTCTCTCGCCAGATTACGGCTCCATTGAGACGGCTCAGCGTTGCAGCCAGCCGCGTGGCACGAGGAGACCTGTCCCCCCGCGTGACACCCGGCTCTACAGACGAGGTGGGCACTCTGACAAATACGTTTAACGGTATGGTCGAGTCATTGGAAAAGAACCAGGAGATGCGGCGCAAGCTAATGGGAGACCTGGCGCATGAAATGGGCACGCCTCTGGCAGTAATACAGAGCAACCTGGAAGGCATGCTTGACGGCGTGGTTGAGCCCTCGGCGACGAACATTTCTTCACTTCATCAAGAGTCCCTGCTGCTCTCGCGACTGGTGAAAGACTTACGTACTCTGTCACAGGTGGAGGCAGGGAAATTGAATCTTTCGCCAGCGCCGGGCGATGTCGGCGCGCTGGTGTCGTCGATTGTCATGGCTACTGAGCCAGAGGCGAGAAAAAAGAATGTTTCGCTCTCAATGCAAGTCCAGCCCGATCTGCCCAAGGCAATGATGGACTCGGACAGGGTGTCGCAGGTAGTGGTAAACCTTCTCAGCAATGCCCTGCGATACACCTCTGAAGGAGACGCCATTAAGGTTGCTGCAGCAACTGAAAAAGGCAGCGGGCTGCCGCAGCATCTTCTTGTTTCCGTGTCGGACACGGGTCAGGGCATTTCCGAGGAGGACCTCCCTCATGTCTTTGATCGCTACTATCAAGGCTCGCAGCCAAAGGGAAAGAGGTCGACGGGGTCTGGCATAGGGTTAACTGTGGTGAAGGAGCTGGTTGAAGCGCACAAGGGCAAAGTTTGGGTCGAGAGCGCTCCTGGAAAAGGCAGTACATTCTTCTTCACCCTGCCTGCGGTTTCCGCAGCCTAGCAGAGGAAACTACATCAGTTTTTCAGAATATAGTTATAATAATAGCTAAGGAGGTCAGAGTACGATGATGTGGCCATGGTTTGGTTGGGGATTTACAGGCTTCGGAGTGATTATGCTGATAATAATGATAGCTTTCTGGGTACTGGTTATCTGGGGGATAGTTGCGCTGATTCGCTGGCTCAGCCGCAGCGGTCGCTCGAGCTATACCCATCATGAAACGGCGCTGGAGATACTGAAAAGGCGCTATGCCAGCGGCGAGATAACTAAAGTCGAGTTTGAAGAGAAAAAACGGGACCTCTAAATTCTTCTTATAAGTAAGCGCTTTGCAGAAAGCGATGAACTGCAACATTGATAAAAGAAGAGGGCGGGAATTCATCTCCCGCCCTCTTGAAGTTTTAATGTTCAAGTAATGTGAGACTACTTCTTGTTACCATTGCCACCATTATTGGTGACCGTAGTGGGGATAATGATGTTGCTATCGGGACCGATAACAGGCTGCAGCTCACCGATGTCGGCTTGATTATTCCCGTTAGCATCTAATGTGAATGTCTTGCCTAACACCGTGAACCAGAATGTGTCGTAATTACTACCCTCATTATTGTCACTACCATTACTAGTATAGTAGTCTCTGGCATAGACAACGAACTGCTGGCCGCCCACATTCACCGGGTTTCCATCCGCATCTAGAACGTCCGGACCAATATAGATACACTTACCACTGAACGTTGTCCAATCGAATAATGGAGTCCCGCCGCTATATTCAGTCTTGTAAGCCATATTACCCAGCATGTTGCTCTTAATGCGGTAGATAGAGCCATCTTCCATATGTCTGATGACGACGAGCTGGCCCTGGAGGTTCTTACCGCTCTTGTTGTACTGCATCATGAAGGAGAACTCAGTGTTGTCTGTCGTTCCAGGCCAGTAGAACGAACCGAACCCCTGGACGCCTGTACCGAGTTTGTACACTGTCAGTATGTCCTCACCGCCAACACCGCGATAATAGGTGTTGTTCACTGTCACTTCGACTATGTAGGTACCGACGGGAAGCGTTGTACCATTAGGGGCAGCGAAAGTGAAGAGGACTTCTCCTCCTGTTGCAAACGCGGATGTGTCCGGCGTCCCCACCAGGTCCATCGTTATTGGAGAACTACCGCTAACAGGATCGATCTTCATACTTACGTCACCCGCATTGAGAGGCTGGGTTCCCAGGTAACCATCGGCTTCCTGCCGGATGTAGATCTTGAACTCGGAGCCCCCTATCGAGGCAGTGGGGTCGCTATCAGTGACTGAGATGCTCGACGGGTTACGGTTATCGTACCGTATGAGAGCCTTTTCCTTGATTACGGTGATGGTCAGCGTAGATGGTTCATGGACAACGTATGATCCGCCCTGGTTATCGGTTACAGTCACAACAACGTTATATGTGCCAGGAGCGCCAGTTACGACGCCACTTATCTTAAAGTGTGCTGTGCCAGGGATACCGGTACCACCCGAGGTTTTTTCTATTGTTACGCCGTCTGGAGCTCCGGAGATTGCAGCATTTAAATCATCTCCTGAGGAATCCGCATCCGTAGACGTAATGAACACGTCCGATATGGGATCACTATACTCGACTGTTTGATTAAGGTTACTTCCAATATCAAAATCTCCATCCGGCGTCGCATAAACAGTGAGAACGAAGCTATCAGATGCGGTTAAACCTGGCCCATCTGTTACGGTTATTGTAATCGTAGCATTACCATATTGATCGGCGGCTGGTGTGATTGTAACTGTCCGGCTGGCACCACTTCCGCCAAATACAATACCGCTTAGTGGAACCAGAGTGGTATTATCCGAAGCCTTGGATAGCACTAGACTTCCTGCTGGCGTCTCCAGATCCCCTATAGTAAAGTCTATCGCTCCGGTGTGCGAATTTTCATTTGTAGTTTGATCCGGTATGTCAGAGATAGTGGGGGGATCATTACCGAAGGTAGCCTGAATGGTATAGTCGCCGTTCATGGTGATGGTAGTCGAGGCGTTGCCCGTATCAGCGACTGTGCCGACATCGCCGGTCCAGGAATCAAAGTGGTATCCTGCGCTGGGAGCAGCGGTGATAGTCACGTCGGTACCCGCATCGTAGGTCTTGGGCGATGACGTGGGAGCGGTGACCGAGCCGCCTGTGCCAGCGCTGAAGGTCAGGGTGTATGTCTTAACGAAGGTAGCCTGGATGGTGTAGTCGCCGTTCATAGTGATGGTGGTGGCGGCAGCACTGGTATTACCTATGGAACCGGTATCGCCAGTCCAGGCGCCGAAGCGATAACCTGCGCTGGGTGCGGCCGTTATGGTCACTAACGTTCCGGTGTCGTAGGTCTTGGGCGATGACGTGGGAGCGG
>JAJYLC010000084.1 GCA_021787935.1 Chloroflexota bacterium | reverse complement strand
AGGGCATGCTGGCAGGGATGTATTCCTCCCTGCCAGCATCCCCTTTCAGCTTCACGCAATGTATGGCTAATGGAGGTCCATCACGGTGTCGATCTTGGCAGGCAATGTCCGATTCAAAATGAGGGATGGACCGACTATTGGCTTTATCTCAATGGTGAAGGTGTCGTAAGTGGAAGGACCGGGATTGAGTCTTGATAAATCAACCCTGATCACAGCCTGCTCATCCTGGTCTAGAGAATTGTCACCGTTATTCTTGCCTATCCATGATACAGTCCACGGTAAATCGGCAACATGCTGGTTATTATCAGTATAGCTGATTACAGTAGCATGAGTGCTATTCCCATTGGTGTTTGGCGTCAGGTCGATGGCCTGCCCGCCCATAGTGTTGGTCAGGGTGACTGTCACCGCTGTCACTTTATCGGTAGTCGTGTTGCCGAAGGCATAAACGCTCCCTTTGGTCTCGAGGGTTGCCCTAGCTTCAGACAGGCCCGAAAAGATTGCCTCCTGGCCCTTCTGGGATGAGAATATACCTGCTGATAGCACGGTGTAGGCGAACACAGACGCTACGACCACGAAGGCGATCAGGATGATAGCCGTCTCCAGCCCTGTGATGCCTCTTTCATCGCGCAGGCTCTTTATCAGTCTTTTAAACATCATGTCCCTCCTTCTCAGTTCAGCAATGGCCCGTTACTCCGCTACATTTTTCGGTACTAATATGATTATTGATTACGGATTTGTACCCTTTTGCGAGCAATGCAATGCAATTCGGTAGAAATGGTAGCAACGCGATACTATGCGGACAATCACCACGTAGTACTACAGGGAATAGGTAAAAAGTCATGGCTGCAGCGGACCCCTTGCGGGGTGCCGCATTAGTCAGGTATAATTTCCCTCATTGAATATACTAGTTTGTTTCTGCGACAGGCCACGGGGAAGCCGCTGAAACTCGGGAATTCGGGCTGACATTAGATTTGTAAGCCCGGCGCTGCTGATGACAGAGATTAGACAGACTTCAACTCCTCAACGTACTTCACAAGAGCGTGAGAACGCCATACGCCGCCGTCTCGGTATCCCTGACGATGCCAGGAAGGTGATTGTTTTCGCCGAATCCAGCCACTGGGATCCGAGTTGGATTCGCACCTCAGAAGAGTACTTCCAGAAATACGTGCGGCAAAACCTTGACGATGCTGTCAGAGAGCTGTTGCATGAGCCGCGCCGCATCTACTCCGCTGAGTGTGTCTTCTTTCTACGCATGTACTGGGATGCCCGGCCCGAGCAGCGTGAAAATGTACGAAAGCTGGTCAACGAGGGCCGACTGCACCTCACTAACAGCGGGGTGACTGCTGCCGACACAATCGTCCCGGATACCGAGGCGCTGCTGCGCGACTTTTTAATCGGCCAGGAGTGGCTGCGGGCAAACGGCATGGCCCAGGAGCCGCTGCTGGCGTACTTTCCGGACAGCTTCGGACACTCTCCCTGCCTGCCGTCACTTCTCAAAGCTGTCGGATTCAGCATGACCGCTATAACCCGTATCGACGGCATGATGTCGCCCAGCTCTTATCACGAGATGCTGAGGCGATTCCCGCGTCCCGGCTCCACCGCGGAACTTTTGATGAAAAGGAAGCGTACGCTCGATTTTGTCTGGCGCGGTCCGGACGGAGCGGAGGTTTTGTGCCACTGGAACGCATTCACCTACGGTCAGGGCGACCTGATTGCACACCGCGGAATCACGCGGGTATATGTTTTTCCGATGGCCTTTGGCGACCGCTCCGACTGGAATGTGAGACATAAAATTGAAAAGTTCGCAGCCATGCTCGCGCCCTATAGCCTCACGCCCTATCTTTTTTGTCCCATGGGCGGAGATTTCGTGGGCCCGCTACCTGACCTAATTTCTTTGCTGGATCGCTACAACCACCTCCATTACACCAAGACTGGCCTCTGGGCAGTTAACGCCGGTCTCGACGACTACCTGGCTCTGGTCGATTGCCACCGTGACGTGCTCCCTGTTCTGGAAATCGATCCCAACCCGTACTGGATGGGCTTTTATACTTCACGCCCTACGTTCAAAAAGAAATGTCACGACCTTGTAAAGCATTTGCTGCTGGCCGAGCGGCTGGCTCTGCTGCCGGATAACGGAGGGGACGGACAGGCCGCGGCAAAGGCTCTCGAAGATGCCTGGTGGTATGCCGCTGTTTCCAACCATCACGACTTCATCACCGGCACTACCCCGGACAGAGTGCTGGAAAGCGAACAAGTGCCGTGGCTGAATAAGGCAGCTGAAGCTGCCGATGCAGCCATCAGCCGGTTTTCACAGACTCCCTCCGTGGAAAAGTTGCGGCATTCCGTTGTCAAAACACCGGCAATGCCGGAGTGGCGGGGGCAGGGCAGAACTATCGAGATAAAAACGCCGTACTATGGTGTGGAGCTTGACGAGGATGTGGGGGGCGCTATCTCACGCGCATGGAATCCGGCCACGCAGAAGCCGCTGTTTAAAGGGGTATCAAACGACCTGGTCAGCTACTATGACATGGGCGGGTTGTGGAGGATGGGGCACGAATTCTGGGGGGGCAGGTTCAAAGAGCTGCGCCGGGCCAGCGAGCACCCAGCCCAGCTCAGGGTGCGCGAACTGGAAGGCGGGCTGGAGGTTTCCTGCGATACCGAACTCGATGAGCAGACCATAAAGCGCTCGCTGTGGTTCCGCAGCGACTCGCCTGTAATTCGGCTCAGGGTCGAAGGTATGGCTGCCGAGCGCCGCACTGTGACGGTACAGTTCGATACCGGCATATCAGCGAGCCGACTGGTCATGGATGCAGTGGGGGGTGTGGTGGTGCGGCCTCCTCAGAGGATTTACAACCCAACATTCTGGCCGATACAGCACTTCCTGCATTTTCAGGATGATACCAGCGGCAGCGGACTGGCGCTGTGCCTGGGCATGCCCGGCGCTGCGTCGTACCGGCGCGATGGGTGTCTGGAGGCGATTGCGCTGCGTAATGCTCCCTGTGAGAGAGCATACGGTTTTATACCGCTTCTGGGACTGCCTGCGCAGGGCCATGAGCGAACAAACCATACCTTTGACTACGCCATCTTGTTCACAGCCAACGGGGATTGGCACGATAACGGAATATTACAGGTTGCACGCAGTGTCTCAGACAATCCTTGGGATACGACCGGGTATGCTGCACTGCAGGCTCTTGTTGCATCGGCAGTGATGACCGATCGAGCCGAAGTCGTCGTTACAGCAGTGAAACCTGCCTCGCGCGGTGAAGGGCTTATGGTGCGACTGTCTACTCTCTCATATTTCGGGCAACCTGTTGCCGTTACGGTGCGAGACCGCAATCTGAAGGCAGCTTTTCTCTGTGATGCCCGAGAGCGCGACCTCGAACCGCTTGAGGTTAGCGGGCAGACCGTTCGCCTCACGATGCCCGGCAGCATAGCGACGGTACGGCTCGTGATCTAACTGCTAGCTGTTGTCCAGGGCTGTACAGGCCTTAATGGTGAGAACGCGCTCGCGATTGAACGTATTTCTCTATCCTGTCCAGGCCTTCGCGTATGTTGTCTATTGAGTTGGCGTAGGTAAACCTGAGATACCCCTCTCCGTTGCTGCCGAAATCGATCCCGGGTGTAACCCCTACATGGGCTCTCTCTAGAATATCAAAAGCCAGCTTGTATGAGTCCTTGGAGAGATGCTTGGCGTTGGCGAACACGTAAAAGGCGCCTGTAGGCTCAACCGTGATCCCGAAGCCCATCTCTCTGAGGCGCTTGACCATGTACTTTCTGCGCTCATTGTAGATATTCTTCATGCGCGCCACATCCTGTCCTGCCTGCTCCAGAGCGGCGATACCTGCCATTTGAACGATAGAGTTGGCGGAAATGAGGAGATTCTGCTGAAGGCTCTGGATGGCCCGGATGAACGGTTTGGGCGCAATCAGGTAACCCAGTCTGAAGCCTGTCATGGCATACAGCTTGGAGAAACCGTTCAAAACAAAAGCATTGTCTGTGAACTCCAGTATGGAATGCTCTTTGCCCTCATAGACGAGGCCGTGATAGATTTCATCGGAGACTATGTACTGAGGCAGTTTAGCGATGGATCCCATGACCTGTTCGGAAAGAAGATTGCCGGTCGGATTCGAGGGCGAGTTGATAACTATTGTCTTGGTTTTTTTGGTGATTTTGCTTTTTATGGCCTCGAGCCTGTATTGAAAACCGTCCTCTTCGTTCACGGGAACATTCACTGGAGCTCCATCTACAAACCTGATGAAGTTGGGATAGCATGAATAATGGGGATCGGAAATTATTGCCTCATCGTTCGGGTCAAGTATGGCTGCAAATATAAGGAGCATAGCGGGTGAAGTCCCGGAGGTCACGACAATCTGGTCGGGGGATATCGTCACACCATATTTCTCAAAGTAATGCTTGCAGATAGCTTCTCTAAGCTCTAACTTACCCAGGCTGTGGGTATAGTGAGTTTCCCCCATATCGAGAGCCCTGCGCACGGCCTCTTTGATGCATTCCGGAGTATCGAAATCAGGCTCACCGACCTCCAGATGAATTATGTGTGTGCCCTCGTGCTCCATAGCCTGAGCCCGTTCCATCACATCCATAGCGAGAAAGGGTGTAACCAGTTTCGCCCGTTTAGCAATCATTTCAGGCTCCTTCCCGAATACGAATGGTATTAACAGTGCAATATGGTTGTGGAGCAAGATGTACCGTCGCAGTGATTATAAACTTGTTTGGGAGGGATGAGAAGAAATGCGCTAGCTCGGTTTAAGAGTTGGAGGCGGCAGGGCATTAACGGAGTCGCATGTCTTGCTGATGAGTATGGCTGCTATAACAAGATCTGCCAGCCCCGTAACAAAACCAACGAACGGTATGATACTGACGACATACAGGATGCAGAATGCCAGGAACAAACCCTCGGGCAATCTCCGAGCCGGATTTACGTTATTTCTTGCCAGATATTTATTAAAATCTACGGCAAATCCCCAGACGGCCTGAAATACCCAGTAGAAATTAAAAAGCGGGATGAACAGGAACCCCAGAGCCTTGCAGGGACCTGCCCGCACCTGGCCATCCTGTATAGACGCCCACGCTTTGTAGATAAAGATAGATACCACCACAGCTACGTAGATAGATATGGGAACGATAATCAAATATAAAATAAACCACCATGTTGGTAATTCGTTACCATAATAAGAATCGTAATATGTCCGATCCCAATACCTCAAGGAATAAAACGAGAACACCCATCCGATAATCCAGGTTACAATGGTGCCGCCGAGGTAAGAGCCCAGAAAGAAAGCTTTTGGTAACCTTCGCGTTTGCATGTCCACCTCTTCATATACGGCGTATTGACCTTCGAATCCAATCGGCCAATCTTACTGGCGAGATTCTACTACGATTTACATATTATAGCAAGCTGCTCCGACCTACCGATAATTAAGCAATAACGGTCTGTTTCAAAACCGATATTCTTCCCCTTCACTGCATTCAGGGTCAGAATGACACGGTCCTGAGTTTTAGTGTAAACGTGACAGGTGGAAGATTTTGGACAGATTCTTAAGGTCATTCAGAATATACACAAATGCCATCCAGCCCCATTCTCCCCAGCGCTTCTGGAGCGCACTGGTAACGGCATCAACATCCTGTCGCGGGTTTTGGGGAGTTCGTCCCAGGACGATTTCGCTCATGATTATCACGCTCCATACGTCAATGGGCACCGAGGTCCGGCCGAAAATTATACCCGCTGAATATCTCCCGATTCCCGGTATCACCGTCAGGCGCTTGAGGGCTTCCTCTTCGGGCAACCCGGATAGCTCAAGAAGCGATATCGAATTTTTTGATAAAAACTGTGCCGCTTGAATCAATCGTGTGGCTCGATAGCCCAAGCTGGCCTTTCCCCTAAGCTCGTTTTCACTGGCATGGGCGATGTGCTGCGGCCGTGGCCAGAGGATGACCTCTTTCCCATCGAAATTGATTCTGGTGCCCCATCCCTCCAGCAGGGCGGTCATCATCTGCCTGCTTCTGGCAAAGGGCGCCATCTGGAGCAGAATAGCCAGAATCACCCTGCCGAATAAGTCGTCGAGCCTGCCCACCCTCATACCGTAGAGGTCTTTAACAGTGACGGACAGCACCGGGTCGTTGCGGGCAAACTCGTAAAAGCCGGCCAGGTCCTCATCTGCTCCCAGGCCATAATTGAGCAGTGTTTTCAGTTTGGCTGTATCGTTCCGCGACAGATTTGCCTCGGAGTAGACGACCGTATTAACGAGACCCTTAGCAGAGGACATCTTGAGACCTAGCGGTTTTCCCTCGAGATACACCCCGCTCCACAAAGTGCTGTTTTTAAAAACCTCACCCGGCGTAGACCAGTGCCAGCCCGCCGGCTTGGCCACGGTAAGCCGGAAATTGAAAGGCTCCGGTATAGCTAAACTGAATTGGCCTGTCTGTCTAAGCCGCATTTTTATGTCCGGGAGATGAAATTAGACTGGCTAGAGTATAAAACAAAAAAGCACAGCGAAAAAGCTGCGCATGCTTCAGATCCAAAGTAGGGGGAGGATTTGTTGCTATATGTTAGGAAAAATAAAAAAGTCGTCGCAACTTTTATGTCAAAATGGCGGTTGCGTTTCAAATTGCTGAAGTGGGAGCTAAATCAGGTCTTTGAGGATGGTCTTTAACTTGTTATAATACTAACATTCTAATATTACAGGGAAAATAGAACTTATAGCCAAAATATTAAAATAGTCTTTCAGCATGGAATAATAGCCGTGAGCAAAAACAGTGAATCCAGAGAAATGATGCAGGATCAAATAGTCGAACTTTTAAAAAAACAACCAGGATTAAGGGCTAGACAGATCGCAAACATCTTGGATACTGATAGGGCGCAAGTTAATTCTATTCTCTATGGAGAACTCCGTAGCAATGTTGTACAAGATAGCCAATATCGATGGTGGCTGAAAACTACCACAAGACCCAAAGATGATAAAGAGCGACTTACCAGAGCTCGAACTCGACTAGCAGATCTTTGTGACTATTACTTGGCATGTTTGAATTACGACGATCTCGGAGGGCTTAGTGTATTTGCCTCAAGCCAGTATGGAGACCTTGACTACGTAGAACTAAAAGAAATGCCTTTGATTTCGGAGAATCCAGCTAATGTTTTTGAGACAGAAGCAGCTCGGAAATTACTGAGAAAGACGCAAAGGGAGCGAAGCAAGTTGGTGCTATTTCTTGGCTATCCTGTTAAATTAACCAAGATTCATTCTCGTGGTGGCTGGGAAGGATTTATGGTTGAACCCATATTTTTATTCGGATTTCGTGAAGAAACGACCAGCCAACATGCATTGCCTATTTTGGCGGATGAATTACCGCAGATTAATTCCAGGGCAATTCGTTCACTGACTGCTGCTGAGGGCTCCAATATTATGGAGGAAATTGTACAGATTTCTGAAGAGCTTGGACTCGCTGATGCACAAAAGGACTCGCCGGATTTGGATGAAATTATTCCCAGACTTAAGGTGATTCGACCAGAATGGGATTGGAAAGAAAACATGGACGCTTATCACATACTTGACCAACCACCTATATCACAAATTTCGGAGCCTGGCATCTATAATCGAGCAGTAATCCTAATTGCTGAGCGATCTCCATATACTAGAGGTCTTGAAACCGAACTTGGTATGCTTCGAACAATACCTGAGGATAAATACCAAGAAACTGCTCTAGGTGATTGGCTAAACGGTGCGACAATTGAGTCTAAGCCCATGCAAATACAACCACTCTTGGAAATCCTTCCTCTAAATAGTGAACAACGTCAGGCGGTGATACAGGGTATTAATAACCAACTCACAGTCATTACTGGCCCGCCAGGCACGGGTAAATCACAAGTAGTGATGTCACTCCTCATAAATTGTGCTTGGCAAGGCAAAACAGTTCTATTTGCTAGCAAGAATAATAAGGCAGTAGATGTGGTTGAAGTGCGCACAAATAGCCTAGGACCACGCCCCGTTCTTTTAAGACTTGGGTCAAATGAATATCAGGTTAAGCTCGCAGAATATCTGATGTCTCTGTTGGCTGCATCAATATCATCAGAGGATGAGCATTTATACCAAGAATATTTAGCCAACCATAATAAAATTAGAGATAAATTTCAATCTCTAGAACACGAACTTGCTGATATAATCCAACTTCGTAATGAGGTAGATCATCTAGAACAAGAAGTGGAACCAGTTCGAAGGGAATTCAAATCTGACTTATTTTATTCGCTCAAGTTGTTGGACCTAAATTCAATTTCGGCTGGCGCAAAAAGCCTAAGGTTAGCAGTTAACCGAACTTTGAAGTCTAATCAGTCGTTCATAACCAAATTAGGCTGGCAATTTCTTAAAAATAAACGATACTCCAAGCTTATTGAAGTTGCTCATTCTTTCGCAAATATCGCTGAACGCATAGGTATTCCGCTGCCTGATAAACAACCTTGTGATGAAACAATACGACATTGGGTGATTTTCTCCGAACTTACAGACAAGTGGCTTGAAGCTGCTAACAAGATTCAACGCTATTTCCATGAACTCGATAAACTAAATAATACAAAGTCACTTGAAGAGATTAGCCAAGAATACCATAGGCTGGTGGAGAAACTTACAGAGACCTCAATATCGTTGTGGCAAATTTGGCTTAGGCTACAACCATCTCGCATGACGCAGGATGATCGGCATCTCCTTAGAGAATATGGAGCACTTTTGCAGATGATTGTATCTTCTGACAATGGACAGAGGCTTGGGAGCAAAGTGTTTAAGAGATTTCAAAATCTATTTCCTCAGATTATGAACATACTTTCGTGCTGGGCTGTGACATCTTTATCCGCTCGTGGCCGAATCCCTTTTGAACCTGCTTTCTTTGACCTGCTAGTGATAGACGAGGCTAGTCAGTGTGATATTGCCTCCGCCCTGCCTCTCCTTTATCGAGCTAAGCGCGCAGTAATTATAGGTGATCCCAAGCAATTGCGCCACATAAGTGGCTTACCCCCAAGACAGGACAGTCAGCTTCTATCGAAACATGGATTGGCCGATGGATATGGCGCTTGGGCATACTCAGTAAATTCATTATGGGATTTATCGAGTGGGCTATGCCGAAGCGATGATATTGTTTATTTACGTGACCACCATCGGTCTCATGCCGACATTATCGAATTTTCAAATCATCTTTTCTACGATGATATTTTACGGGTGGCTACCGACTATAGACATTTAAAATTGGTGGATGATGGTGGGCCAACTGTGCGCTGGCTCGATGTCTCAGGGAAAGTAATTCGTCCCCTTACAGGTAGTGCGCTTAATGAGAATGAAGCTCAAGCTGTAGTAGGGGAATTAGAACGTTTGGTTTTGCGTCAAGGGTATTCTGGTAGCGTTGGGGTCGTTAGTCCTTTTAGAGCACAAGCTCTTAGAATTCGTGACCTTGTTTTTCAAAACGATTTGTTATCAGAAAAACTATCCAGGATGGACTTTCTCGCTTATACGGTAGATGGTTTTCAAGGAGATGAGAGAGATGTCGTAATTTTCTCTCCGGTTATTTCATCAGGCATTACAGATGGGGCAGTCGCTTTCCTTCGCAGCAGGCCAAATCTCTTTAACGTTGCCATTACCCGTGCCCGATCCGCATTAGTGGTTATTGGAGACAAGCAAGCTGCTATTAATTCGGGGATTGAGCATTTGGCCAAGTATGCACATTACGTGGAAAATCTTGGCTCGGAAACCCGACTTAAATCTATAAAGACTATTAATTTGGGCAAGGATTATCCACTAGTTGCACACCCAGAACGCGTTTCGGATTGGGAAAAACTATTTTATAAGGCCCTGTTTGTGAGTGGACTTAGACCTATTCCACAATATGAAGTGGAGAAATATGAATTGGACTTTGCGTTACTTCACGGTGACCGGAAGCTAAATATTGAAGTAGATGGTGAACATTACCATAGAAATTGGGATGGCGAGCTATGCCGCCGAGATCAGATACGTAATCAGCGATTAATGGAACTGGGTTGGGATATAATGCGGTTTTGGGTTTACCAGATACGCGATGACCTGGAAAGCTGTGTCGAAAGAGTACAGAAATGGTACAAAATTTAAAATAAAGGGTGGTTGTATTCGAACCAACGGCCTTCAGATTATAGTTTGGGCTCTAGGTAGAGCTCGATGGCTTCGCGTATGTTGGCTAGGGCTTCTTCCCTGGTATCACCCTCGCTGATGCAACCTGGGAGAGAGGGAACGTAGATGGTGTAGCCTCCCTCTTCACTTGGCTCCAGAATTACTTTAAGCTTCATTAGTCATCCGCCTTTATCCTCTTTTGAGAATAGTATATCACATTCAAACAACTAATAAGTAGAAGGATTAAGAAAATGAAAATCGCCACTGTGACTTAATTGTCGCGGTGGCGATTTTGGTCTCATTGGTAGCGGGAGTTGGATTCGAACCAACGGCCTTCGGGTTATGAGCCCGACGAGCTTCCACTGCTCCATCCCGCGATAAGCCTTGCTTAAATCCTAAATCCGAAGTTCTAAATCCTAAATGATTTTGAACTTTCCTGAATACTGAACGCTGGCCCTAATTAGGGTTTAATGTAGGTCAAGCCCTCGACCATTAGTACGGCTAAGCTGAATCCCTTACGGGACTTACACACGCCGCCTATCAAGCAGCTAGTCTCGCTGCGGTCTTACCCCTTCCGAGGAAGGATGGCAGATCTAATCTTGGGGTCGGCTTCGCACTTGAGATGCTTTCAGCGCTTATCCGATCCAGACATGGCTACCCAGCAATGCTCCTGGCGGAACAACTGGCACACCAGAAGTCTGTACCCCTCGGTCCTCTCGTACTAGAGAGATCTCCCCTCAAATCTGCTACGCCCACGACGGATAGAGACCGACCTGTCTCACGACGGTCTGAACCCAGCTCGCGTGCCGCTTTAACCGGCGAACAGCCGGACCCTTGGGACCTTCTCCAGCCCCAGGATGCGACGAGCCGACATCGAGGTGCCAAACCTTGCCGTCGATATGAACTCTTGGGCAAGATAAGCCTGTTATCCCCGGGGTAGCTTTTATCCGATAAGCCACGGCCCTTCCACACGGTACCGTAGGATCACTTTGCCCGACTTTCGTCTCTGCTCGACTTGTTGGTCTTACAGTCAAGCCCCCTTATGCCAATGCACTCGATGGGTGATTTCCATCCACCCTGAGGGGACCTTTGGACGCCTCCGTTACTCTTTAGGAGGCGACCGCCCCAGTCAAACTACCCGCCTGACACTGTCTCCCTGCTTGCACAGGAGTTAGAACCGAACCTTAACAAGAGTGGTATTTCAACGGCGGCTCCACTGAGGCTGGCGCCCCAGCTTCTCAGCCTCCCACCTATTCTACACATGCTAAGCCTCAATTCAATGCCAAGGTATAGTAAAGCTCCACGGGGTCTTTTTGTCCAGTCGCGGGTAACCCGCATCTTCACGGGTATTTCAATTTCGCCGAGTCCCTCGTTGAGACAGCGCCCAAGTCGTTACACCATTCGTGCGGGTCGGAACTTACCCGACAAGGGACTTCGCTACCTTAGGACCGTTATAGTTACGGCCGCCGCTTACCGGGGCTTCGGTTCGAAGCTTCTCCTCCCGAAGAAGGATAACCCCTCTCCTTAACCTTCCGGCGCTGGGCAGGTGTCGGCCCCTATACCTAGGCTTACGCCTTAGCAGAGACCTGTGTTTTTGTTAAACAGTCGCTTGGGCCAGTTCACTGCGGCCTCAGGATGCTCAAAAAACGAGTCCTCTCACACCCCGAGGCGCTCCTTATCCCGAAGTTACGGAGCTAGATTGCCGAGTTCCTTAACGAGGGTTCTCTCGACCACCTTGGGACTCTCATCCCCGCCTACCAGAGTCGGTTTGCGGTACGGGCGCTTATT
>JAJYLC010000004.1 GCA_021787935.1 Chloroflexota bacterium | reverse complement strand
TGCTGAGAAATCACGCGTACTGTGCCGTCTGTGGTAAGCCACTTGTCGGTCATGTGCTCAATAAGAAGTATCGTTATTACCAGTGCAATAGTGCCAGGCCCTACGAGAACCACGGTAAGATGTGCTCGGCGCGATACATACGAGCAGATGACCTGGAGGAGATGGTATGGGCTAAAACAGAAGCGGTACTTTCCAATCCTGAACTGGTATTGCGCCAGCTTGCGGAAGCGAGCGATGTAGGCAACCTGGAGGCCATACAGATTGAGATTAAGACACTAAAGAAGAACTTGAAGAACTACGAGCAGCGCAGAGCCAACTTACTTCAGGCCCTGGAACTGGGAGAGTTCGGTCAAGATGAAGTCCTAGACCGTCTCAATAACCTCAAGCGCCTGCGCCGAGATGATGAGGCCAAACTGACTGACCTGGAGAATACCAGGGACAATATCACCAATTTAGCAGAAGCCAAAATCAAGTTAGGCCAACTGTATGAGAGCGTGCTGGATAACCTGAAAAACGCTACGCCGGAGACGAAACGGCTTGCCCTAGACGCCTTGGACATCAAGGTCTACGCGAGCGCCGAGAGGGTAGAGATTCAGGGCGTGATACCTCTAGCTTTACCTACCACTGAACGAACATCGGCATAACTACGTGGACGTAGCTTTCGTCGGTAACCGGGCGGATAACACCCGGGCTGGAGGAGGTTGTGGTCTCCAGAGCTACCTGGTCTTTGTTGAGAACACCCAGAACGTCCATCAGGTATTTGCTATTGAAGGCGATCTTGGCTTCCTCTCCCTCGACAGTGGCATCGACCTCGCCCAGATTATCGCCGATCTCTTCGGCACGCGCTGAGATGGCTATCTTTCCCTTGCCATCCCTGGGCATTATCTGGAGCCGAACTATGCCGCTGCCGTCCCTGGCGAAGATAGAGGCGCTTTTGGTCGCTCTGAGGAACTCTGAGAGATTGAGTATAGCCCTGGTAGTGTAGCTCTTGGGTATAAGCTGGGAATAGTTTGGGAAAGTGCCCTGTATCAACTGGGACACCATCTCCACATTTTTCATACGGAACAGCACCTGGCTTTTTTGCGAATTGACGGTAAGCTCTACGGGCTCTTCCTGTTCGCTGATGAGACGGGTTAGCTCGTTAAGGGAGCGCGCAGGAATAATGATGGCTGTCCTGGTATCCACACCCTTAGCCAGCGTTACCTTGTGTACAGCCAGCCGGAAACCATCGGCAGCCGCCAGAGTAAGCTGCTCCCCTTCAAATTCGGCATGGACACCGGTGAGGACGGGGCGTGACTCTTCGGATGCTGCGGCAAACACCACCTGGTTGATCGCCATTCTCAGGTCGCCGGGCTTAATCTTGACATTCAACCCATCGGTGATTTTGGGGATAGCCGGGAAATCAGCGGGGTCCAGTCCGCTGATATGCGCCTCGTGACGGGCACACCTCAGCTCCACGCTCTTGCTGCGAGGAGAAAGGGACATGTCTATCCGGCCGCTGGGGAGAGAATTGACGAAATCAGTGACCAGCCTCGCTGGAATGGTAACTGTGCCCTCCTTTTCGATAGTGGCTGGTATCCAGCAACTTATGGCAATCTCGAGATTAGTCGCAGCCAGCTTGAGTTGAGAGCCCTCTGTGGCTATCAGAACATTGTTGGTTATGGGCATAACAGCCCTGGTTGCCACCGCCCTGCCCACTATCGCCAACCCTTTACTTAAGTCCTCTTGAGAACATGAAACTTTCATCGTTCACCACCCATTCTGAGTGAATAGTGGGAGTAGTATACCCTGCAATCATCCACTGCGTCAAGTAGCATGAAGGCGGTCGTTTAGCAATGAGTCTACCATACCGACGAAAGTCGGTATCCAGATACCTTCATCGTAATTTTGAAACTGGGTTTTCTGGATTCCGTGTCAAGCACGGAATGGTAATCGTGTTTCTAAACGTCCTCATTAAAGCGGATAGTCAAGAACTAAGGGTGCAGCGGACGTATCAGACATCGTCCACCTGGGACGGCTGCAGCCAGCTTCTATATAGCTCCATAATTATAAAGTTGTGTCCCTTGTCGTTGACATGCCCGTTGACTACAAAGCCACACTTATGAAAACATCTCTGGGCTCTGGCATTCCAGTCCAGGGTATCCAAGTAAACCCTCTCCAAATTCAGGTCGTGAAAAATATGGGAGACCAGCGTCATTACAGCATCGGTACCATAGCCCTTGCCCCAGTAGTCCCGGTCGCCGATTATGATACCCATCTTGGCCTGCCTCCGTATCCTATCCACATCGTAGTACATGCAGTTCCCGATGTGCTTGCCGTCAAGGGTATCTATGGCAAACCAGCGCCGGTCTTCCTTGAAGGCTCGCATTTGCTCCGTGTAGTAAAGCGTGAACTCCCGAAGAGACAGCTTCAGGGGAAGTGCTGCATCGTAGCGGGCCAACTCAGGGTCTGTTCTCCACGCGTAGTCGTTAGCAGTGTCACTGAGACGTTTCTCTCGCAACACCACCTTTTGTCCGGTTAGAATCAGCTCATCACCAATCATACTGATAAAATTCTATCCTTTGCGTGCCAGTGAGTCAAACTGGCCTAGACTGGGTATATCAGGAGAATGAAGACTTCCAAAACCGACGGCCATAAACTTGTACAGAGGATATGTGTGGTCTATAATATTAGATTAGCAAGAATTAGGATTAAAGCTTATGGCCAGCAAACGCGATTACTACGATGTTCTCGGCGTCGATAGAAATGCCTCCGATGAGGAAATTAAGAAGGCTTTCCGGAAATTGGCCTTTCAATACCATCCCGACCGCAATAAGGACGACGGGGCCGAAGAGAAATTCAAGGAGGTCAAGGAAGCCTACGATATCCTCAGTGATTCGCAGAAACGTGCCGCTTATGACCGCTTTGGCCACGCCGGGGCTCAGGGGTTTGGCAGCCGGGGCTTCGAGGGCTTCGACTTTGGCGGCTTTGGCGATATTTTCGATGCCTTTTTCGGTGGTGCGACCAGGCATGCAGGCCCCCAGCAGGGCGCTGACCTGAGCTATCACCTAGCTATCACCTTCGAGGAGGCTATATTCGGCACTGAGAAGGAGCTAGAGATTGTGCGCACCGAAGTGTGCTCAGTCTGTAAAGGAAGCAGAAGCGAGCCGGGGAGTCAGCCTGCTAAATGCCCTACCTGCAATGGAACAGGAGAGGTGCGCCGGACTCAACGCAGCATATTCGGCCAGTTCATCAACGTAACCACGTGCAGTCGCTGTCACGGTGAAGGCAGAATCATCACCAAACCTTGCTCCCGCTGCAATGGCCAGGGCAGGGAGAGGTTCGAGCGCAAGATCATGGTCAAGATACCGCCGGGTGTCGATGAAGGAACGCAGATTCGGTTGAGCGGCGAGGGGGATTCCGGGAAACAGGGCGGTTCGCCCGGCAATCTCTATGTGTCACTATCGGTACAAAAACACAAGTTCTTTCAACGGGAAGGCGATAACATTCTGTACGAACTGCCGATAAACTTCGCTCAGGCGGCTCTCGGCGACGAGTTGCAAATTCCAACTGTTGACGGCGATGTCTCCCTGAAAATACCCGCAGGCAGCCAAACTGGCAGGGTTTTCCGTATCAAAGAGAAGGGTGTTCCCCATTTGCGCCACACCGGGCGCGGCGACCAATTGGTGAAACTCTCGATAGTTACCCCCACGTCCCTGGATGAAACGCAGAAGAAGCTTTTCAAAGAGCTGGCGAAAACCTTGGGCAAGGCCGCACTGCCTAAAGAGGACAAGAGCTTCTTTGAGAAAATTAAGGATACATTCGGAAGCGGATCATGACATGGTGAAACGAGCGTTCCTATCCAGCCCTGTTGATACCTAAAGTGCCCTGGCCTGAAGAGCCAGGGTTTTTTAATCGAAGATGCATCGTTTTTTCCTGCCCGAAGATTGGCTTGCCGATGGCACAGTAACTATTACCGGCAGGCTGGTTCACCGACTGCGCCATGTACTCCGCTTGGGAGCCGGTGACAATATTATTGTTCTCGATAATAGTGGCTGGGAATATGAGGTCGAACTGCAAAAAGTGGACAGCAGCAAAGTTGCAGGGAGGGTAATCCGTAAATCGCTGGCTGTTGCTGAACCCCGCACGAAGATCACCCTGTATCAGGCGTTGCTCAAGGGGAACAATTTCGAGTTTGTTCTTCAGAAGTGTACGGAAATCGGCGTTGCTGGCTTTGTACCGGTAATCTGCGAACGGTGTGTAGCGGGCGAACCGGATGGCAGGCGGCTCAGCCGCTGGAGGAGCATCATCGTCGAAGCTGCGGAACAATCCAGGCGCGGAAAGCTTCCAACTCTACATAAGCCTATTAGTTTCACTGAGGCGTGCAGGTCTGCAAGCGGAGTTTCATTGCTTCCCTGGGAGGTGGAAAAGGCACAAGGAATTAGCGATGTCCTCCGGGTCCATCATCAAACGGAGAAAATCCCCCAATTCAGCATCTTTATCGGCCCTGAGGGCGGTTTCTCTCCTCACGAGATAGGAGTCGCTCAGAGTAGCGGGGTCGAGCCTGTAAGCCTGGGCCCCCGCATACTGCGGGCAGAGACCGCAGGTCTAGTAACAGCCGCCGTCACATTATACGAGTTCGGCGAGATGCGTTAAGCCACGTTCATATAAGACCTAAAGGCCCTTCCTTTTCAGGTGTTCCTCGACCTTAGCGATTAGCTCTTTAGGCTTCAAGGGTTTTCGAATATACTCGGAAACCTGGAAGGGAAACGGCTGCCCTAGTGAGTCCGAGAAACTCGTGAGTGCCAGGACCGGGATTTTTACCAGCGATGCGTCTTTACTGAATTGCTCAGCAAAGTTGAAACCATCCATTACCGGCATCATTATGTCCAGGATAATTAAATCGGGTTTCTCTTTTTTAGCCTTCTCCAATCCCTCTTTTCCATTATAGGCTACTACTACTTCATAAGGCTTGCCTTCCAGGGTGCCTTTCATTACTGCTACAAGATCGACATCATCGTCAACAACCAGGATCTTTGGTTTACGTTTCATGGCGATTCCCTCCTTATCTGTTTATTTAGTTACAACCCGATTCGGGTCTATTTCCGCTTCTCCTAATGTGCAGCCGCTGGCTTCTTTGGAATAGTGAAGCTGAACTTACTTCCTTTCTTGGTTTCAGGGGCAGGGCTTTCAGCCCATATTTTACCACCATGTGCCTCGACTATCCTTTTGGATATAGACAGACCTAATCCGGTTCCTTTGCTGCCTACATTGCTGCCGCGGAAGAAGTCATTGAACAACCGGGGCAAGTCCTCGGGCAAGATGCCTATGCCGCTGTCTATAACCTCAACACGTGCTTCATTGTCGCCGTCAGCGACCTTGACCAGCACCGTACCCTCGTTGGTGTAATTGATAGCATTACTTACCAGATTGGTCATGACTTGCTGTAGCCTGCGGCTAGCTCCATTTACCCTGGGCTCAACTGCGGGCAGCTCCACTTTTAAAGTTAATCCTTTTTGCTCTGCCAGGCTATCGAGTCCTTCCAGGGAACGTTTGACCACTTCATTCAAGGAGATTTCCCGCATTTCTCGCTTTATCTGACCAGTCTCTATGCGGGGGATATCCAGAAGGTCGGTGATCAATGTCAGGAGACTGTCGATTCTGCGAACGCCCCTGTCCAGCAAATCTTTTTGTCCCTCGGTAATCTGTCCCGTATATCCATCCAGTATGTAGGATATTAAACTCTGTGTAGCGACGAGAGGAGATTGGAGGTCATGAGCGACTACGCCGAGAAACCTGGCGAAGCGGTTCCTTTCATCCTCCAGTTTGGCTATCTCATTGGATGCCAGTTCTAACTCCTCGGTTCTTTTCTCGATAAGCTGGTCTCTTAGTCGCACCATTTCTCGCTGCCTTCTCCTCAGTTCTCCCGCAACGGCGGTGACCACATATGTACACCCGTAGGATAGCGTTGCGACCGCAAATAGCACACCTACCACACGGCTGAATTGCTTGTAGCGATCAGGAGTTGCAAATCCCTGCAGGTTAACATGAGGTATTACGTCGGCGTACTCCAGGGAAACCACCAGCGTGATCATAAATATAGCCAAAGTGGCTAATATATATGCCTGCCTCTTGGGGAGTACTATGCTTGCAGCAATAGTATGGGCCAGATAGAAGAATATGAATGGATTTTCTATGCCGCCGGTGTAATGCAGCAGTACGGTGAGCGTTACCAGGTCGAGAAGGATTTGGATATCCCCTTGAGTCTCGGCCTTCTTAACGACCAGTCCGGCTTCTTCGTTTTGCAGACTCCGCGTCCAGCGAAATAGCAGAAGATTATACAAAACGATAACAGCACAAATAATGTATACCGGGAGGGTGGGGAAGCCGATGTGGAATACCTGTGAGGCAACCAGGGTACAGCCGATGATCCCGAGAACAACGAGCCACCTCATGTTAACATACACCCTGAGACGAAACAGCAAGGCTCTCGCCTCGGGTGTATGGTCTCTTGCAGTTTGTTCTTGTGGGATCACGTTATCTATCTTTTTAATACCATCCAATCTCTAGCTTCAATCTATCCGACTCAGCCAAAGACGATGTATCAAGCTTAATAACGCTGTTCCCGGCAAATCTGCAGGCGACGAACTGGAGAAATATGTGTGCTGCTACGCACTGTAGCGTGTCGTTATTTGCCTGCTGACCCAGCTAGGCCCACATAATACTTCAGTTTGTGGCCCGTAATCAATCTCTTTGCACAGACCGTATCAAATCGCCGTGTTTATCTCTTATATTCACTATCAAAGGCATCTCGCCCGGCAGGGCATGTGTGGCACATGCCAGACAAGGGTCATAAGGCCTGAATGCCATCTCCGCCATATTGAGCAGCCCCTCCTTAACCTCGGGTCCTTTTATAAAGGCCTGGGCCGCTTTCTTCACAGAAAGGCTTATCGGGGCTGCATTATGCTGGGTGGCCACAATCAAGTTCACCTTTGTGATTATCCCGCGTTCGTCCGTCTCATAATGGTGGATTAACGTTCCTCGGGCGGCTTCGAGGCAACCGATACCCCGTCTTTTCAATTTCAAGTCCATGTTGCGTATATCTTTGCTGGTCAGCAGGGGATCATCCGCTATTCTCTGCAGATGCTCCGCAGCCTGAAGCGCTTCGATTAACCTGGCCCAGTGGTAAGCCAGAGTATGGTGACTTGGCTTGCCACCCAGTGTATCATACATGGACTCATATTCCTTTTGCGCCAGCGGCGTCAGCATACCCTCGGCTACATTCAGCCTAGCTAAAGGCCCAACACGATACAATGAGGTTCCCTTACCGTCGTGCAAGCCATTCCAACCGATTTTCTTTAGATGGGTTAACCTTATGTACGTCCAGGGCTCGACCCACTCGCCTATGTGGCTAATGTAATCGCGATAGTCAAACAGCGCATATTCGGCCCCGCTGGGATCGACCACCCTCAACTTACCCTCGTAAAAATTGACTCTCTTGTTCTCATCTACCAATCCCATGTAGTAGGTGTTGAGCTTATAAGCGTCACTGAGGACCAGCTTCAGGTACTCCTTGTTATCCAGGACGGCCTGCTTGAATATCTCCAGAGCGAAACGAGCAAACTCAACGCTGTAGTCGGCTGTCTCTTTAATCCATTTCCTTTCTTCCTCAGTAATACCTCTGGGAACTCCTCCAGGTAGGCCTCCTTCAGGGTGACACGGCTTGCCGGCTATCAGCTTTATTATCTCTCTGCACTTCTTCCTCACATCTATTACCTTGCCGCCTATATCTATTCCCACCTTATTTACTAAACCAACGACGTTCCTCAATGCGGGGTCGGAATCAGGGCCCACCACGAAATCCGGGGCAGCGAGAAAGAAGAAATGAACATAGTGGTCTTCCACGTAGAATGCATTTAAGTGGAGCTGCCTTATTAGCTTGGCAGTGGGGGTTGGCTCAACGCCGTACAGGTCATCAAGGGCTTTTGTAGACGCCATATTGTGGGGGGTGGGGCATACGCCGCAGATATTAGGCACTATCCTCGGCATTTCCTCTGCGGGCCTGCCTATGCAGAACCGCTCGAAACCCCTCAACTCGACTACCTGGAAGTAAGCGTCCTCCACATTCCCTTTGTCATCCAAAAAGACCTCGATTTTCCCGTGTCCTTCAAGTCTGGTAATCGGGTTTATCGTTACCTTACTAGTCATCTTCTCAGCTCCTCCAAGTTCGTTAGGACCTTTTACCTCTCAAAAGTGAGACAGGCAGTGAAAAACGGTAGCAGTAGCCTGCCGGGTCATCTATCTTGTCAATGACCTTCTTCATTTCCTCATCATCCTCCGCATCTATAATAGACGCTAGAGCAGAGAGGAACTTTGCCCCTGAGTCTACTACCCCGTCAACCGGGCCAAAGCAGCCACGACAGGGGATATTGATGCTGATACAGGACTCCCCGCACCCGCCGCGAGTGGCAGCTCCCAGGCAGAGTATTCCCTGAGCAAGGAAGCAAGAATCAGGGTCGGCCTCGACCTCGTGAATTCTTTTGATATCCCTCAAGGCTATCCGGGACGGTTTGGTTTTATTCCGGGGGCAGGTATCGCACAGGGCTCTGCGAGGCGACAATGTCGAACCTTTGGGGGGCAGTTTCCCCTCGAGCACTGCGCTCACGGCATTCATTACCAAATAGGGAGGAGGGGGACAGCCCGGCAGGTAATAGTCAACATTTATCACCTGATTGAGGGCGAAAACATGCTCATAGAATTTCGGCAGTGTCAGCTCTTTCCCATTGACCCGGCTTTTCGGTTGAGGATATTTCCCCTCGGGATTGACCACTGTTGGCGCGTCCCGGTAAACCCAGTTAAAAATATCTTCTTTAGTGGTAAAGTTGGCCAGGCCAGGCGTTCCGCCGAAGCAGGCACAGGCACCGAAAGCCAGAACCAACTGAGACTTCTTCCTGAGCAATTTGGCTATTTCCTCTTGGTCAGAGTTCCTCACATTGCCATTGATAATACTCAAAACAATCTCGCCATCGCTCATTGCTTCAATGTGGTCGTATTTGAAGTCAAGTGCAACTGGCCACAATACCAGGTCGGTAGCGTTCGCTACGCGCAGAAGCACTTCGTTTATATCGACAACCGCCTCATCACAACCACCGCATCCACCGAGCCAGCAAATAGCGACCTTTGGTTTATCTGCCATCTTAGCTTCCTTTCTCTCTTAGACCACTGCCACAGCCTTGGCAGGCTCTCCTACCTTCTTGACAGGACCAAGTTTTGCGATTCTGTCACTCATTTCCTTTACGAGTTGCGGGATTTTGTTCCCTTCAGGGTCTATCGACAGCTCGATCCTGAGCCTCTCGCTTTCGATCCCATAGGACTCGAGTACCTTATGAAGTAGGTAAACCCTCTTCTTCGCCTCATAATTGCCGTCCTGGTAATGACAATCGCCTCCCCGGCAACCCAGTATAAGCACGCCATCAGCCCCCTGTCGGAAGGCCGTAAGAATGTGGGAACTATCAACTTTGCCGCTGCAGATGATAGGCACCCAGTTCTTTATCTGCTTCGCCAGCGCCTCTTCAGTATTCAAATATCCCCAGCCGAACTTGCAGGAAAAGCACACCAATTTAGGTTCATAGCTGCTCATTTCTTCTCCTCTTCGAGTAATTTTCACAGGGATGCCATAACCTTGGCAATTCTCCGCTCCGTATCATCGTCGACCATTTTTCGGGCACCCGAGGGGCAGGCCACCACACACATACCGCAAGATTTGCACTTAAACATATCAGTAGCAGACGAAATCCTCCCGTCAATGTCAACCAGATGGGCCCCATTGTAATTGCAGGCAAAAACACATATGCCGCAACCGCTGCATTTTTCCCTGTCTACCTCAACTGCATACAACGACTTTTCGAAACCGATGGAAATGCAGGCCTTGCATGACACACAGGGGCCGCAGGTAATACATCTTTTGGCCTCCGCCCTTGCCTCTTGCAGCGTAAGCCCTCTCTCAAATAACTGGAAGTGCATCCTCTTCTCCGGAGGTATCCAGGCCACTTCGGTTTCAGGTTTATAAGTCTTCCTCAGCGGAATACTGTACGCTTCGTAATCCCTCTGCCTGCCCTCCCTCATATCCAGACCTCTCAGGTATCGCTCAATTGAGTCGGCAGCTACTTTCCCTTCTTTCATGGCCTCTGCCATGAATCCTATTCTCCTGACATCCCCACCTATGAATATCTGCTCCTTCAGCAGACTCTGCAATGTAAAGGGATCAACCGCAAGCCTGCCTCTCTCATCCACAAGCCCTTCCCTTTGCAGGAAAGCCCTGTCGGGCACTTGCCCTACGGTGATTATCAGCATGTCTGCATGCAAGTCTAAGCAGTCGGAGCCGTCGAATTTAGGGTTAAAACCTTTTTCATCGAATACACTGGTGCACTTGGGACACTCAATCCCCTTGAATTTCCCGTGTTCTCCGATAATCTTCTTCACACCGCGAGAGTAGATTATCTTTATCCCCTCCTCCCACGCTGCGCTTATTTCCTCTTCGTCGGCAGGTATGCCGTCCCTCGAAGATTTATCTTCACTCTCCAAACAGGCAACGGTGACATCTCCACCCAGCCTCCTCGATGTCCTGGCAACATCAAAAGCCACATTACCACCACCGATTACGATTAGCTTCTTGCCCTTAAAATAATTAGCCCCGATGTTGCCGTGACTGACTTCATAGAGAAGAGTATGTCCGTACATGACACCAGAGAGGTCCTGTCCCTCTACAACAGCGCCGTCGAATGTCAAAACCCTGGGATAAGGCGTTCCTTTAGCCAGGAAAACGGCTTTGTACCCCTCGTTTCTTAATCTCTCGATTGTCAGTTTCCCCTCACCCAGTTTCGCGCCAAATTTAACGTCTATCCCGGCAATCCTGACTAAATTGTCAACGGTTGTTTTCAAAACTTCTTCGGGCAAACGGTAATTCGGAATTAGCCAGAGTGCGCCGCCCAGCCGATTGGAAGATTCGAATATAGTTACCCGGTATCCCTTTTTGCTCAGTACATAGGCACACATCAGTCCGCCCGGGCCTCCGCCTACGATAGCGACATTCTCCTTGTCCTTAACTATGCTGAATTCCTCTTTTTGTTTCAGATAATCGGTAAAGACATCGGATAGGAACCTCTTGAGAAGCCTCCTCCTGACAGCCCCTCCTTTGGCCTTGTAATTGCATTCAAGCTCGCACAATCCGCAGATATACCCACAGATATTGAAAAAGGGGTTTTTGTTGTACAGATAATCACTTATTTGAATTATTCCCTCCCGGGCCAATTGGGGATCCTCAGGAAGTAGCGAGATGAGTACATTAGTCCGCTGAATGTCCTCATTGATGGGACATTTTATCTGGCACGGGGGCAGAAATTGTTTTACTGCTTCCTCCGCGCGGGCTATCCCTTTACTTTCAGTTTTCCACATCGTTAAGCCTCCTTGGCAATTAGGTGAACTATCCGCTAATTATAGAGATAGGCATAGCTTGGATCATATCATTTCTGAGTAGGGAAGATTTCAAATAGTAAGCAGAGAACCAGTGGGAGTAATCACCACTTGCCCAGCGCAATATAAGGCAAAGGGGATAAACGGAGTTCCAAGTGATCCTCTCTGTCATTGCCTGCGGCTTACTGCCTCCGTAGCAGCCCGCTCATCTCATCCCGCTACAGCTTTGTGAAATAGATCACTATCGACGCCATTATTATTATAAGTTAAATCGCAATAAATGTCCAGTAACTTGCAGAAATATTGAATTTTTATCAATTTTTAGGCGTTTTCCCCTCCAGCCTGAGCTTGGTTTGTGTGCGAGCCAGCCTGGAACAGATTACAACGACAAAGGAAGACTCGTAGGGATGCTCTTAAACTTGCATAATACATAGTGCCCCGGAGGGAAGCGTCTTTATCTTCGGAGATCAGGTTCTCCGCATATTCCGGGCGACTATCTCTTTCAACTGGGCATAGGTTGAAGCCAGCCCTTCCGACAATACTTTGGTATCAGCTAATACAGGCATGAAATTGGTGTCGCCATTCCAGCGGGGGACGATGTGAGTGTGGACATGACTTTCCACCCCGGCCCCCGCTACCAGCCCCAGATTTATGCCGATGTTGAACCCCTCAGGTTTGTACACCTCTTTTAATGCCCTGACGCTACTTCTCACCGAGTCAAAGTGCTCAAAAAGCTCTTCATCAGTTAGCTCATCAAGTGTTGCCAGATGCCTGAAGGGCGCTACCATCAGGTGCCCGGGATTATAAGGGTACTTATTTAACATCACGAAGTTCGTCTTTCCCCTGAAGAGAACGTAATTTTCACTGTCTTTGTTCTCCTGGAGCTTTTGACAAAAGATGCATTCTTTCGTTTTCTCACCTCGTATGTACTCTGTCCTCCAGGATGACCATAGCTTCTCCATTTTACCTCCTGTTGCTTGAAGCCTGACAATGGATGCCTTGGGCATTTTAACAGAAGTCAGTCATTTTTTCGAGACAGCCTGTAGCCTTGGACAGGTGCCGGAGATGTGATATACTTTATTGGCGAGATTCGCCGAAGCTAGAATCGGGCTTGAGATGAGGGATTAGATGATTGCTTTGTACCTTACTTCTATGGGTGAAGCAGCTGGGAAAAGCGCTTTGTGTGCTGCGCTGGGCAAAATATTTAGGGCGGATGGCCGGAAGGTAGGGTATCTCAAGCCTGTGGCTATTGCCGAGAAAGCTGATTCCAGCGATAAAGATTTCGAGTTCATAAAACTTACGCTGGCTCTGGAAGAACCGGTCGAATTGCTTTGTCCTAATTACCTCGGCGCCAAGGATCTCTTAGCTTCAGCAAACGAAAAGGAACCTGCCTGGCTCAATAGGGCGAAAGAGGCTCTAGGCGCGGTTTCCCACGGTAAGGATGTAGTTCTGCTGGAAGGCGTGAGCGGTTTCAAAGCGGGCAGCGATATGGCGCTTGCTGGAAGTCGAATTGTAGAAACGCTCGGTGCCAGGGCTATCCTTATCATCCGTTATGAGAGCACCCTCCGGGTCAGCCAGGTCGTGGACGCAGCCAAGATGCTGGGCGGACATCTCCTTGGCGTGATAATCAACGCCGTGCCCCAGCGCAGGATGGATTCGGTGAAAGTTGATATCGTGCCTGGAATAGAGCGAGGCGGCATTAAAGTTCTGGGAGTGCTGCCTGAGGAGCGAGTATTGCTCACCGTAAGCGTTGGCGAGCTTGCGGAGCATCTGGGAGGAAATATCCTCAACTCCCCTGAACGCTCAGGGGAGCTTGTGGAGAGCATAATGGTGGGGGCTATGTCTCCGGATCCTGCAATTTCGTACCTGAGCCTGAAACCTCGTAAAGTAGTGGTCACTCGCGGTGACCGCCCGGATATTCAGTTGGCCGCTTTGGAAACTTTAACAAACTGCCTCGTACTCACCAACAATATAAGTCCTCTGCCCAACATCCTGAGCCGGGCTAAGGCGGTTAAAACGCCTGTAGCTGTGGTGAAAGATGACACAGTGCATACCCTGGAGGCACTGGAGAGGGTCTGGGACAAGGCCAAGTTCTCCCATGAGCAGAAGGTGGACAAGTTAGTGCAGCTTCTGGAACAACACCTCGATTTGGCGTCCATTCGCCAGGCAGATGCTGTAAAATAGCTTCATTTTTCTCTACAGACATGCCGTGACATCCACGTAATACTTACGCCAGTATACACATCGTTATACAAAACCGCAGCAAGCCAGGTTGTATTTTGGGGAGCATTTCAACTTATTGCGGTCGAATGTAAGAAGAGATAAAATGGTGGTGTGAAAAAAGCAAACACAGGAATCAGGCGTCCAAGAAACCGAAAGCCTATCATCACGGTGGTAAAAAACGGCCCCTACATAGTCAGAGACCTCAAGAACTTTAGAGATTCAGAAGAACGGCCTCTGCCGGTGCAACCAGTCATGTCGCTCTGCCGATGCGGTGCCTCAAAAAACAAGCCTTATTGCGATGGTTCCCACGCTGAGATCGGCTTTGTCGGTGATAAGGACCCAAATAGAATAACGGGCAAGGTAAAAGAATGGAAAGGAAAGAATATCACCATTGTGGACAATACTAACGTCTGCTCCCGCGACATGTCGTGTGTCAACAATCTGCCTCAGGTTTTTGAGGAGGAGAACCCGGATGCTGTCAATGTAAAGAAGATTATCGAGACTATCAAGAAATGCCCTTCCGGGGCGTTGACCTACAAGGTGGGCGGCAGACATTGTCAGGCCTTCAAACGCGAGCCTGCCATTACAGTTGCCAAGAATGGCCCGTTCAAAGTGGTCGGAGCAATACGATTAAAAGATGATATGAAATCAGAGCCAGCGTGCCCGGAACATTACACACTCTGCCGATGCGGCCACTCCAAGAACAAACCGTTTTGTGACGGCTCCCACCTCGAAATCGGATTCAAGGATGATGCTGAAGTAGGTCTTTAGATTATCCTGATAATTGGCTTTCAAAGCAGAATTAATCTGTCTTCGGCTCTGTTTCTTAAGTTCAACCACATTTAGCCGAATTGTCTATGGAATTCTTGGATGGTGCAGCTTTAAGGTCAGCCAAAAGCTGAGCAATGGTTGGACAGGATTATGATTAGGGAAGAGCATGGAATATGCTGCTCTTGCTCTCCTGGAGCATTCGAGTAATAAAGTGCACAGTACAAAAGTAGGATACCAGTTTGTAATAAGATAACCTATACTTTTAATTTGATAGGTTGAGACTGGCGGAGTAGATAGGTTGGAAGAAAGGGACTCCTTGGACTCAGTACTCCAGTTTATAAAGGGCAGATTGAGGAAAGCCGTAGAGAGAGACCGCCGCGCCGAGCGATATATGGAAGCGGCATCAAGATTTATCTGGCGATGGCGGGAACCCTGGCTGCTTGCGTTCGTGATATTTATGGCCCTTATGGACTATGCCAGCACTTACGCCGTCCTGGGTCTAAGCGGAAAAAGTTATCTCAACGAAGCTGGCTCACTCGCCAGATGGGCACTGGAGAAGGGCGGATTTGCGGGGCTGTTCCTGGCCGACCTGGCCGCTGTGTTTGCCATATCAATTGCAGCTATAGCTTTACGGTTTATTCTCCTCAGGTCCGGATTCAAAGGTTTCGGACGGGCCGCTTTTGTATTCCTGCTCCTTCCTTATGCAGTGATGGCTCTGGTTGCTGTAATAAACAATCTGCTATTGGCATATCTGTAGTCCCCATCTGAGGCTCATAAGTTGTTATTTGGGGAAACACTACATTTGAATTTTCTAGAGTTCATGTGCTGCTTAGCGGCAACTCAGCCGTTACCGTCGTCCCCTGTCCTGGCCTGGACTGAACCTGTAGAATACCGCCAAGCAGTCTTGCCCGTTCTTCCATGCCAGTTAGGCCCAGCTTACCGATGCTGGCGAGGTCGCTCAGCCTTGCCGGCGGCTCAAACCCCTTGCCATTATCGGTTATCGTCATTACTATCTTCTGCAGCTTGTATTCCAATTTAACCACCACCTTAGCTGCCTCGGAATGCTTCTTCACATTATTTAACGCTTCTTGAGCGATGCGGAAAAGTACCAGCTTAGCCTCAGGTGACAGTTCGAATTCCGCCCCACGTACCTCCACGACAACTTTCGTCTTTCCTTCCCTCTCCAGTTTCTCGGCCATCCATCCCAGCGCGGCTACCAGCCCCATGTGGTCCAGAATAGCAGGCCACAGCTCCTGGGCGTAGCTCCTCAGGCCATCGAGAATCTTCACAGCCAGGCGATGCAGCCGGGTGACCTTATCTTTAGCCTGCTTGGGCAGCTTGTTAGCAGGGTCGGAAGCCAGCGCATCCAACCGGTGTATCAGCAGCAGTAAGGATTGACCGGCATCGTCATGAAGCTCGCGAGAAATGCGTTTGCGTTCCTCTTCCTGCGCTTGTAGGACCTGCTTCAGGTAGAAACGAAGATTATCCCGCATCTTGCGTTCATCGGTAACGTCACGGCCGATATTCTCGAATCCGGCAGGCTTACCATTGTCGGTAATCAGTCTGGTGACCATCTCAATGATAGCTTCACTACCGTCTCGTCTGGCTAGATGCTGCTCATAGCGCTGCTCTATTTTCTCCCCGCTGAGCAGCTTCTTCCGAATTTGACGGGCCAGGGCGAGAGCGTCTGTTCGAAGGAAATTTGAAGCCTTCTTGCTTACCAGCTCGTCCACCGGATAACCTAGCAGCTTTTCACATGCCTTATTTGCGTCGGTAATATTACCTTCCATGTCATGTATTATGATAGCGTCGCTGGCATCCTGGAATAGCTCGCGATATTTTGCCTCGGATAACCTTAATAGCTCGGTCAGCGATGCCTGTTCCTGATAAAGACTGGCTTTATCTATAGCGATGCCGATTTGATTGCCAATGGCTGTCAGCAGTTCCATTTCCTCGGTGCTGAACTCCTGCTTCTGGCGTGTAGCCACACAGATTGTGCCGACCACCTGTCCCCTCGATTTCATAGGAACAACAAGCTGGGCCCTGATTTTCTCCCGCCGAATCGCCTCCCTGAACAATCTGGGGTCCTGGGTGGCCTCGCTCACCATCATGGGTTCGCCGGTCTCTGCAGCATGGCCGTTGAGTCCCTCGCCCAGTTTTACTCTGCTTACCATGCGGGCAAATTCCTCGGTAACTCCACGGTACGCCGATAGCACGAGTTCATTTGTTCTGGTATCCAGTGTATATATCCGAACTATCTCGATTCCCATGACATCGGCAACTATCCCAATGGCCGTGGGAAGGATATCTTCTATTTTCTCGGCCTGGGCAAGTATACCTGAGAGCGTGCTTAGAGTAATTAGTCTTCTGCTGCGGGACATATCACATCCAACCAGCGGGTGAGATTTCAATCAGGGAACCAGGCTATCAACAGGCTCAGTCGCTGTCGACCCCGCTGGGAGTTTTGTCAAGCTCAAGCCATCCTTCTCGCACTGCTTTCAATATAGCTTCAGTGCGTGAAGCAACATCCATTTTGGCAAATACATTGGAGATATGGGCCTTCACCGTGCGAACGGTTACTGAGAGTTTCTCTGCTATTTCCTTATTACTCATCCCCTTTGCTGCCAATTTCAGCACCTCAATTTCCCGGTCGGTGAGGGTCTCTTTACCTTTCGGCCTGTTTTCCTCAGACGCCATCCCCATCGCCCTCCTAAGGAGCATAGCTATTATTGAAGGATGGAGGACTGACTCGCCTGCTCTCACGGCACGAATCGCAGCCACCACATCACGGCCGCGAGCGCTTTTCAGCAGATACCCTGCAGCTCCGGCCTCGAGCAAGCCCATCACATATTGAGGATCGTCATAAGCAGTCAGAATTATAATAGCAGTGCCCGGGCTGATTTTTTTAATCTCCTTGCTGGCCTCGATACCGTTCAAACGGGGCATCACGATATCCATTACTGCTATATCGGGTTTTAACTCATAGCTTAACCGTATAGCCTCCTCGCCGTCACATGCTTCACCGACCACTTCTATATCCTCCTGCCGGTCGAGTAGGTCTCTCATCGACTCCCGCAGCAGAGCATGGTCATCGGCGATAATGACCCGGGTCTTCTTTTGCTTCATCTAAATATTGGACATCCTTTGGCGATTGTGCCACAGCCAATTCTAAAGCATCGAGCGGTACTTGGCAAATATGCGCCTGAGTTTAAGTAGGGGCACAGCGCGCTGTGCCCCTACTTTGTGGACAAGGGGCTTAAGCCCCTTGTCCATCTTCACTTGTGGTTTTCTTCTGGGTTAAAGGTATCTTCTCTTCTTCCTCGAGCCAGCGTCCGAACTCTGCCTCGGGGTCTTCTACGCCAAGCTCATCCATCGCTCTGCGCCGTGAATGTACGCCGGAGCCGACCAGTATCTGCTCTTCCCGGACCAGGCGTCCCCTATCCTGTGGCAAGACCGGCCCCCAGATGATGCGGGAGCGGTAATCGCCGAAGCTCTCGCCTGTCATCTTCTCCAGCACCCTCAGTATTAACTCGTTACGCCGCCGGTACACAGATGTCCTGATAGTTCGCTTGCGTTTCACCTTTTGTAATAGAGGATGAAGCTCCATCTCCAGGGCCACCCCGGAGAGGCCACGCTCGTTGTCGCCGAAGGCGGTGCGCGGCGATTCGGAAAGGTCGTGCAGCGTGCGATACAGCAGGTCTATATAGTCCACATGCAGCTTTACCCCGCCTCCTTGTAACAGGTCGAGGAGGTATGCTTTGGCGCGCTCTGGTATCTCCCACACCGCCCCAGGCTGCACAGCTATGTCCTGGGCGTTTTCGATATTCTCCAGAACGGCGATGGGATTGCCTGAGAGCTCCAGAATTAAGGAAAGCTGGGACAGAGCGCGGTTCAGCTCCCGCGCCGGTTCTATAAGCGCGGGGATGTCGGAAACTCCCCAGAACTTCTTGGGCTCCCTGAGGTTGGGGTAAATGACGAAGGGAATGAAGCCATAGGGATTAGCCTTTCGCTCGAACAGCGTATTGTCAATCCATAGCTCGAATTTCCTCTCTGTCCACACCTCGATTACAGTCGATTGGGATTTGCCTGTGGCAGGATTAATGTGTCGTGTCGCCCCTGCATTGTAAAGGAATTTGACCTCGTCAGCTGATAGCTGGTAGCGGCTGGCGATGCGCCATACGCGGGTGACATCATCGCCGAGCCACCAGACGAAAATACCCTGTACATCGGGCGCCGATACCCTTACCTGGCGCTCTCGCGAATCCCAGGTCACTTTGTAACAGCCATCCCCCATAATTGCGGTGTCAAGCTCGGTATCGAAATCGAGCTGCTCCAGATTGTTGGACTCGTATACCTTGTATATGGCCTCTTCTGCTCTGCGGGCTCTCTCCCTGTCATCGGCTGAAACCGGGTCTATGGCAAAGCTGAGCCCGCTCATGAGATAGCTGGTGATCTTGTCCACGAAGACCTTGGCATAGTTGAAAGTAAGCCGCCGTTCACGGGAACGGGAGCGGCCCAGCCACTGCGATCCGCTGTAGAACTCCAGGTTCTCGCGGTATTCCCTCAGTCTGTCCGTGTCCATGCGGTTTATCTGCTGCGGCAAGGTCAGGTTATTATTTGTAGATTCCCGTGTATAGCCTTTCTTCGTGCCTGCAATGTTTTCGTTATTCACCGGACAACCTCCTGATAATGCGTTGGATGGTACGTTTGCTCAAGTCGAATTCTTTCGCCAGCTCGGATATGCTCCTGCCTGACGCAGTTCGCTGCCTGAAAATCTCCATGTTTCTAAGCCTTTTGGATGCACGCCTGCTTCCTTCCTGCTTATCGTGGCGGCATCTGGGCAGGGGACACTTGAGGCAAGAGGGGGACAGGTCGCAGCCCTGGTCACGGTACTCTGAGTACTCAGGCAGGGAATCGAAGATGGGCTCAATGTCTTCTCTCATAAAGCTGCCTCCCGCAGATGCCCGCGGGCCGACCTGGGAGTATATCGCGCTGCCTCGACCAGCAGGGCCAGGCTGGAGAGAAAATCATCGTGTCCTACGGCAGGGTCGACATAGAAGTCCATGGTCTGATTGGCTCTAAAGGTGCTCCTGGCCTTCACCATCTGAAACCAGAACTCACGGTAGTCCTCCGAACCGTCCCGGGCGTACATTTTGGCTCGGCCGGAGTTTATCGCTGCCAGCAGCTCGAAGCCCAGCCTGGATTTGGATGCCTGAGTGAAGAGGAAGGGGACAACTACAGGCATGCCCAGTGCGCCGCATAAAAAGCTGGCAACTCCGGCTCCCACGCCGGTTGCATCCACAACTACCCTTTTGACCCCCCAGACATTCTTGAGAACATCGAGTAACTGCGGATATTGCTCCACGTGAGGTTTGCCTGTCCAGCAGCAGTGCTCTACGATGTTGACCTGCGGCAGGGGCACCATGTCGCTGCAGACTGAGAAGTCCAATTCTCCGATGGTGACCACAGTGGAGTCCTGCCTAGGTCTGGCGGAGCGCAACTTAGCATCGGCCGCCTCTTCTGTGCTGCCCGCAAGGTCTATGCCGGCGATGTATGTTTTCGGGTATTTCGGCGCGCTGCGGCGCATGTGTGTGCCCTGAAGCTGGTCGAGCTGCTGTGGGCTGAAGAAACCACAGCAGCCGTGAAGTGGCTGGAGGCAATACTGCGTGAGGAACAGCGGGTGGCTCTCTCCCAGCCGAGCTTTCTCTACCTGGACATAGCTGAGGTAATGGGGATTGTACGCTGCCACGTCCTGCCAGTCATAGCGAAAGTGACGTTTTATGCCATCTTTTCTCTCCAGCTCCAGGTTAAGCTGTTTCACCTGTTCGAGTAAGGTCGAGTCGTCCCAGGTGGTGCCGTAGTGGACTGTGGTGACGTTGGTAGCGGCGCCCATAGGCTTGAACTCCTTGTTGTACTTTTCCTTTGAAACGTCCTGGCTTTCGTCGACCTCGAGCAGTATATGGGCGGTGTTACCAACCACGTTCGCTGACTCATCGGCGGAGAGAAATATCTGACGGGCGTTGCCCAGACTCAGGATATGGCCCATCTCGGTTTTCCAGAGTTCGGCATAGCCCCAGTCGTTGAGCCTATCCTTCAGACGCGTCAGGGAGATGAAAGTCTGCGGCTGAAAGGTGGGGGAACATTTTATGGCGTTGCCTCCCTTTTCGATGAAGAGGGTGAGGAGAAGCACCTCGAGCTGAGCGGAAAGCTCGTTCTTACCACCCTGACGGGCGATCTCGACCGAGAAGGTCAAACCTCTGCGGTTCACCACGCTGTCGGCGACAGCGCGTGCTACTTCGAGCTGGTAGGGCCTAAGTGTAATCATTTTTGGCAGTTTTTAACGGGTAGGTCGGAGCACCTGCTCCGGCCGCTCCTGGAGCGGATGCTCCAGGCTACCCATGAAATAGAATGCTACGGTAAATATTTGATGCCCAGCGGTATGGCAAGGTCTTTCAGTACGCCGCCTACGGCGTGGGCCAGGGCTTTCTTGTGTGCACTGCCCATCTTGTAGCGCGCCATGACCAGGCGAGATAGGGCGTTGGTCGCTTCGGCAATGAGCTTTATATTGTCGGGGTCGCTCTCAAGGATAGACTTTATCTTGAGCCTGAGCAGGGCAATCTCGTCGTCTATGCCCTCAACATCCTGGGCCAACTCGAAATCCAGGCCCTCGGCTTCGTCCAGGGCTCTGGAGTAGAAGCTCTGCTCAGGCTTTTTTACCTTGCCTTTGGTACTTTTCCTTGTTTTTGATGCGGGGCTTGTCATTATCGCTCTGCCTTGCTTTAATAGCTCCCAAGATCAAGACGTGGGCTGCCAACTCCCATTTCCGGGTTTCGATTGCCAGTCTCAAAAGCCTCATTTTTTCACTCCAGCGAGATTGCGCAGGCGATATAGTAGCACATATGTTCTAATAATGTCAAGAGGAAAATGTCGCAGGGGGTTGGGGTGCGAGATACGAAATTATGGCGAATGCTGTAGGGAGGGAAAGATTATCATTGTTACTGTCTCAGTGAGGGGCACGAGAGATTGCCGCGGCCTCCTTGGGATGGCCTCGCAATAACACGGGGCGCCTGCCGAGCTCAGTCGGAGCGGGTGCTCCGACCTACCCATAATTAAGGTTATTTCCCAAGAAATGACATACTGTATATTGATAGTGGAATAAACGAGCAGCGAGATTCTTCCCCTTCGCTCTGCTCAGAGTCAGAATGACGTAATGACCTACGCCGCGGCCTCCTGCGGATGGCCTCGCAAGAACATGAGGAAAGTAGTGGAGGTGTTCTAGCCCATCTTGCTCATTTGCCGGCCGCCGAGGAGATGGATGTGAATGTGCGGAACAACCTGACCGCCATGGGCACCGCGGTTGAGCACGAGGCGGTATCCTGATCTAGAGATGCCCTGTTGCTCGGCAAGTTTACTCGCTACGGTTACCAGATGCCCTATAAGCTTTTCTTGATCACCAGCAGGGTCGAGAATGCGCTCGATGTGTTTTCTGGGTATTATGAGTAGATGCACCGGCGCTTTGGGATTGATGTCGGGGAAGGCGACTGTGGTCTCATCCTGATAGACGATTTCGCTCTTGATCTCACCGTTAGCGATTTTGCAGAAGATGCAGTCCATTGAAATGCTCTTGTTTTTAATGTAGGGGCGACCGGACGGTCGCCCCTACATTGTTTACGATGCTACAGGCCGATTTGCTGGGCCACAAGCTCGCGGTGATAGTCGGCGTCGCCGAAGGCGAGCTCCGAGGCTTTGGCTCTGCGATAGTAAAGCTGCATGTCGTGGTCTTTGATGAAGCCGATGCCGCCGTGAATCTGATGACCCTCGGCGCAGGTGCGGCGGTAAGCCTCGCTGACCCACGCCTTGGCCATGGATACCTCAAGGCCGCAGTCCATGCCTTCGCTCAGCTTCCATGCTGCCTGATAGGTGATAAAACGCGAGCCATCGACATCGGTCGCCATGTTGGCACACTTGTGCTGGATGGCCTGGAAGCTGCCGATGGGGCGTCCGAACTGCACTCTCTCTTTAGCGTAGTTGACGGTCATCTCCAGCACCTGCTGCGCGCCGCCCACCATATAGGCGCACTGCGCCAACGTAGCCCTGGGCACGAGATTCTGTATTATAGACCAGCCGTGGTCCAGCTTGCCCAGGATATTCTTCTTGGGTACTTTAACCTTGTTGAAGACGACCTCGAACTGCTTATCGGATGCTATTGTTTTCAGCGGGTTAAGCTTTATACCCGGGCTCTTGGTGTCCACCAGGAAGAGGGTAATACCATCCTCCTTGCGCTTGCCTTCTTTAGTCCTGGCGACCACCAGGAAATAGTTGGCTATATGAGCATCATGGACAAAGAGCTTGGTTCCGCTGATTACGAAATCATCGCCTTCGGCGGTTGCCTTAACGGTGATGCCGCCGGCATCCCAGGTGGCGCTGGGCTCGGTCAGCGCCAGTGTCATTATAATGTCGCCTTTGGCTATACCGGGCAGGAACTGCTTTTTCTGCTCCTCCGTACCTGCCGCCAAGATGGGCAACCCGCAGTACACCACAGTGGGCAGGAAGGGAGAAGGGGCAAGTGCCCTTCCCAGCTCCTCGATGAGGATAGACAGGTCGAGAAAAGTCATGCCCGATCCACCATACTGCTCGGGAAAGACGAGTCCCATCCAGCCCAGGTCGGACATACCCTTCCACATGGCTGGAGAATAGCCCTTCTCGTCTGTCTCCATCTGCCTCACCAGTGTCTTGGGACATTCTTTGGTCAAAAAATCGCGGGCTGAATTCCTTAGCATTTCCTGCTCTTCACTTAGTGCGAAATCCATGCTTTTTACCCCCTATTCTTCATTGTTTTATATAAGCTACATTCTGGGCAGTCCCAGCCCCTGGGTAGCGATAATAATTCGCTGTATCTCAGAAGTGCCGCCGGCAATGGTCAAGCTCAGGTTCCACATGTAATCACGGGTGATATTGCCCGCCAGCTTGGCCCCCTTCGACCCGGGAACAAGCTGCGCGTAAAGTCCCAGTATCTCAAGTCCGGTAGCGACAACCCTCTGCATTAACTCGCTGCCGAACAGCTTGATAATAGCACCTACGGAGGTTACGTCCTGATTTGTGGCCTGCACCCATGCTACGCGGTAGGCCAGCAGGCGGCAGACCTGAATCTCTATGGCCATTTCAGCAAGCTTGCGTCGAATTAAGGGGTTTTGGGAGAGGGACACGCCATCGACTTTGGTCTCTTTGACGTACTCCACAAGCTGCTCAAGGATTTTCTGCGGCATGGAGGCGAAGCCGAGGCCCGACCTCTCGATATTAACCAGGGCCATGGCGGCAAGCCAGCCGCGGCCTCGTTCCCCTACCAGGTTTTCTTTGGGGACTTTGACATCATCGAAAAAGGTCTCGCAGAGGTGCGCTACCCCTTCGAGGCTCTCCAGGCGTCTGACGGTGACGCCCGGGGATTTCATATCTACGAGGAACATGCTGAGCATTCGGGAGCGCTTGGGAGCATCAGGGTCTGAGAGCAGTGGGGCGAAGCACCAGTGGGCTCTGTGAGCTCCGGTGGTCCAAATCTTCTGGCCGTTGACCAGGAAGTAGTCTCCTTTGTCCTGGGCTTTTACCTGACAGCCGCCCAGGTCGGAGCCGGCGCCCGGCTCGCTGAAACCCTGGCACCAGTACACCTGACCGCTGGCTATTCCGGGCAGGTGCCGCCTCTTCTGTTCGTCGTTGCCGAAATTAAGCAGGAGGGCGCTGATCATCTTCCAGCGGAACCAGTAGTCCTGAGCCGGTGCCCTCCAGTAGGCGAGCTCCTCGCCTAAGATAGCGTCTTCCCACGTCGGACGTTCCTGGCCGCCGTATTCTTTAGGCCAGGTTGCTGATATCCATCCCTGCTCGCCAATCCTCTTGAGAAATCTCTGGGTGAACTTCCACCACTCGTCGGTTTCGTCTTCCGGCGCACCGCCGGTCAGCCAGTCGGAGGGGAGCTCCTTCGCCAGGAAGCCCCTTACCTTCTGGCGAAATGCGTCCTGCTCCTCAGTGAATCGGAAATCCATGCATCACTTCCTTTCAATTTAGTAGGGTTGCCACTGACCTCCTCTTCACCGCATCTGAAAATAGAGGTGGCTCTGATACCTCTATCCGACGTCTATGGCCAGGCAGGTCACAGTCCTGGCTATGCCGCCTACAGGGTGGATGTGGTTGGTGACCAGGTTGCCCACGGCGGTCAGGTCTGCTCCCTCTACTACTGCGATAACATCATAGGGGCCTGTCACTGCATGTACCTCTCTCATTCCCTTGAGCTTGCTGATGGCGCGTACCACGTCTTTAGTTTTCCCCACCGAGGTTTCAATCAGCACATAGGCTTTGGCTGCCATTGGTTTATCCCCCTTTCCCCATAAAGATAACTCCCTACAAATTCCAGAAGATAGCTTCCTGGCTATCTCACTGCAGCCTCATCTTTCAGGGGCAGACCTATCGTATTATACCTTTATCCAGCCCTGTTGAAAAGAGGACGCTGTTTGAGGTCATTTAGTAATGGACCTACCATACCGACGAAAGTCGGTATCCAGATACCTTCATCGTAATTTTGAAACTGGGTTTTCTGGATTCCGTGTCAAGCACGGAATGGTAATTGTGTTTCTAAACACTCTCGGTGTTTGAGAAAAGCGACCACATCCTATATAATTGAAAAAGTTTGTGTTGAGGGCCGAGAGTATGCGGACGATGGGGAAACATTTCCTTCTGGATTTGAAGGAGTGCAACAAGGACCTCCTCGATGATCTGGATTTCATAAAAGGCGTTCTCCATAATGTAGCCAAGGATGCCGGAAATGCAGTGATCGGAGAGTCCTTCCACCGCTTCCTGCCCCAGGGGATAAGCGGGGTGGTATTGATCACCGGGGCTCATCTCTGTATCCATACCTGGCCGGAATACGGTTACTCGGCAATCGATGTTTTCACCTATGGAGACCTATTCCAGCCGGAGGAGGCTGCCAGATTTATTATGGAGAGCCTGGAGAGCAAAAATCCCTCCATCGTCGAACTGAAAAGGGGGTTCTAGCATATGGCAGAGAAGGCTATCAATTGGTTCTGGGATTGCGTTAGTCCCGACCTAATCCAGACATTCAGCGTGAGCGCAATGCCTTATGTGGGGAAATCTAAATACCAGTCCATTCAGGTAATCGATAGCCTTGCCTTCGGCAGATGCCTTATCCTCGACGGCAAGATTCAGTGCAGCGAGTCTGACGAGTTTATCTATCATGAAGCCCTGGTTCATCCTCCCATGATTACCCACCCCAAGCCTGAGACAGTTTTCATCGCCGGCGGTGGCGAGGGCGCTACTTTGAGAGAGGTGCTGGCGCACAAGACGATGAAAAGGGTGGTTATGGTAGATATAGACAGGAAGGTGCCGCAGATATGCCAGAAATATCTGCCCTCGTTGAGCCAGGGAGCCTTCGACGACAGCCGTCTCGAGCTTATTTACACAGATGCCTTGAAATACATTGCTGAGACCAAGGAAAAATTCGATGTTATGATACTCGATCTCACCGAGCCGCTCGAAGAGGGGCCTGCTTTACTGCTCTTCAGCAAAGAGTTTTATCAGGACCTCAGCAAGAAGCTGAAGAAGGGCGGCATTATGTCGCTCCAGGCCGGCGCGACCAGCGTGATGTTTCCGTCCACATTTCTGGCGGTGGTGAATACTTTGAAGGCGGTGTTCTCTGTGGTCGCCCCTTATCAGGCCGAGATTCCTTCCTTCGGCGGTCCCTGGGGTTTCGCTGCAGCTTCGCAGGCTTTAGACCCTTGCCAGCTTTCTCCCGAGGAAATAGACCGCAGGATAGCGAGCCGGGTCAGGGGAAAACTCAGATTTTACGATGGGCTGGCTCACCCGGGGATATTCTCTTTACCCAAGTATCTCCGCCAGCAAATAGCGACGGAGAAGCGGGTCATTACCAAAGACAAGCCCGTCATCACGTATTAAGTATCCCCTTTTCCCCGCAGTATTTCGTGGTAGAATCAAATTATGGACATTTTAGCCAACTTAAATCCGGCGCAGAAGGAAGCTGTTCAGACCATCGAGGGCCCGGTGCTCATTGTAGCGGGCCCGGGTTCGGGCAAGACTCGCGTCATCGCTCACCGCGTGGCTTATCTGATAACTGTACTGGGCATCAGCCCGTATCGTATCCTGGCAGTTACCTTCACCAACAAGGCAGCCCGGGAGATGAAGGAGAGGGTATATCACCTCCTGGGACGCACTGTAGAGGGGCTGACTCTGGGTACTTTTCATGCCACCTGCGCACGCACCCTGCGCGTTGAAGCACAGCATATCGGGTTGAACAAGGATTTTCTTATCTATGACGAAGGAGACCAGAACAGCCTCTTGAAGCATAGCATCGAACAGGTGGGACTGGACCCGAAGCAATATCCTCCGCGCGCCATAGGAACGGCTATCTCCGCTGCCAAGGCCAGACTGCTGGCACCACAGGAGTACCGGCAGCAGGTGGGAAGCTATTACGAGGAGGTGGTGGCACGGGTGTACGAGCGCTATCAGGAGTTACTTGCCGAGAACAGCGCCCTTGATTTCGATGACCTCATTATGAGAGTGGTGCAGCTTTTCCGCAACAAGCCCGAGGTGCTGGCAAAGTATCAGTCCCGCTACTTACACGTGATGATAGACGAATTTCAGGACACCAATCTGGCCCAGTATATCCTGTCCAAGCAACTGGCTGGGAAGTATCGCAACATCTGCGTGGTGGGCGACCCCGACCAGTCTATCTATTCCTGGAGGCAGGCCAATCTGCGCCACATCCTGGACTTTGAGAAAGATTACCCTGATGTCAAGATTGTATTCCTGGAGCAGAATTACCGCTCCACTCAGACCATCCTCAAGGCTGCCGAGCATGTAATCGCTCCCAACCAGCAGCGGAAGCAGAAGAAGCTCTGGACGGAGAACAAGGTGGGTGTGCCCATCACTGTGGTGCAGACCTATAACGAGCAGGAGGAGGCCCACTTTGTAGTCAACGAGGTAGAGAAGCTGATGGCGAGCGGTCACTGGAAGGCGGGGGATTGTGCTATCATGTACCGCACCAATGCCCAGTCACGTGCTCTTGAGGAGGAGTTCGTTCGTTACGGACTGCCCTACAGGCTGGTAGGCGGCACCAGGTTCTATGAGCGGCGCGAGGTCAAGGATGTCGTGGCCTATCTCAGGCTGACACATAACCCCCGCGATACCGTCAGCATCACCCGTATTATCAACGTTCCGGGCAGGGGCATCGGGCAGCGCACCGTCGCCGAGCTAACCATGTGGGCGAACGAGAAAAGTTTGTCATATTACGATGCCCTCAAACTTATTGCGCAGGGCGAGGAACAAACGCCGTTTTCGGCACGGAGCGCGCAGACACTGGGCAATTTCGTGAAGATGCTTGACGAATTAATAGCCCGAAGTGGGGAGTTGAGTCTGGCGGACCTGCTCGACCTGGTGTTGGAGAGGACAGGATATAAGAAATTCACCCTGGAGGGCGCGGAGGGGGAGGAGAGGTGGGACAATATCCTGGAGCTGCGCACTGTGGCCGCCGGATACAAAGACCTCGAACCCAGGGAAGCTCTGGCGGCCTTTCTGGAAGAGGTGGCGCTGGTCTCCGATGTGGATGAACTGGACGAAAAAGTAGATGCGGTGACCCTGATCACGCTGCATCAGGCTAAAGGCCTGGAATTCCCCGTGGTGTTCATTGTCGGTATGGAGGAGGGCGTCCTGCCGCATTTTAAGTCGCTCCCCGACCCGGAGCAGATGGAGGAGGAACGCCGTCTGTGCTACGTGGGTATAACCAGGGCCAAGGAGAAGGTATACCTTGTCTATACCCTGCGCCGCAGCCTCATGGGGAGCAGCGCTCACAACCCGCCATCGCGTTTCCTTAAAGACATCCCTCTGGATTTAGTGGCTCCCCCTAATGCTCATCCTGTCGATACTGATAAACGAGTAAAACCCAGCTCCACCGCCTCTTTACCGTCTCAACCAGCCCTCAAAGCGGGGGAACACGTTACCCATGCTATGTTCGGCGAGGGTATCGTAGTGAGCAGCTCGCCTTCTGGCGATGACTATGAAGTCACCATCGCGTTTAAGGGGGATGCCGGGGTAAAGAAGTTCCTGCTCAGCTTAGCGCCACTGCAGAAGGTGTGACAACTATGAACCGGTAGAGAGGGGTTCAAACCAACGTCTTCTAATCGGAGAGCAAGAGATAATGGCAAAAGACATGTCTCTGAAACGCAAGGAAACTGGAGCCATCGGGGAAAAGCTGGCAGCCGATTACCTCAGGAAGCATGGCTATAAAATAATTCAGAGAAACTTCCGCTGCCGGGAGGGCGAGATTGACATAATTGCCCAAAAGAGCGATTGCCTGGTGTTTGTAGAGGTACGAACGAAAAGAAATACTGCGTTCGGCACACCGGAGGAGTCAGTTACATTTTTGAAGAGAGCGAAGCTGATTTCTCTGGCAGACGCTTATCTGCAAGCCTATGATAGGCAGCCGCTATCGTGGCGTATCGATGTTGTAGCTGTGGAACTTACCCCTGACAACAGGATTTCACGATTGGAACATATTGAGAATGCAGTAAGCTAGAGGGCGGCGGACTATTCACATTGAGCGCAGATGTAACGAATATGTAAGGTCTCTATATTTGAACTAGCAATACAAAAGGCTTGACCTGCTCAATGTTTCTATCTATACTGTGTGACAACAACGGAAGCTATTAGCTTCTTGCACGATTATGTTATACTCAATTGAAGAAGAGGGGAATAGGGTAGAACCACGGAATTAAGGGTGTAGCTAGTTGCTCCGACGCTACCGAGAACATCCACTTATAAGGGAGGGGCAATGAGTACCGTCTTGGTTCAGGGGAGGGGGCTTTACGGGAAGCTGAAACGTGAGATTGCAGAAAACATTCTCAGCCAGTCCTTGATGCTGCTCAGCCACTCTTCAGAGAATAATTATCGGCGCTTGAGTTCGACATTCGGCAGGATTGCCAAGACAGAGCATCAAAAGATGATCGCTGCCTGGATCGATAACTGGCTTGCAGAAGGCAATCCAGGAGGGCCTTTCCTTACCAGAATTCTGAAAGGTCTGAATCCCAAGGTGCGCAAGAATTACCTGGCAAATATGATAGTCAGCCTGTTCTTCCGCGACCAGCAAATATACGATAGAATCAGGAAGCAGTACGGCTTCAATCCTCCTTCTGTTATGTTGGTTTCCCCTACCATGAGATGTAACTACAAGTGCAATGGCTGTTATGCGGCAAACTATACCAGGGACGATGATTTGCCGCCTGAGGTGTTCGATAGGGTAGTTGCCGAGGCAGAGCAAATCGGTATTAAGTTCATGCCCATACTCGGGGGGGAGCCCTTCGTTTACAAACCTTTGCTGGACATATTCAAAAAACATCCCAAGGCTTGCTTCCAGCCTTATACTAACGGCTCATTGATCGATAAGGAGATGGCTGCCAAGCTGGTCAACATGGGTAATGTAGCACCTATGATAAGTCTGGAAGGCTTTGAGGAACAGACAGACGCTCGCAGAGGCAAAGGTGCCTTCGAGAGAGCGATGAAAGCCATGGATAATCTCAGGGAAGCCGGTTGTCTTTTCGGTTTCAGCGTCAAGGCAGACCGGGGAAATGTCGACGCAGTTACCAGCGACGAGTTCATGGACATGCTGATTGACAGGGGAGCGATGTATGGCTGGTATTTCCTATACATCCCAGTAGGACGCGACCCTGATCCTTCTATGATGCCTACGCCGGAGCAAAGGAACAAATTAAGGCTGGCGGTAAACCGTTTTCGCAAGACAAAACCGATACTCATGATCGATTTCTGGAACGATGGTCCGCTCACGGCTGGCTGCATAAACGGAGGTCGCATCTATTTCCACATCAATCATAAGGGTGACGTAGAACCCTGTATCTTTGTGCATTTCGCAACCAATAATGTTAAAAATTGCTCATTGCCGGAGGCGCTCAATTCGCCTTTCTTCAGGGGGTTGAGGGAAATGCAGCCCTTCAGTTACAACACCTTGCTTCCCTGCCCAATTATTGACCATCCTAAAATAATGCGCACTGCTATCCAGAGGTGGGGCGCTTATCCAACTCACGAGGGAGCTGAACAGACTTTTACCGATCCTGAACTGGGCGAACGTCTGAATAAATATAGCAATGAGGTCGAAGAGCTATTTACGCCTATCTTTGAGAATGAGTATAATTGGGCTAAAGGGTGGATGGAAGTGATGGACCATCCTCCGGAGAAGATACAAAGTAGAAAGAGAGCGTATTACACCAGAAAAGAGAGAAAAGAAAGCACACAGCCTGAATGACCTTGGCCATAGCTTAAGGTAACGAGGGATTAAGATGGACGGTTGCCTCGGTGTTAATATCGGCTCGGTGGCTGCCAAGTGCGTTGTTATCGCCGGGGCGGATAAGTCCATTACCTGTAATTATCTCTGTACTCAGGGCAAGCCAGTCGCCGTAGTTCGGCGAAGACTCGGGGAAACCAAGGGACAATTTCCCACTGATCTGATGATCCGTGATGTATGCACCACAGGCAGCGCCTGCTATCTAACGGGCTCTACCAGAGGCGCTGATGTGGGTGGGCACGAGGTCTCCGCTCAGTTTTTGGCTGCTCTTTATTATGTCCCCGACACACCTTACTGCCGTCGCGAATCGTTAGTCAGGATTTAGAACCTATCATCACGAGTGGCGTAGGGTTGTCGATTTTGGCCGAACCAGGTCTGTGCCGCAGGAACGCAAGCTTTCAGGTTAGCAAGCGTTGCGGCTCGGAATTAGAACTAAGAATTCGGTGAGCAGGCGCTTCAAAACAGAACCTTGCTGCATATCGCAGAACGGTGCGCTGTATTTGTAGAGTTTGACATAATATATTAGAGATGGATGGGATGTGGAATAAAGGATATGCCTTGAGTTGTGCTGACCTTATGGGTCTGTGAGCAGGCGCTGCGACTGGAAGAAAGGATAGTCAGTGGCGAAGAAAAAAGAGCCCAAGAAAACAAATAATAAAAAGACAAAAATTGCTTTGGATGCCATGGGTGGGGACCATGCGCCGGAAGAGATAGTTAAGGGCGCTGTTGAAGCGGAAAAGGAAGGTGAGCTGGAAATAGTGTTGGTGGGGCCGGAGGACAGGTTAGAAAAAGAATTGGAGAAATGCGGGTACACTGGCAATAAGATTACTATTGCAGATGCCAGCGAGGTAATAGAGATGGGTGACTCTCCGGTGTGGGCTATTAAGAACAAGAGAGACTCGTCCATTGTGGTAGGGATTGACCTGCTTAAGAACAAGGAAGCGTCAGCATTCGTCTCCGCCGGTAATACCGGGGCTGTAGTAACGGCGGCCACGCTGACCCTGGGCAAGAAAAAAGGTGTCCATCGCCCTGCCCTGGGTGCTGTCTTCCCCTTTCCGGCAGGGCCCATTCTCTGCCTTGATATCGGGGCCAATGCCGAGTGCAAACCTGAGATGCTGGTACAGTTTGCCCATATGGGAAGTATCTATATGGAGAAAATCTTCAAAATTGAGCATCCCAGAGTTGCGCTGCTCTCAAACGGTGAAGAGGAGTCGAAAGGCAGCCCGCCGGTGCAAAAGGCACATAAGTTGCTGAAAAAAGCCAAGATCAATTTCATCGGCAATGTGGAAGGTAGAGACCTCTCGAAGGGGGTAGCCGATGTGCTGGTGACTGACGGCTTTACGGGCAACGTGCTGCTTAAGACGGGTGAAGGTCTTGGCGAAATGCTTCTCCATACTCTGTGGGAAGCTGTGGATGGTAACCCGAAGCTTAACGAGGCTGTCAATGTCTTGGGTCCCGTCTTAAACAGTGTTATCGGCACACTGGACTATACCGGGTATGGCGGTGCTGTGCTCTTGGGGGTAGAGGGTGTAGTTGTTGTCGCTCACGGGCGCAGCAACTTTAAAGCGATAGAGAATGCTGTGCTGAAGGCAAAAAGGGTTATGGAGTTCGGGGCAGTGGAGGCCATAAGGGGCTAGAACCGTAGATAATTAGCCTGTTTGAGCAGTCTCACGAGTTAAAATTGTTCCGGAGGTATCTATGACACAGCCGCTCAAGGTAGATGACCAAAACTTCAAAGGGGTAGTAATTGAGGCTAAGACGCCCTTTCTGGTAGACTTCTGGGCTCCATGGTGTGCACCCTGCCGAGCCATTGCACCTGCTGTGGAAGAATTGGCTGGTGAGTATGCAGGGCAGGTGGGTTTCGGGAAGGTGAATGTTGACGAGAACCCCAAGGTGGCAACGGAGTATGGAGTTCGCAGCATACCAACCCTCTTACTTTTTAAAGATGGGAAACCGGTGAAACAAATAGTAGGACTAAGGCCCAAGGCGGAACTGAAAAAACATTTGGATGATGTTCTGACTGGTAAAGGCTAAATATTAAGCCTTAATCCCCGAGGGCGGCTGATGGGATTTTACAGCCGTTAAGGCTTGAAAACCATTTGTGTTTCCTCTACTATCTTTGGCGTTGCAAGTAAAAACTTGTTCCTCCGCTATGCATGTTATGGTAAAATCAATCTGCTAAGTGGCATGGTGCGGTAATTTTTTGAAACCGTTAGGAGTGGATGGATAAAAGGTGAACGAGACTTACCAGTTGATTATCATAGGCGGTGGCCCTGCGGGGCTCAGTGCTGGCTTGTATGCCTCCAGGTCAAAGTTGGATACCTTGCTCATCGAAAAAGCAGGGCTGGGGGGCCAGATATTGAATGCAGAGATGGTGGAGAACTATCCCGGGTTTCCCCAGGGGATATCTGGTTCCGAGCTCGGTGCCCTGATAGCCCAGCAAGCAACAAAGTATGGTTTACCGACTGCTTTCGCTGAGGTGCAGGGGATTGAGATTAAGGACGAAAAAATAGTTATTACAAGCGAGGGTCAGTATCGCGCCAAAGCTGTAATTATCGCTGCAGGCTCTGAGCATAGCAAGCTAGGGGTGCCGGGCGAGGAAGAGTTCTTAGGGAGGGGTGTTTCCTACTGTGCTATGTGCGATGGGGCATTTTTCAGAGATCAAGTAATTGCAGTGGTGGGTGGAGGCAATGTTGCTATCAACGACGCCCTTTTTTTGACCAGATTTGCCACAAAGGTGATGGTTATCCATCGCCGTGACCAGCTAAGGGCAACCAAGGTACTTCAAGATAGGGCATTTGCTAATCCCAAGATAGAGTTTGTCTGGGATTCGGTGGTCAATTCTATCACAGGCGACAAGCAGGTTAGGGAAGTCAAGTTACGGAATGTGAAGACCGGAAAAGGTTCAAGTGTGGAGGTGTCAGGCGTTTTCGTAGCTGTTGGGCTGCGCCCCAACACAGATTATCTTAGAAATCTGCTTACCCTGGATGAAGTTGGCTTTATTCCGGTTAATGGGCAGATGGAAACAGAAGTGCCGGGTATCTACGCTGCCGGCGATATTAGGGCAGGGTCGATACGCCAGGTAGTCTCGGCTGCCGGAGACGGTGCCACCGCTGCAATCACTGCTGAGAGGTTTATTTCTTCGGTGTAATGCGATGGGTATCATAAGTCGCTTCTTAAGGATGATGGGACGAAGTGATGGATACCTGCCGTTTCAGCGCAAAAAGAACCCCGTCATTTTCGAGATCCCCCGTGATTGGAAAGTAGAACGGTATGATTCAGACTACCTGGGCAACCTCCTTTCAATGATTAGGGGGAGAAAGCCGGCGGAAGGCGGTAAAGCTGATGACGATGCATTTACGGCCAGCGGAGTCAAGAAGGAACCCAGCATCAATAAGATTACCTGGAAAAATCTCACCTGGGTAAACATCGAAAGGCCCACGCGGCGAGAAATGGACTATCTGGCTCAGAATTACCCTTTTCATCCCCTCGACCTCGACGACTGTTTGAGCAAGGTTCAGCTCCCTAAAATCGACGAGTATGAGAACTATCTTTTTAGCATCCTCCATTTCCCGGTTTTCGACCACACTACGCGCATCACCAGGCCGAGCCAGGTGTCTATATTCCTGGGCAAAGATTTTGTGGTGACTGTCCATAACGGTGACCTTAAACCTTTTGCCGCTCTGCCAACCCGGTGCCAGCAGGATGACCAGGTATGCGAGGGGTATCTGGGCAAGGACTCCGGCTATCTGATGTATCGAATTGTAGATGTTCTGGTGGACTATTGTTTTCCTATGGTGAAGAAAACATTATCTAATCTGGATGAGATAGAGGACAAGGTCTTCGACGATAAAGTAAATGCGTCCAGGGATGTCGCCGTCCTGCGCCGCGACATTGCCGCCCAGCGCCGTATCATCGGCCCCATCAAAATGGTTGTCGGTGACCTTGAACGGAAAGCCCAGCGCTATACCGAGGCTGACTTAAAGGTATATTTCGGCGATATAAATGACCACCTGGCTCGTCTCTGGAGCAACCTTGATGAGTGTCAGGAGACCGTCGAGATTTACAAGGACACGGATTACCTGCTCAGCCAGGAGAGGACGAACAGGATACTTGGCGTGCTCACTATCGTATTCACCATTACTATCCCTGCTACTATGGTAGGGACGTTCTATGGAATGAATATAAACCTGCCCGGCGGATTATCACCAAACGTGTGGACAGCATGGGGCCCGTACACGACTTTTATTGTTATTCTTCTCATATCGCTGTTGCCGGGAGCATTCATGTTCTGGCTGTTCCATCGTTGGCGCTGGATATAGTGGGGTCAAGCTATCAAGATGATTTCGCAGCGGTTTTTAGTTATCGCGGCTCTTTTCATAACCTGTCTGATTACAGCGAATATCATCGCTGTTAAGCTGATAACGCTGGGCATTCAGCCCATCAGGCATGGCGGGTTTCAGTTTCCGGGACCGATTCCTGCAGCTATTGTTATTTTCCCGATAAGTTACATATTCGGAGATATACTCACCGAGGTCTACGGGTACCGCCAGGCACGCAAGGTAATCTGGCTGGGCTTCCTGTGCAACCTTATCGCAGTGTTTGCTTTCTGGGTAGCTGGGCGGATACCTGCGCTTGATTCCGGTGTCCAGAATGCTTATGAACGCATCCTGGGTTATACCCCTCGGCTTCTGATGGCTTCATTCTCAGCCTACCTTGTCGGGGAGTTCGCCAACTCATTTGTGCTGGCCAAGATGAAGATTATGACCAAGGGGCGCTTCTTGTGGAGCAGGACTATCGGCTCAACCCTGGTCGGCCAGGGGTTGGATGCTACAGTGTTTATTATTATAGCCTTCGGGGGCACGCTGTCATGGCCTCTAATTGTCGGCATAATCCTGACCCACTGGCTGGTGAAAACCGGCTACGAGGTGGTGGCTACTCCCTTCACTTATATGGTGGTCAACTTCCTGAAGAGAAAAGAGGGCGTCGATACCTACGACCACGGTACCAACTTCAATCCGTTTCTGGTTACTCGGTGAGGTTAGGTAATTTACCGTTCGCCCTGAGCCTGTCGAAGGGTGAGGTTCTATCAGTCCCGTTCATGGTTCGACAAGCTCACCACGAACGGGAGGAAGCTTTAGGAGGGAAAATGGAGATAAGGATTTTAGGGGCGCACAATGTTGAATCGGTCGAAACCAGGCTTACATCTCTGCTAGTGGACGATGTACTTGCCGTGGATGCCGGTGCCCTTACCTCCAGCCTCTCCTTTGCCGAGCAGGAAAAAGTGAACTCCATTCTACTCACCCACTGCCATTACGACCATGTAAGGGATGTAGCTGCTGTAGCCTTGAATTTCTCCTATGTCAGGAAGACTGTCAATGTATATTCTCAGGCAAGCACGCTGGACGCAATATTGAATAATGTGCTCAACGATGTTATATATCCCGATTTCACCAAAAGACCGACAGCGAAACCATCTCTTAAGTTTCATAGATTAGAGCTGAACAAAGCTACTAATATAGATGGCTACACAGTGCTGGCGCTGCCCGTCAAACATGCTGCCCCGGCGGTGGGCTACCAGATTAGTTCTAAAGATGGGCGGAGTTTTTTCTTCAGCGGGGATACGGGGCCGGGGTTATCCTCCTGTTGGGAACATATATCGCCGCAGTTGCTCATCATAGATTTGACCATGCCCAACGAGCTGGAGGAACATGCCATCCCTGCCGGACATCTTACCCCACGGCTGCTCGGTAAAGAGCTGGCCCAGTTTAAGAAGGTGAAGGGCTATCTCCCGCCGGTATTGGTTATCCACGTAGCTCCCCTGTTTGAAAACCAGATCAGAGAACAGACAGCAGAGTTGGCGAAAGAATTGGGAATTAAGATTACGGTAGGACAGGAGGGGATGAAGCTGAAGGTTTAATGAAATAAATAAAATAGAGGAGTATGTCATGCCGTACAGGTTTAAAGCAAAAACCGGATATTTTATGCCAACAAATTTCGGTCCGCTGAGCAGCCAGCAGGCATGCCATTATGGCGATGTAACACAATTGATTATTCTTTATCTCACTGATATAGACGCCCTTTCGGCATATTTACCGGAGCCCTATGCGCCTGCTGACGAACCTATTGTAACAGTGTATTGCCAGGTATTTCGTGAAGTGGACTTTCTGGCAGGCCGGGGCTATAACGTTGTTGGCGTGAATCTAGCGGCAGCTTTCAAAGGAAAGAAGGACAAATTTATCGGCGCTTATGCTGCCGTGTTATGGGAGAACGATACGATTCCCATAATTACGGGTCGAGAGTTACTGGGAGCTCCAAAGCTCTACGCCGATATACCTAATCCTCAAAAGGAGGGGGATAACTGGCGTTTTTATTGCTCTTTATACGGGACTAAGCTGATCGAGGGCGAGATTAAGAACGCAGCTCTTGTCGATGATGCGACTCGTAAGCAAATCGAGAATATCGGCAACGAAAACCCGTGGATGGGGTGGAAGTATATACCGAAAGCGAACTGGAGAGGTTGCGAGGTGAGCTTCCCTACTATGATACCTGCCAGAGCTACTGTATCACAGGCGTGGATGGGTGAGTGCAAACATACTTTTTTCAAAACCGACTGGGGTAGTACTTTATATAATAGTCAAATACTAACAGCTCTGCGCAAGTTGAAGGTTAAAGAATACAGAGCCGGGGTAGTTACTAAGGGGACTCTTGACCTATTGGTAGGTGAAAGCCGCAAGATGGAGTAAGGTTAAAGAAGGTTAAGACCGGTTCCCAAAACGGGTTGAATGATATTGGGGCGTTCAATTGAACGCCCCTACATTTTACAATCAAATTCTGAGTGCTGGCGTTATGTTGCTGTGGATTGTGTTTGAGAGGGTCTGAAGGTTTAGGGGCACCTGGATTCCTGCTCAAGGCAGGAATGACATATTAGGCCTTTCCGGACCAGGGCAGCGTTCACCATGGACGGCTGGAATCAGCCCTTTATAGATAGCCCCATTTCCTGGGCTACCAGTTCCAGGTGGTAATCGACATCGCTGAAGGCGATTTCCAGCGCCTTGCCTCAAGCAATATACAATAATCTCGCCAGCTTTAAAGCCCATGTAGGAAAGGGTTCCACACGTGGCATGAAGACCTTGCTGATAAAGAGTCCTGTGAGTACGCCAATAGCAGCGCCACCGACTATGTCTACAAAGAACTGGGTCCCGGCATAGAACCTGGCCAAGCCCCAGAGTGTACCTAATACGTAAAGGACAACCCCCGCCTTGCGATTGCCAAGCCATACCCCGGTGGCCACCGCAAATGCCACTGCAGTAGGTTTGCACGGGAATGAGGGATCATGGGGGAAATAGAAAATGCTTTCAGTAGCGCGTATAGCGCTCTCTCTGATAACGGAATCATTGACTTGAAAAGGCCGCGGCCAAAGATCGGGAATAGTCACGTTCATTATTTTTACAATCAGTGCAGCTATCCCTAATGCGACAGCCGCATTCATAACGGCTCTCTGAAGTTGTTCCCTCTTAGAACGATCAGGGTGGCCAATCCACAGTCCGAGCATAATGAGGCATATGACTAAGAGGATGAAGAAGTCGTTGACAAGTAACCGCATCAAGTGGTCGAGTGCGGGGACTTTGCCCACAAACCCTGTTATCCATAGCGTCCATCCTGCAAGCGGTGGCATTACACGGTATTACCTTCCTCAAGACACTCAATGTCTGATGATAGGCTCCTGCTTACTGTCTGTCAATGCCTTCAGTATTCAATCTCTCCACCGCATTAATCCCCGGGATTATAACATCACAGAAGTTTTTTGTGCGCTTTGAGAAAACCGAAAGAAAAGGAATAATGCTGTCAGCTAAAGTACTGGGACGAGTGCACGAGCTTGACAACCGAATGTGCTCAGTATACCATTAATTCGAGATCAAAGAGGTGTGCTCACTCGAGTTGATATGGGGAACCCCCGCTCAAGCAAAATCAAAAGTCCTAAATTAATAGCGGATAGTCACAGGGATATGCCTGCATTTCAGAGCAAAATCCTAATGCGTAGCGAGCTTGTCCTATGAGTGGTCATATAACAAAAAAGGATGCTAAGGGGAGCAGGGACCGGCCGATGTCCATATTCGCCCATCTCCAGGAGCTTCGCCGCAGGCTCTGGTGGGTGGCTGTGGTGGGCATGGCTGGATTTGTACTGGCCATTGTGTTCTACCATCCGATATTCAAGCTACTCCTGGCGCCTGCTCACGGATTGCTCTCACCTAACACAACTCCTATCGTCACCAGCCCCACCGAATTCATGGGTGCGACTATCACAGTTGCGATTATGGCCGGCCTTGTGCTTGCGCTGCCGTTTCTCGTTTACCAGATAATAATGTTCGTTGCGCCCGCAGTAAGCGCTAAGACCCAGGCATTGATGTTGCTTGTAATGCCCATCACCATTCTGCTGTTTGCTGGCGGCGTAGCCATGGGCTATTTCCTGGTATTGCCCATTATGTTCAAGTTCCTGCTCACGTACGGGAATGGCCTGGTGACGCCGATGATACGTATTTCCGACTACCTGAACCTGCTGATCATCCTACTCGCCGGCATTGGGCTCGCCTTCGAGACGCCTCTAGTGATGTACCTGCTGGCCAAGCTCAGGGTCATTTCCTATAAAGGCTTCATGCGGTTTCAGAAGTGGATGATCGTTTTATCCTTTGTGATTGGTGCCATTTTCGACCCATCACCCAATCCTTTCGACCAGATAGTGGTGGCGGGCACAATAATCACGCTCTATCAGATTGGTGTCTTGCTAGCCTGGCTAGTGCGCCCTCGCGAGACATCGGCATCACGATTAGCACCGTCTCCGGCTAGCCGTTAGGGTCTAAAAGACTCCCTACTGGCACGTCTGAAGGAAAGCTCGTTCTAGATGTCTTAATGAACCTAGGTGCGCCTCGTTCCCAACTATGCGGATAATTACGTATGGGCAATTCATGAATTGCCCATATATGTTATAAACCCATTTCTTGGGCTATCAGCTCCAAGTGGAAATCAACGTCGCCGAAGGCGATTTCCATGCCTTTGGCGCGGCGATAATAGAGCTGCATATCGTGGTCCTGGGTGATGCCAATGCCTCCGTGTATCTGGATCCCTTCGACACAGGCTTTACGGTAGGCTTCGGCTGTCCATGCCTTTGCTATCGAGATGTCTTTCTTGCAGGGTATACCCTGGTCAAGCTTCCACGCTGTGTAGTAGGTGAAGTCCCTGGCTCCGGCAACATCGACGACTGTGTTAGCCATCTTGGTCTGAAGTGCCTGGAAACTCCCGATAGCTCGCCCGAACTGGGACCTTTCCTTGGCGTAGGCCACCGCCATGTCCAGGGCTTGCTGGGTGCCGCCTACCATCCAGGGGCACTGCAGGAACGCGGCCAGCCCTAAAAGCTCGTCTACTATATTCCAACCCTGGTCCGGCTTGCCTAGTATGTTGCCCTTGGGGACTCGCACATTTTTGAAAGCGACCTCGCACTTCTTGTCGCCGGTGAAGGTCTTGAGAAGGGTGCAGCTTATACCTGGCCTCTTAGTATCTATCAGGAAAAGTGTAATGCCATCACGCTTGTTCCTGCTCGCCTTCGTTCTGGTGACACACAGCAAGTAGTCGGCAACATGGGCATAGGTGACGAAGAGCTTGGTGCCGCTGATAATAAAGTCATTGCTGTCGGCAACGGCTTTGACTTTTATCCCAGTCGCATCGTAGGTCGAGCTTACCTCGGTCAGCGCCAGGGACATTATCGCGTCTCCTTTGGCTATCCGGGGCAGTAAGTCAGCTTTCTGAGCTTCCGTTCCCCACTTCAGGATTGCCAATCCGCAGAGGACGGTGGATAGGAAAGGCCCGGGGACAATAGCCTTGCCCATCTCCTCGAGCAGGGTGGTGAAATCAACGAGGGCGAGCCCGCTGCCGCCATATTTCTCGGGGTAGACCAGGCCCAGCCAGCCCAGGTCTGCCATCTTCTGCCACAGCTCCGGCGAGTACCCCTTTCCGTCCTTTTCCATTTCTCGAACCAGCTTCTTGGTACATTCCTTGGCCAGGAACTCGCTGGCCACTTTCTTAAGCATTTCCTGTTGTTCGCTGAGGGCGAAATCCATGCTGCCTCCTTAAGGTTAGCCGACCCCGACTTGCAGCCCGTAGGACTCAAGGTCAGCTTTGATCTTGGCTACCTCACCTTCTGCGAAGGGTTTGAGGTCGCTTAGTTTGTATTCTGTGCCCAGTCTCTGGTATTTGATCTTGCCCAGCGAATGGTAAGGCAAGAGGTCAACCCTCTTAAGTCCCAGGCTGAGCATAAACTCTGCCAGAGCCTTCATGTTTTCCCTGGAATCGTTATGGCCGGGTATCAAAGGCACCCTGATTATCATGGGCTTGCCCATAGTGGCAATCATTCTGGCATTCTCCAGAATCAAGCGGTTATCGACGCCGGTAAGCTCCTTATGCTTTGCCGGGTTCATGTGCTTGATGTCGTAAAGCAACAGATTAGTATGCTCCAGGAGCTTTTTCAGGACGTCAGGCTTGACGAACCCGGTAGTATCGAGGGCGGTGTGAATGCCGGCATCCTGGGAGCCTTTGAGAAGATGCCAGAGGAATTCGGGCTGCTGTGTTGGCTCGCCTCCTGAGAAGGTGACGCCGCCGCCCGAATTCTGGTAGAACAATGCATCCTTCTTGACTTCCTCCAGCACCTCATCCGCCGTCATCAGCTTGCCAGTTATCTGTCTGGCCTTGTTAGGACATATCTCCACGCACTTGCCGCAGGCCTTGCACAGGCTGCGGTTGATCACTATTGCACCTTCGGCAGACTTGGTTGTGGCTTTATTAGGGCATATCTCGACACAGCGGTAGCATCTGGTGCACTGATTTTCCAGATAGAAAAGCTGCGGTGTAGGGCTGATGGATTCCGGGTTGGCGCACCACAGACATCTCAGCGGGCAGCCTTTGAGAAAGACGGTGGTTCTGATACCGGGGCCGTCGCGGATAGCGAACCGCTCTATATTGAATACGCAGCCTGCGATTCCGGTCTTCTTACTGCCTTCAAAGTTATTCAAAGATGAATCTCTCAAATTAACCATGAACAAAACCAATCCTTCAATCCTCGGATGTGGCTTCGTCAGCAATTGGGCTACCCTCGGGGCAGCCCCAGGGTTCGGGTGGCGAGAATCTGCCTCTGAATCTCTGAGGTGCCGCCGGCTATCTTGTAGTGCGGCGCCTCCTGGTACATATGGGCAAACCACCCCTGAAGCTCTGCCCACTTCGAGCCGGGAACTAGCTCGCCGTAGTGTCCCAGTATCTGCATACCGGCATGTGCCAGGTCGTACACCAACTCGGTGCTGAGCAGCTTGGTTATGGCCACCTCAGTCAGGGTGAACATCTTGTGAACCTGCATCCAGGAGAGGCGGTAAGACAGCACTCTGGTCACGGCGAACTTCATCTCTATCTCAGCGAGCTTGTGCCTGACCAGAGGGTCGGATGACAGAGGCTTGCCGTTGCGTTTGGTAGTTTTGGCATACTCTGTGAGAAGCTCCAGGGCACGGTGGAATCCACTGACTGTGACCGCTCTTTCGAACAGCAAGGCAGCCCCTATGATGTAGAAGCCCTGGTTCAGGTCGCCGACCAGATTTTCCTTGGGGACCTTTACATCGTCATAAAAAACCTCGGTGGAATGGTAGCCGCTCATATTGTAAATAGGGCGGATGGTCAGGCCTTTGGTATTCTTGAGGTCTATGATGAGCAGCGAGATACCCTTGTGCTTCTTGGGGTTCTCCAGGTCGGTCCTGACTGCAACCCAGCCGTAGTCGGCAAAATCAGCCTTGGTGCTGAACATCTTCTGCCCGTTGAGCAGGTAGTAATCGCCCTTGTCCTCTGCCTTGAGGGAAAGGGAAGCCAGATCCGAGCCTGAGCCGGGCTCGGTGTAACCCATAGAGAATTCGACCTCGCCGCGGGCTATCATGGGCAGGTATTTCTTCTTCTGCGCCTCGTTCCCATGTATCAGAAGCGTTGGCCCTACCACCATAGCGCCGATCACAGCGAATGGAGTAGGGGCAAAGGCATAGGACAACTCGTCCTGAACAACATAGTTATCCAGTGGAGAGGCAGCCATGCCGCCCCACTCTTTGGGATACAGAGGGCAGAGCCAGCCCCTTTCTCCCAGCTTGCGCAGCAGCTTCCAGGTGTCCTGGCTGTAAGGACGGTCGAACCTGAAGTCTAATTTCATCTCATCGGTGACTTCTTTTTGTAGGAACTTGCGCACCTCCAGGCGCAGACGTTCTTGCTCTGGCGTAAAGCTGAAATCCATAGGATAAGCCTCCGTTTCTCAAGAGCATTGGGTAGGCTGAAGTCCTTCCGGGGATGGACTCCGCCCTACCCAATTATTATATTCCCAAATGCTATTTGCCTTCCAGTCCCAGCAGCTTGCGAGCCGTATTGAGGTATACGTTCTGCAGAACCTCGGGCTTGTAATTACTCGCCTCCCAGTCTTCAAACAGCGTGGCATAGGGGAAGAAGGGATAGTCGGAGCCGAACATAATCTTGTTCCTGATACGGGTGTTTAATTCTCTCCTGAAGTTATCATGGAAATACTTGGGACGCCAGCCGTGCACCTCGCAGTACACGTTGTTTTTGTGAATCATAACTGCCGTCATCTCATCGACCCAGGGAAAGGGATAATGGTGCCCGATTATGGTCAGGTTGGGGAAGGAAGCAGCGACATCGTCTATGTTGGGTATAGGTTTCTCAGTTGAAAGCTTTATGCCCACACCGCCTACCGAGCCGCCGCCCTGTCCGGCACCGCCGGCGGTTGCACCGACTGAAATCTTGATAGGCACGCCGGCATCCTGGCACAGGTCGTAGAAGGGCCACCACATCTTGTCGTTGGCAGGGATTCCGTACATTCCGGTGACGAAAACGCCGAAGCTGCCCAGGTCTTTGATACATCGCTCGACTTCTTTCAGGGCTTTCCAGATACTGAAGTCGGCGATGGAGATGCCGACCCAGAAACCCAGAATTACGTCGGGGTAATCCTTCTTAAGCTGACCTATGTAGTTATGCCTCTCCACAACCTGGGACCATTCGGTGAAGCCGAGCAGTTTGTGCGCCTGGCTCATAATCACCACCTGGACGCCTGCGTCTCTCCAGTCTTGGGCCTGCTCGTCCTCGGTTTTTATGCGCAGCCCCATTGTTTTGAAATAGGCGGCCAGCATCTCAATCATCCCGGGGTCTCTGCTGACCGCTCCTTCCTTAGTGCTCATCAGGCACTCCATGTCGATAGCCTTGGGATTGGTTAACTTCTTAACCTTCGCCGGCATCAGATTCCCTCCTCTTTAATCTTGATAATACTGTGTTGTTATTTCCATTACATAACCGTTCATGGTCTGACAAGCTCACCACGAACGGTGAGAGGCTACCAATCTGTTCGCCCTGAGCCAGCCAGAGGGTAGACGGGTTGGAGAAACGGTATTCTGATTATTTGAACACGCCTTCTTCGGTTAGTTTCTTTATCTCCGCCTTTGACATGCCCAAGAGCTTGCCGTAAACGTAGTCATTGTCCTGCCCCACCTTGTGCATGGGTCCGAACATGCAGGGGGTATCGGACATGTACACAGGCTCCTTCCAGGTGACCGTCATCCCGGCCACCGGCCACTCCACCCCTGGCTTTTCAAAGTCGGCAGTGTAGAATTCGGTCTCATAGTAGAACCCATGGCGCTTGAGATGCTCGCTCTTATCCAGGTCTTCTCCTTTAGCCACTATACCGGAAGGCACCCCTGCCTTCTGCATCTTTTCCATCACCTCATAAGCATCGTACCCCAGTGTCCACCCTTCAATCAAACCGTCCAACTCCTTAGCATTCTTGACCCTGTCGGCAGCGGTGGCGAACTTCGGCGACTTTGTCCAGGCAGGGCTGCCAATTACTTTGCAGAAAGCTTTCCACTCCGCTTCATTGGTCACGGCTACAGTGCACCATCTGTCTGTTCCCTTGCAGGGATAAGCGCCGTGCGGGGCGAAGAAACGGTGCCTGTTCTCCCTGCGCTCCGGCACCACTTTGTTTGCCTGGTAATCCAGAAAAGCCGGACCTACTGTGACCACGCCGGATTCATATATGGGACACTCTATGAAGCAGCCTTTACCGGTGCGGCGGCGCCTCTCTAGCGCTCCTATAATTGCCATAGCATTGAATATCGAAGTGTGATAGTCCGAATACGAGATGTTGGCTACGCCCAGTGTGTCGGGCGAGCCGGTCAGCGTGGAGACAGCGCAGGCATGCTGCATCAGCCTGCCGTAGGCTTTGAAGCCGCCGTAGGGGCCTACGCTGCCCAGTCCGGTCTGCCACAACACAATGAGGTCTTTCTTCAGCGATTGAACGTGTTTGAAATCCAGGCCAAACTTGGTTAAAAAACCCTCACCCAGGTTCGTCATGTATACGTCGCTTTTTTTGATCAGCTCCTCCATGACCGCTCTGCCTCTGGGCTGGCGCACATCCAGGGTGACATTGCGTTTGAGGGGCCGGTACTCCAGTTGCAGCGAACCCGGAGCGTAGATGGGGCCGAACCAGGACATATCCAGAGAGGTAAGGGTTTCGACCTTGATGACCTCCGCCCCCATGGCCGCCATCAGGCGCGTAGCCAGGGGCAATGCCAGGTAAAGTCCGAACTCTATGACCCTGATGCCTTCCAGAGCTTTCTTGGCCATAGCTTCATCCTTCCTTTCTTTCGCAATCGCTCGATGCTCTAGATTACACCTGAGGCGCGCAGCACTGCCAGGTCTTCCTTGGTAAAGCCCAGCTCTTTGCAGTATATTCTCTCGTTGTCCTCGCCCAGCAGCGGAGCCGCTTTTGACGGTGCGGGAATGGCATCACTGTATAACGGGCCCCTGGGGTATTTCAGCTTGCCCACGACAGGGTGGTCCAGCTCCACCCAGAAGTTACGCGAGTTAAGCTGAGTATCGCTAAGAAGGGAGGGGACATCGTTTACAGGCATTACTACCAGCTTCCGCTTTTGTCCCTCCAAAAAGATCTCACGCCCGGTGAGCTGCTCCGTGAAGTTTATCACCAGCGCGTTCACCATATCGCGCACAGGCATGCGGTCGAGGAGTCCGCCTTTATACTCATTTTTAAGGACTTCTTCGTTTTTGGTTACCTCGAATATCCACTGCGCCAGCGTGTCCCACTCCGGCGGGGTCACTACGCACAGTGAAATCCAGCCGTCTTTGCAGGGATAGAGGCCGCAGGGTGTGACCATGGCGTCCATCACGCCCACACGCGTGTTGTTCTCCTTTGTCTTCTGCCACATGGGGACCGGCGTCTGCTCCTGCCAGTAAGAGATCATAGCTTCCTGCATGGGCACATCCACGTACTGGCCCTTCCCTGACACAGAATCACGATAGAATAGGGCTGCTATTGTGCCGGCTGTGGCGAACTGTGCTCCGGGGTAGAACGACTGCTCGCCGCCGAGCACCAGCGGGGTCTGGTCGGGCTCGCCTACAAGCTGCATATAGCCGCTCATGGCCATGACGTTGATGTCCTGCGCTTTGTAGCCGCAGAGCGGGCCTTTCTGCCCATAAGGGGTTATCGAGGCCATCACCAGTTTGGGGTTTACCTTCTTGAGTTTGGGGTAATTAAGCCCCAGCTTGGCAAGATAACCCACCGGGAAGCTCTCCACCACTACATCTGCTTTTACCAGAAGCCGCTTGAATATATCCTGCCCGGCGCTGTCCTCGAGGTTCAGAGTTATCGAACCCTTGCTGGTGTTGAAGTAGAGGAAGAACAGGCTCTTCTCAGGGTGGACCTCGTTCTTAAAAAAAGGACCTCGGAACCTTGTTTTGTCCCCTGTGGGGGGCTCAACCTTTATCACTTCGGCTCCGAGGTCTCCGAGCAGTTTGCCGCAGTAGGCGCCCTTCTCGTCAGCCAGATCCAGCACTCGATACTTAGGTAGGAATCCTTCAGGACGAGTCTTCAGGACGAGTCCTTCTACTTTCTTCTTCTCAGGCATACTCTACCCTCTTAAGAATATTTAGTTGTACGAATTTGTGGTTTGTGGTTGTTTGGTGATAAGAGGTTTCCCTTTCCGTGCCTCGCTCAGTCTACCAAATAATCCATACCGAAGTCAACCTTTGGGTAAGGGTTTACTATAGTCCGCCTGCCTTTGTTGTGATATACTTTTAGGCACTAAAATTGAACAAGGGGCTGAGCCCTTTGTGGATTTGTGGCGATGCATCATCTCGGCGTGGATATAATTGAGATAGAGCGCATTGAGCGTGCTATTGACCGTTGGGGGCAAAGGTTCCTTGACCGGATATATACCGCAGCGGAACTTGAGGTATGCTTTAATCGAGCGCCGGAACTGGCAGTTCGCTTTGCCGGTAAAGAAGCTGTGATGAAGGCACTGGGTACGGGCAGGAGGGGTGTCTCCTGGCGAGATATAGAAATCCTGAGCAATAAACGCAATGCACCCCTGGTCTACCTGCATGGCAGAGCACTCGCCCGCGCCAGAAAGCTGGGCATAGCTGAGATCGCTATTAGCCTTTCCCATTCCCGGGATTATGCTGTCGCCTCTGTGATAGGAGGATCACCTTGAAGCTAGTCACCAGCGAGCAGATGCGCACCTTGGAGCAGAGGTCCGTTGAGGCAGGCGTCACCATGGATATGCTTATGGAGAACGCTGGCCTAGCTGTTGCCGAGGAGATAAGAAACCTGCGAGGGGGCAGTGTCGCCGGATGTCCCATCTTGATTCTAGTAGGGCCGGGCAACAACGGCGGAGATGGATTAGTCGCAGCACGCCATCTCTATGACTGGGATGCTGAGGTGAGTCTGTATTTTTATAAACGCCGCGCGGAGGGGGATAAGAACTTCAAGCTCCTGCAGGAACGGGGTCTTTCCTATACGGATGCCGAGTCTGACAAGGAATTTGTTTTCCTGGGCGACGCGCTTTCTTCATCTGAGATAGTAGTTGACGCTCTGTTTGGCACTGGCAAACTCCGCCCTCTCCAGGGAACTATCAAGGAGGTACTGGAGCGGGTGAGAAGGTTCAGGGAGGGCTGCCCCAATCTCACAATAGTCTCAGTTGACCTCCCTTCGGGCCTGGACGCCGATACAGGTGCGGTGGATGAAGCGTGCCTTTTCGCCGATGTAACTATCACTCTGGCTTATCCCAAGGTGGGGCTGTTCAATTTCCCCGGCGCGGAGAGGGTTGGCAGAGTCATTGTGGCCCCTATAGGCATAAAACCGAAGCTTGCCGACGATATTAATACGGCACTTATCACCCCGGAGTGGGTGAAGTCTGTGCTCCCTAAAAGGCCTCTGAATGCCAATAAAGGCAGCTTTGGCAAGGTCATAATAGCTGCTGGCTCGATAAATTATATCGGGGCTGCCTATCTTGCCTGCGCTGCAGCTACCAGAGTCGGAGCCGGGCTGGTGACTCTGGCAACAGCCCGCAGCCTTCAGCCAGTGCTGGCGGCGAAGCTGACCGAGGTAACTTATACGCCGCTGCCGGAAGCTGAGCCGAATATTATCGGTGCCGAGGCAGCGCCTTTTTTTGTGGAGCAGCTACGGGAATATGACGTGCTCCTTATGGGCTGTGGCCTGGGGCAGCATCCTTCAACCCTGGAGTTTGTCAGAAAATCATTATTCTCCCTTGCTCCTATTATGCCCCAAGGAGTTGTTCTGGATGCGGATGCACTGAATGCCCTGGCCAAGACCGATAAGTGGTGGCAGAAGATGAAATACCCTGCAGTGCTAACTCCGCATCCCGGCGAGATGGCCAGGTTAACCGGGATTTCTGTTACTGAGATACAAGGAAACCGTCTTAAAGTGGCCCAAAGGATGGCTGTTGAGTGGCAAAAGGTAGTGGTGCTCAAAGGGGCGTACACCGTTATCGCAGCACCAGATGGCAGAGCGAAGCTCGACCCATCGGCGAATCCCGGTCTGGCCTCGGCGGGCACCGGTGATGTGCTTTCCGGGGCTATTGCAGGCATGCTAGCTCAGGGCCTTCCCCCGTTCGATGCAGCCTGCTGCGGTGCTTACCTGCACAGCTCAGCAGGCGGGATGGTGCGGGAAGAATTGGGTGACGCAGGTATGGTTGCCAGCGATTTGCTTCCGGTTTTACCCAGGGCGATTAAGAAGCTGAAAAGCTCGTAGATTTAAGAATTCGACCTCTCCCCTTAAAGCTGAGAGCTACTAGGAAGAGGTTCGCCCTTCCAGTATCGCTCGGGCAGCTAATTTTCCCTGGGCCATAGAACCGACCACAGTAGACGGCCCTATTAAAGCATCGCCAACCAACCATAGTTTACCGAACCGGGGCAGGGCTGAAGACCGCAATCCGTATTCCCTTTCCCAGGCAAGTTTTCCGATGGGGTTATTCCTGGTCAGGATGCCGGAGGCCTGCCAACGCCTATCGGGTAGAAGGCGGTCTGATAGAGGCTGCCTGAGCGGCAACGGTCCGAAAATTGTAGAGAAGTGAGAATCGAGCTTGTATCCGGTGGCTAACACAACCATGTTAACCTCAATGGTTTGCTCGGTTCCCTTCACTGCTTCAGCCACTGAATCGGCCCTCTTTTGATGCGTGCGCACTAATACTGCTCGCCTCAGCTTGCCATTATCGCCTTCCAGCCTCGCGATATTAGTCGCGAAACGGAATTCCACACCTTCATGTTTAGCTTCAGCTATCTCATCCTCCCGGGCCCGGGAAAACTGTTCTTCCCTTCGATGGATAATCACAGCCTTTCCTCCCAGGCGGGCTATGCTTCGCGCCACGTCTATGGCCGTATCGCTCCCACCTAAAACCAAGATTTGAGCCCCCCGAAACTCAGGGATTGGAGTGCCACTCGCAAGGGCCTGTTTGGCTTTGCTGAGGAAAGCAGTGGCGTTGATTACACCCGCTAAATCTAGGCCGGGAATATTGGGGCGTTCCGCTACCGGAGCGCCCTGTGCCGCTATTACTGCGTCATGTGTCTTGAGTAATCGCTCCATTACTTCCGGGGACACGGGATTATTAGTATATATCTTGACCCCTGCATCCTGTAAGGCTTTTATAGGCCGCTCGGATACCTCATCGGGGAGTATGTATGAAGGTATTCCCCAATGCAAAACTCCGCCCGGGACCTGGTCCTTCTCATAGATGGCGACCGTAGCTCCTGCTGAAGCTAATTCCCAGGCGGCGGCGATGCCGGCCGGTCCTGAGCCTACTATGACCACAGAAAGTCCTTTACCCTTCTCCGATGTCTGGCGAACAGGCATAGGTTTTGCGTTGTCAGTGACAAATCTTTCGAGTTTTCCTATCGCGACCGGCTCTCCTCCGGCAAGCGCCCAGTTACAGGAACCCTCGCACTGTGCCGGCCAGTTGCACACCCTTGAACATATACCGGGAAGGCAACTGGTTTTTGATATTATCTCCGATGCTAACTCTAAATCTCTGTTCCTTATGGCCTCGATAAACCGAGGTATATCATTATGAGCCGGGCACCCGCGAAAGCAGGTAGGATCCGGACAGTTCAGACATCGCTTGGCTTCTTTGATGGCTTCTTCAAGGTTAGCAAACCCTGCCCTTACTTCGTTGTTCTTGCCTATGACTTCCGAGCCGTTATTGAACACGGTTGGTGTCCGTTCTGCTACAAGCCTGGGCCCGATGACGCTGATAGCCGAAAAAGGACAGGTACGCTCGCACTGCCTGCATCCCACGCAGAGGTCATTATCGGCTGTTGCTTTCCATCTGATAATGTCCATAGATAAAGCCTGGGTAGGGCAGCGGATGATGCATTCCTGACACCCGGCACATCTCTCCTCGATAATTTTAACTTCAGGTTTTAGCGCAGTGGCTTTTTCTGCAGTCAGTCTTGTTGTGTTCATTTAATCCTCTCCTTTACTCGGCTCCGCTCATAAAGAAGTAGAGTGCAATCATTCCCCCTCCGACCACTACCGCAATCAAGGTGGGTATTATGCGCGCCAGCGTTTTATGCTGGGTTAGCTGGTCCAGGTCCTTCTTGGCTATCTTCGAGATGGCGTATATTGTGCCGACGGTACCCAGACCTACCAGTATGTACTGCAAACGCAGCAGCCAACTCAGGTTGAGAATCTGGAAGTCGCCGAATCCGACTGGATGCCCGAACGCGCTGGGGATTGTAGCAACCGCCGCGGCTGCATGGTTAATGAATTTAGGCATTACCCTTGCCAAGAAATCAGCTCCGACAAGCGGGATAAACGCGTACATCATAGGTGCAAACCAAGCATTAAATGACCTGGCGATCTTGGTTCTGAAGGAGATCGCTCGTGAAACCAGGAAAGCCAATCCAGCGAAAATCACTGCCACGAATGCAATGGTACCTATGTAATCGATCGGATTGGGATAATTCGGGAAGTGCATCGCGCTGTTCAGCCAGTTGTCCACTGTGGCGTATGAAGGAAGGGCATTCCATTGCTGGAAAAGTACCAGCCCCAAGAGTATCACAGCTATCCAGGCTATTATCGGTTTTTTGCGCGGGGCTACTACCGAGGTCAAAGGCTTCTGAGCGTACAAGCTTATATTGTCATAGGGGCAAGCTTTATAGCATTCGCTACATAGTCCGCATTCGGTATTGGTATCAGCGGTTGCGGGGTATGTGTACCAGGGGCATCCATAGCCTTCCTTGCCACCCCGCATGCAATCTTTAGTCTGGCAATTCAAGCATTTGCCCCGGTCTTTCGGTCTGAATCCAGCGATCACGCTGGTGGTACCGCAGACGCCGATAAGAGAAGAGAGAGGGCATAGGTATCGACAGAAAGTACGACGCTCAAACAATAAGAAGCTGACCGCCGCGAATCCGACGATGCCAAGCACCATATAGCTGGTTAATATCGGATTTCCAGGGCCAGCGATGTTAAAGAACTCCTCGGCCCAGGTAAGGCCCAAAAATATAAACACTCCTATCAGAAGTCCGTATTCAGCCAGCGGCTTGGGCATCTTCCAGCCCAAACCCAGGGTTTTCTGTTTACGGCCCCATAGGGTCTTGCGCTGGATCCATTCGCCGAAACCTCCGAAAGGACAGGTCACACACCATGCCCGGCCGATAGCAAGAGTCAATGGGAACATCAAGGCGAACCAGATATACCAAGTGATTGCCGTGGCAAAGTTTTTCGTGGGGTCTATAACGCCGAAGATCCCCGTGAAAATTACTAGCCAGAAAAGAATCTGGCTGGGCAGGATTACTAGGAACTGAAACTTCCGACTTTTAACTGCTCTTGCCAGGGCAGGACCTACAACGGCCAATCGGGTCAGGTCAAGATTACTGTCGCTAGGAGAAAACCGTTTGGCCAGTCCTTCTCTCTGCGGAGTCCTGATCCTGGGGGCTGGGAGGGTAAGCTCCATCTTAGCTTGAAAATCAGTGATTTTTGCATTCATCGAACTAGCCTTTTCATCGCAATGAGCGATATTAGAATTTAGCTTGCCTGTCTTAATCCTGGCTGTGCCCTACTTGAACTTTTCGGGCTTTATTCTAGTCTGGAGGCGCACTACGCCTTTCTCCAGTCAATGCCAGTAGTTCCTCGACCTTTATGCATCCAAATATTAGTTTATATTAGATAGACAGCTTTGACATCTGAGAAAACTCGTGCTTTCGTACAAGTAAAGACACCCATTTTTTAGCACGTGTAAACACCTGCTTAGCACTCTTTTTGAATCTAAGGTGAGAAATGTGAATATGCGTATAAGAGAAAATCAGCTTCAGGCGGCTCTTTTGGCGAATCATGCTGTTTGTTGAGAGAGGTCAGGAACGTGCTTTTGCTATCCCTAACTTCAGACACTCTAGGAAAAACCACTTATTAACTACATGACACTTGTTAACTACATGATAAGCTGTTATAATGTTCCACAGGTTGAACCTTTAATTCAGTCCAGAGAGACTGGAAAGGATGGGGTGATGTTATCCTACAACCTGGCTAAATCTAATAAGGAGTGTGACCCTCTACCTTTTTAAAGGTAGAGGTTTTTTTATGCCTGAAAAAGTAATAATGACAGAGGACGAGATACGCCGGGCGCTCGTTCGCATCTCCCACGAGGTCCTGGAGACCAACGACGGCAGCAACAACCTGGTGTTAATAGGTGTATATACTCGCGGCGTGCCTCTGGCTCAACGTATCGCAGCGGTGATAAAGAAAGCAGAGGGAGTAGACGTCCCTGTGGGCACCCTCGACATCGGACTGCACCGGGATGATCTCCCTTACCTTGAGACTCCGCCGGTGATCCGTCCTACCGATATACCCACCGGCATCACTGGCAAAAATGTCGTTCTGGTTGACGATGTGCTGTTCACTGGCAGGAGCATCCGCGCCGCTATGGACGCCATCATCGATTTCGGACGTCCCCAGCGTATTCAGAGAT